>NZ_LOYC01000034.1:0-317160 GCF_001524725.1 Burkholderia sp. MSMB1072
TCAGGAAATTTGAACAATAACGCGTGGAAAACCCGAACACCAATCCCGATTGACAGCGGGAGTCATATCAGCCGTTCAGCACGTACGGCTGCGTCATCACTTCGAGGAAGTGACCGTCCGGATCGTCGAAGTACACGCCGCGTCCGCCGTTGTGGCGGTAGATGTCATCGGCTTGCCGCTTCGCCGGATCGGCCCAGTGCGGCAACCCGCGTTCGCGGATGCGTGCGAGCACGCGATCGAAGCCGGCTTCGTCGATCAGGAACGCGTAATGCTGCGACCGGATCTCCCCCGCCTGTTCGTAAAAATCGAGCGACACGCCATTGTCGAGCGCGACGACCAGCATCGCGCCAAACGGCGTCGGCGGCGGCAGTTCCAGCAGGTCGGTGAGGAAGCGGCTCGATGCGCGCTTGTCGCGGCACCAGACGATCGTGTGGTTGAGCTGGACGTTCATGGCGGGTTCCCGGGAAGGGCGCGGCCGTGGGCATGCACACACGATAGCTGATTGCTGCCGGTGTTCAAGCGCGGAAAGCGCCCGCCTGGGCGGCGGCCGCTTTCCGTCACTCGCCGGCGACCGCCGGCCCGCCGGTATTGCCGCGGCGGTTGCGGCGCTTCTCGGCCCACACGCGCAGCCGGTCCATGTACAGGTAGACGACCGGCGTCGTATAGAGCGTCAGCACCTGCGACACGATCAGGCCGCCGGCGATCGCGATCCCGAGCGGCGCGCGCAGCTCGGCGCCGTCGCCGCTGCCGAACGCGAGCGGCAGCGCGCCGAGCAGCGCCGCCATCGTCGTCATCATGATCGGCCGGAAGCGCAGCAGGCACGCCTCGTGGATCGCATCGAACGACGACTTCCGGTTGTTGCGCGTCTGGTCGATCGCGAAGTCGACCATCATGATCGCGTTCTTCTTCACGATGCCGATCAGCAGGATCACGCCGATCAGCGCGATGATGCTGAACTCGGTCTTGAACAGCAGCAGCGCGAGCAGCGCGCCGACGCCGGCCGACGGCAGCGTCGACAGGATCGTGATCGGGTGGATGTAGCTCTCGTACAGGATCCCGAGCACGATGTAGACGGCCAGGAGTGCCGCGAGGATCAGGATCGGCTGATCGTTCATCGATTGCTGGAACGCCTGCGCGGTGCCCTGGAAGCTGCCGACGATCGTCGGCGGCACGCCGATCTGCGCCATCGTCTGATAGATCACCTGGGTCGCCTGCGACAGCGACACGCCCGGCGGCAGGTTGAACGAGATCGTGGTCGCGACGAACAGCCCCTGGTGGTTGACCGACAGCGGCGTCGTGCTCGGCCCGAACGTCGCGATCGCCGACAGCGGGATCATCGTCGACTTCGACGTCGACACCGACGCGCCCGACGACGCGCTCGACTTGCCGCTCGCCGCGATCGCGTTGAGCGCCTGATTGCGCGCGGAATCGGATGCGATCGCCGCGGCGCTCTGCGTGGCCGTGCCCGCGCTCGACGTGCCGGCCGAGGTCGCGACGAAGGTGCCGGCGGCCGCGTTGGTGGTCTGCGAGCCGTTCGCGCTGCCGCCCGACGTGCTGATCCACACCTGGTTCAGCATCTCCGGGCTCTGCCAGTACTTCGGCGCGACTTCCATCACGACGTGGTACTGGTTCAGCGGGTTGTAGATCGTCGAGACCTGGCGCTGGCCGAACGCGTCGTACAGTGTGTTGTCGATCTGTGCAGGCTTGATGCCGAACCGTGCGGCCGTCGCGCGGTCGATCGTCACCATGGCCTCCATGCCGCCTTGCTGCTGGTCGGAGTTCACGTCGGTCAGCTCGGGGCGCTTCTGCAGCGCCTCGGTCAGGATCGGCCCCCACTTGTACAGGTCGGCGCTCGAATCGCCGAGCAGCGTGAACTGGTACTGCGCGTTGCTCTGCCGGCCGCCCACGCGAATGTCCTGCGCGGCCTGCAGGAACGTGCTCGCGCCTGCCACGTCCGCCAGCCGCGGGCGCAGTTGCTGGATCACCTGGTCGGCCGACAGCTTGCGCTCGGTGCGGTCCTTCAGCGTGACGAACATGAAGCCGGAGTTGGTCTGCGTGCCGCCGGTGAAGCCCGCGACGCTCTTCACGTTCGGGTTGGCCTGCACGATCCGCATCATCTCGGAGAACTTCAGCTTCATCGCCTGGAACGACGTCGACTGGTCGGCCCGAATGCCGCCGATCATCAACCCGGTGTCCTGCTGCGGGAAGAAGCCCTTCGGCACGACGACGTACAGGTAGACGTTCAGCCCGATCGTCGCGAACAGCGTCAGCAGGATCAGCAGAGGCCGGCGCAGCGCCCACGACAGCGAGCGCTCGTAGCCGCGCTGCATGCGCGCGAAGCCGCGTTCGAGGAAGCGCCCGAAGCGGCCCTCGTCGCGCGGGTCGTGCTTGTCGGGCAGCAGGCGCGCGCACATCATCGGCGTGACCGTGAGCGACACCGCGAGCGACACGGCGATCGCGAGCGACAGCGTCAGCGCGAACTCGCGGAACAGCCGCCCGACGATCCCGCCCATCAGCAGGATCGGCAGGAATACCGCGACGAGCGAGATGCTCATCGACAGCACCGTGAAGCCGACTTCGCGCGCGCCGTCGAGCGCCGCCTGCATCCGCGACTTGCCGTTCTCGATGTGCCGCGCGATGTTCTCGAGCACGACGATCGCGTCGTCGACGACGAAGCCGGTCGCGACGATCAGCGCCATCAGCGACAGGTTGTCGATGGAAAAGCCGAGCAGGTACATCGCGCCGAACGTGCCGACGATCGAGATCGGCACCGCGACGCTCGGGATCAGCGTCGCGCGCCAGTTGCGCAGGAACAGGAACACGACCATCACGACGAGGCTGATCGCGATCAGCAGCGTGTGTTCGGTGTCCTTCAGCGACGCGCGGATGGTGGTCGAGCGGTCGAGCACCGGCGTGACCGTGATGTCGGCCGGCAGCGACGCGGTGAGCTGCGGCAGCGCCGCGCGCACGCGATCGAGCGTCTCGATGATGTTCGCGCCGGGCGAACGGTAGAGGATCACGAGCACCGCGCGCTTGCCGTTCGACAGGCCGAGGTTGCGCAGGTCCTCGACCGAATCGACGACGTCGGACAGATCGGACAGCCGCACGGCCGAGCCGTTGCGGTACGCGACGACGAGGTCGCGGTATTGCGACGCCTGGGACGCCTGGTCGTTCGTATAGAGCTGGAAGCGCTGCGGGCCGAACTCGATCGCGCCCTTCGGCGCGTTGGCGTTCGCGGAAGCCAGCGCCGCGCGCACGTCCTCGAGGCCGATCCCGTAGTGGAACAGCGATTGCGGTTCGAGCTCGACGCGCACGGCCGGGTTCGCGGAGCCGCTCACGGTGACCTGGCCGATCCCGTCGATCTGCGACAGCGACTGCTGCAGCACCGTCGACGCCGCGTCGTACACCTTCGCCGGCGACGCCGTCTCCGACGTCAGCGACACGACCATGATCGGCGAATCGGCCGGGTTGACCTTGCGGTAGGTCGGATTGCTCTTCAGCGCGGCGGGCAGGTCGGCGCGCGCCGCATTGATCGCGGCCTGCACGTCGCGCGCGGCGCCGTCGATGTCGCGGTTCAGGCCGAACTGCAGGATGATCCGTGCGTTGCCGACCGTGCTCGTCGACGTCATTTCGGAGACGTCCGCGATCGATCCGAGGTGCCGTTCGAGCGGGCTCGTCACGCTGGTCGCGACCGTTTCCGGGCTCGCGCCCGGCAGCGACGCCTGCACCGAGATCGTCGGGAAGTCGACCTGCGGCAGCGGCGACACCGGCAGCTTGATGAACGCGAACAGGCCCGCGAGCGCGACGCCGAGCGCGAGCAGCGTCGTCGCGACGGGGCGGTTGATGAAGGGGCGCGACAGGTTCATGTCGGCACTCGCTGGGCCGCCGCGTGTTCCGACGGATGCGTTTTCGGGAGATGGGGGGGCTGCGCCCCCCCACGCGAACGAAGTGAGCGTGGGGGTTGTTTCATTTACGCACCCGTGTGCTTGCCTGCATCGGCGCCCGGCCCGTGGCGTTCGAACCAGCCGCGCACGCGGCGCGCGAGCGAGTCGAAGCCGAGGTAGATCACGGGCGTCGTGAACAGCGTCAGCACCTGCGACACGATCAGGCCGCCGGCGATCGCGATCCCGAGCGGCTGGCGCAGCTCGGAGCCCGCGCCCGAGCCGACGATCAGCGGCACCGCGCCGAGCAGCGCGGCGAGCGTCGTCATCAGGATCGGCCGGAACCGCAGCAGGCACGCCTGGTAGATCGCCTCGCGCGGCGGCTTGCCTTCGATGCGTTCGGCCTCGAGCGCGAAGTCGATCATCATGATCGCGTTCTTCTTCACGATGCCGATCAGCAGCACGATGCCGATGATCCCGATGATGTCGAGGTCGTGCCCGGTGATCATCAGCGCGAGCAGCGCGCCGACGCCGGCCGACGGCAGCGTCGACAGGATCGTGATCGGATGGATGTAGCTCTCGTACAGCACGCCGAGCACGATGTACATCGTGACGACCGCCGCGAGGATCAGGAACAGCTGGTTCGACAGCGACGCCTGGAACGCGAGCGCCGCGCCCTGGAAGCGCGTCTGGAACGAGCCGGGCAGGCCGATGTCCTTCTCGGCGGCCTCGATCGCCTTGACCGCTTCGCCGAGCGACGCGCCTGGCGCGAGGTTGAACGAGATCGTCGTCGACGGAAACTGCGACAGGTGCGCGACCAGCAGCGGCGACGGCCGCTCGTGGAACGACGCGATCGACGACAGCGGCACCTGGCCGCCGCCGGCCGACGGCAGGTAGATGTCGTTCAGCGATTGCGCGTAGTGCTGCTCCTTCGGCTCGGACTCGAGAATCACGCGGTACTGGTTCGATTGCGTGAAGATCGTCGACACGATGCGCTGGCCGAACGCGTCGTACAGCGCGTTGTCGACGGTCGCCGGCGTGATGCCGAAGCGCGCGGCGCTCGCGCGGTCGATCTCGATGTACACCGACTGCCCGTTGCTCTGCAGGTCGGTCGCGACGTCGGCGAGCGACGGCTCCTGCTGCAGCCGCGCGACGAGTTTAGGCACCCAGGTCGCGAATTCGTCGGCGTTCGGGCTCGTCAGCATGAACTGGTACTGCGTGGGGCTGACCGTCGAGTCGATCGTCAGATCCTGCACCGGCTGCATGAACAGCGAAATGCCGGTGATGTTCGACACGCGCTGCTGCAGGTCGCGGATGATCTGCGCGGCGGTTTCGTTGCGTTCGTCGCGTGCTTTCAGGTTGATCAGCATCCGGCCGCTGTTCAGCGTGATGTTGCTGCCGTCGACGCCGATGAACGACGTGAGGCTGTCGACGTTCGGATCCTTCAGGATCTCGGCCGCGAGCGCCTGCTGGCGTTCGGCCATCGCGCCGTACGAGATCGACTGCGGCGCCTGCGTGATCGCCTGGATCACACCGGTGTCCTGCGCGGGGAAGAAGCCCTTCGGCACGTAGACATAGAGCAGGGCGGTCAGCCCGAGCGTCAGCAGTGCGACGACGAGCGTCGAGCGCTGCCGGTTCAGCACCCATTCGAGCGCCACCGCGTAGCGCGCGATCACCCAGTCGATCGCGCGGTGCACGCGCGCCTCGAAGCGATGGCTCTCCGGCGGCGGCGAATGGCGCAGCAGCTTCGCGCACATCATCGGCACGAGCGTGAGCGACACGATCGCCGAGATCACGATCGTCACCGCGAGCGTGATCGCGAATTCGTGGAAGAGGCGCCCGACCACGTCACCCATGAACAGCAGCGGGATCAGCACCGCAATCAGCGAGACCGTCAGCGAGATGATCGTGAAGCCGATCTGCCGCGAGCCCTTCAGCGCGGCCTCGAGCCCCGATTCGCCTTCCTCGACGTAGCGCGCGATGTTCTCGATCATCACGATCGCATCGTCGACGACGAAGCCGGTCGCGATGGTGAGCGCCATCAGCGACAGGTTGTTCAGCGAGAAGCCGGCCATGTACATCACCGCGAGCGTGCCGATCAGCGACAGCGGCACCGACAGGCTCGGGATGATCGTCGCGTAGACGTTCGCGAGGAACAGGTACATCACCAGCACGACGAGCGCGACCGCGAGCAGCAGCTCGAACTGCACGTCGCGCACGGCCGCGCGGATCATCGTCGTGCGATCGGTGACGATCTCGACGTCGAGCGCGGCCGGCAGCGTCTCCTGCAGCTTCGGCAACTGCGCCTTGATCGCGTCGACGGTCGCGATCACGTTCGCGCCCGGCTGGCGCTGCACGTTCAGGATGATCGCGGGGTCCGAATTCACCCACGCGCCGAGCTTGGTGTTCTCCGAGCCGGCGACGACCGTTGCGACGTCGGTCAACATCACCGGGCGGCCGTTCTTGTACGCGACGACCGCGCTGTTGTACTGGTCGGCGCTCGTCAACTGGTCGTTCGCGTTGATCGTGTACGCGCGCGTCGGGCCGTCGAAATTGCCCTTCGGCGTGTTGACGTTCAGGTTCGAGATCGTCGTGCGCAGGTCGTCGAGGTTCATCCCGTACTTCGCGAGCGCGGTCGGGTTCGCCTGGATCCGCACGGCCGGCCGGTTGCCGCCCGACAGGCTGACGAGGCCGACGCCGGCGATCTGCGAGATCTTCATCGCGAGGCGCGTGTCGGCCAGGTCCTGCACCTGCGTGAGCGGCAGCGTCTTCGACTTGACGGCGAGCGTCAGCACCGGCGCATCGGCCGGGTTCACCTTCGCGTAGATCGGCGGGGCCGGCAGATCGGACGGCAGCAGGTTGCCGGCCGCGTTGATCGCGGCCTGCACTTCCTGTTCGGCGATGTCGAGCGGCAGGTCGAGCGAGAACTGCAGCGTGATCACCGATGCACCGGCCGAGCTTTGCGACGACATCTGGTTCAGCGACGGCATCTGCCCGAACTGGCGTTCGAGCGGCGCGGTGACCGACGACGTCATCACTTCCGGGCTCGCGCCCGGATAGAAGGTCTGGACCTGGATCGTCGGGTAGTCGACCTCGGGCAGCGCGGCGAGCGGCAGGAACCGCAGCGCGACGAGACCGGCCAGCATGATCGCCGCCATCAGGAGAGCGGTGCCGACCGGCCGGAGAATGAAGAGGCGGGATGGATTCATCGAGCGGCCCGCGCGTTACTGGGCCGCGGGGGCCGCTGCCTGCGACGCGCCGTGCCGGTGTCCGCCGCGATGACCGCCGGCACCCGATGCGCCCGATGCCGCGCCTGCGCCGTGCGCGCCCGACGCGCCTTTCGGCTTGTCGGCCGGAATCGAGATCTTCGCGCCTTCGCGCAGGCGATCCGAGCCGTCGGTCACCACGCGCTCGCCGAGCGCGACGCCGCTGACGATGCTCGTGCGTTCGCCGTCGACCGGGCCGACCGTGACCTTGCGCACGGTCACCGTGTTGTCGGGTTTCACGACGTAGACGAACTGGCCGATCGAGCCCGTCAGCACGGCGGAGGTCGGCACGATCGTCGCGTTGCGTATCACGTCGACGAGCAGCCGCGTGTTCACGAACTGATTCGGGAACAGCATGCCTTCCTTGTTATCGAAGTTCGCGCGCAGCTTGACCGTGCCAGTGCTCGTGTCGATCTGGTTGTCGAGCGTCGCGAGCGAGCCCGTCTCGAGCGGCACCGTGTTGTTGCGGTTGTAGGCGGTGACCGACAGCTTCCGGCCCGCGTTCACCTGCTTGAGAATCTGCGGCAGATTGTCTTCCGACGTCGTGAAGATCACGCTCATCGGCTGCAACTGCGTGATCACGACGATGCCGTTGGTGTCGCCCGGCGTCACGTAGTTGCCCGGGTCGACCTGGCGCAGGCCGACGCGACCGGAGACGGGCGCCGTGATGCGCGCATACGTGAGATTGAGTTTCGCGGAATCGATCGCGGCCTGGTCGGTTTTCACCGCGCCTTCGTACTGCTTGACGAGTGACGCCTGCGTATCGACGGTTTGCGACGCGATCGAGTCCTGCGACAACAGCGTCTGGTAGCGCTTCAGGTCGAGGCGGGCCGTCGCGAGCAGCGCCGCGTCGCGGGCATGCGTGCCTTCGGCGTTCTCGAGCGCGACCTGGTACGGGCGCGGATCGATCTGCGCGAGCACGTCGCCCTTCCTGACGATCTGACCTTCCTGGAACGACACCGACTGCAGGTAGCCCGACAGTTGCGTCTTCACCGTCACGTTCGCGAGCGGCGTGACGGTGCCGAGCGCGGACAACACGATCGGCATCTCGCCCTGCGTCGCGGTGGCGACCTGCACCGGCTGCGGCACGTTCGCCATCGCAGCAGGGCCGCCGCGGCCGCGATGGCTGCCCGCAGCGGCGCTGGCGCCCGCGCCTTTCGCGGTGTTGCCTGCCGCCGGCGTGCGGTTCCACGGGTGCCACCACAACAGGCCGCCGATGACGACGACCGCGACGGTCCCGAGCAGCAGCGTGCGGCGCGGGCGGCGTGCGATGGTGGGTGCGGGGTCTTTCGAAGGGGGCGTGGGCTTTTGTTCGTTATCCATCGTGTTCTGTCAGGAAGACGGCGCGGCGGCCCGGAAATCGGGCTGCTCGGCTGCGCGTGGGGCGACGCGACGGGGCGGCCCGGCTCGGTCCGGGGCCCCGCCGATCCGCGCGGGAAAAGAGCGGTGCACACCGCGAATGCGGTGCGACGATGGGCATGATCCTACGTGCCGTCCCCGTTACAGTCCAGCGGTCTATCTTTCAACGGGTTACGGTCGTTACACAACGCGACACGCCGATGACGAAACGATTACGAGCCGACACGCCGGGCCGGCGCGCCGCCGATTTCGCGGGTGATTTTCGCGATGCATTCGTGCAGTGCGGGCACGACGTGTTCCTGCAGCCATTCGGGCGGACACTGGTGCGACGCGCCGCCGCAATTCACCGAATAGCGCTGGCCCGACGGGCCGACGAAACCGGCCGCGACCGCGTTCAGGCCTTCGCGCCATTCGCCGATCGCGATCGCGTGGCCGTCGCGCATCGCATCGTCGAGCGCGGGCGTCAGGCGGGCGGACACATGCGGCCAGTCGTCGCCGGCGGTGGTGCGCAGCGACTCGAGCAACTGGCGGCGCTCGTCGTCCTCGAGCGCGGCGAGATACGCGCGGCCCACGGCCGTACGTGCGATGTCCATCCGCGAGCCGATTTCGAGGCGCGTGACGAGCACGGCCGAACGCGGGCGGATCACGTCGATCGCGACCATGTCGAGCCGGTCGCGCACCGCGAGGTGCACGGACAGCGACGTGCGTTCGGCCAGCTCGATCATGAACGGCCGGGAACGCGCGCGGATGTCGAAGTTGCGCAGGAAGCCGTGGCTGAGTTCGAGCACCGACGCGGTCAGCACGAAGCGCTCGCTGTCGGGCAACTGGAACAGGAAGCCGGCGCTGACGAGCGTCGCGGTGATGCGCGAGACGGTCGGCTTCGGGATGCCGGTCAATTCGGTCAGTTCGCGGTTGCTGACGGGGGCGTCGGCAGCCGCGATGCGGCGCAGCACGGCGAGACCGCGGGCGAGGGCGGTGATCTCGTCGGGCGACGATTCACGGTCCCGCGACGCGGGAGAGGTTACAGTGGTCGACACGAGGGATTCTCTCTAATTCCGAAACTCGATTTCAATTTTGTTGGTATTGTAGGACTATTGCCAAAAGATGCATGTTCCGCGGGTGAATCGGTCATTGGATGAGATTTTACGGGTTCACCCTTGGTTTATTGGGAAAACACTCAAATGAGCGTTGTCGGAAAGTGCATGAACCGGTGCAAATACCGCTTGACTTGTCGGGCGGAAACGGAAAGAATGTCTCACGTTTTCGAAACATCGTTTCAAGAGTTTAACCGGCAACGATGTTTCGCGCAGTCTCTCAGGTTCTAGCACGGCCCTCGGAATGGCTAGAACTTTTTTAGCGCCACGGTCTCCGTGGCGCTTTTTTTTGCCCGTTTCCGACCGTCCGCCCGGACGCGTCAGGCCCGTATTATCCCCCGATCGCCGTAATCGCCCGTCTGGGCCAATTTCGTGGCTGCTTGCACGCGGGATTGACGTCGCTTGCACGAGATCCCCACGCGCAAAAAAAAGCGCGATGCCGCAATGGGCATCGCGCGTGAAACGGCGTGGAGCGCCGACGAATGAACGGTGATGAAGAAAAGAAGCTTGCCCAGGGGCGCCCGGCCAGGCGCCCTGCAAGGAGCAACGCCCCTCGCGCGCGGCCCGTCAGCCCTTCGCGAGCTTGATGCTGGTCTGCTCCGCAGTCAGGTAGCCGACGCTCGCGCCGAAGCGATCCTTGTAGTTCGCGCGCACGAGCGGGTCGAGGGTCGGCTTGACCTTGTCGTGCAGCGGCGATTCCCAGTCGCCCGCGTGCTGGAAGTTGCTCATGATGTAAGTCCAGCCGTTGATCTCGTCGACCGCGTGCAGGCCTGTCGATTCGGCGCCCGCCGGGCACGACAGCACGCGCGCGAGCGACTTCGTGTCGACGTTGTAGGCCCACAGGAAGTTGTTCACGTGCATGCCCGAGTCTTCGCCGATGAACAGCGTGCGCAGCTTTTCGGAGAACTTCAGGTTGTCCGGGTTCGCGATCTTGTCCGGGTTCGCGAGGTTGCCGAGCGCGTCGGCCGCGGCGAGATCCTCGCCGACGAGCGCGGCGGGCGCGCCCATGTCGACCGGCACCCATTCGCTGTCGATCGCGCCGCCCGTCGTGTCGCGCTGGCCGGCCTTCAGGTTCAGCGCATAGACGGCGCCCGCGGCGATCTTCTTGTCGACCGCGACGTCGCGCGACACCGCGTTGCCCTTGACCATCGACGTTTCGATCCGCGACATCGCCGTGTAGACGATCTTGTCCTTTGCGTTCACGGTCGTGCCTTCGAGCTTCGTGAACGCCATGCTGCCGCCGAGCAGCGCCGCGTAGCGGTGCGTCTCGAGGAACGCGGCGGCCTTTTCCATCCCCGGCTTCACGCGTATCCAGTTGAACTTGCCGCCGAAGTGGATCTTCGTGTAGCTCGCATCGTTCGGATCGGCGGTCACCAGGTCCATGATGTCCGACGCCTTCAGCGTGTTCGCGAGCGTTTCGATTTCGCTGCTGGTCGCGTGGCCGATCTTGATCCACGTGAGCGTCGCGGTGCCCGCGCCCGCGGACGACGTCTGCGTCCACTTCGCGACGTACAGCGTGCCGGCCGACAGGTCGGCCGCCTTGTCCGCGACGAACATGAACAGGCCGCCGTTGGTCGCATCGTCGCCCATCATCACAGTGCGCTGGTCCGGCATCACCTGGATCAGCTCGTGCGAGATGCGGCCGAGGCAGTAGTGCTTCTTCACCGTGCCGGTGCCGTCCGGATTCACGGTGATCTCCGGCAGATGGCCGTAGTGATACGGATTCGCCTTCGTCTCGTCGCCGAACGTGTTCTTGCTGAACGCCTTGAACTGCGCGTCGGTCGCGGCCTTGGTCGCATCCGGCTCGTATTCCTCGCTCGACAGGTGCGTGCCCCACGGCGACAGGCTGGCGCCGCAGGTGATCCACAGGCCGTGCGCCTTCGACGTGTCGACGTTGTGGTACTTCACGACCTTCAGCGCGCCGGTGGCCGGATCCTGGTCGAGCGTGAGCACGGCGATCGGCGACGGCAACTGGCCGTACTGCGACGCGCTGGCCTGGTCGCGCGTCGCGTATTCGAACTGCACGACCGCGAACACGGTGTTGCCCTTCACGCCGGGCACGTTCGCGTTCTTCAGCGTCAGCAGCGAGCTGCCGTCCGGGCAGTCCGAATAGAACTGGCGCTCCTTGCCGGCCACCGAGCGATCGATGATCGGCTGGTTGTTGATATCGTAGTAGCCGCCCGCGAGCGTCGTGCCGCCGTTGCCGTCCGGCACCATGTCGCCCGTCACGAAGAACGGCCGGTATGCGAGCTTGAAGTTGCGCGACGAGCCGTCCGAGAACGACACCGACAGCGTCGAGCCGACCGTCGTCGTGGCCATCGCGGCCGCGTTGTCGAGCGTAGGCGCGGCCATCGTCGAGAATGCCGCCGACGTATAGGCAGCGGCGACCGGGGCCGGCGTCGACGCGGGATCGTTGTCGCCGCCGCAACCCGTCAGCAGGGCCGGCAGCGCGAGGCCGGAGAGGGGAAGCATGGGCGCGCCGGCGAGGATCTTCAGGGCCTGACGACGGGAAGCATTGGGCAACGCGGGCATGTGGAGTCCAGTTTCGGTTGTTGGAAGAATGGCCTTCGCGAAGCAGGCGAGCGGCAAGCTTCGCGAAGGCAAGTTGAAATCTGGACCGAAGTGTAGGGACGCTAGATGAAAGTTTTTTGAATTGGAAACGTAATGATGTGTCGGGCATCCGTCAGGCATGCTGCGGGATGCCCATCGGATGCTTGCTCGCGCTCAATCGCGCTCGGGCGTGGCCGAGATGCGGTGAATCGACAGGTCGGCGCCGTCGAATTCGGCTTCGCGATCGAGACGCAGGCCGAGGGTCGCCTTCAGCGCGCCGTAGACGAGCGTGCCGCCCGCGGTCGCGATCGCGATGCCGCCGAGCGTGCCGACGAGCTGCGACAGGAACGACACGCCGCCGAGACCGCCGAGCGCCGGCAGTCCGAACACGCCGGCCGCGAGGCCGCCGAGCGCGCCGCACATCCCGTGCAGCGGCCAGACGCCGAGCACGTCGTCGATGCGCCAGCGGTTCTGCACGCAGGTGAACATCGCGACGAACAGCGCACCGGCCGCCGCGCCCGTGACGAGCGCGCCGATCGGATGCATCACGTCGGAGCCCGCGCATACTGCGACGAGGCCCGCGAGCGGCCCGTTGTAGGTGAAGCCCGGGTCGTTGCGGCCGGCCATCCACGCCGCGAGCGTGCCGCCGACCATCGCCATCAGCGAGTTCACCGCGACGAGGCCGCTGATCTTGTCGAGCGTCTGCGCGCTCATCACGTTGAAGCCGAACCAGCCGACCGCGAGCACCCAGGCGCCGAGTGCGAGGAACGGGATGTTCGACGGCGGATGCGCGGCGATGCGGCCGTCCTTCGCATAGCGGCCGTGGCGCGCGCCGAGCAGCAGCACGGCCGGCAGCGCGACCCAGCCGCCGAACGCATGTACGACGACCGAGCCCGCGAAGTCGTGGAACGGCGCACCGAACGCGTGCGTGAGCCAGGCCTGCACGCCGAAGCGCTCGTTCCAGGCGATTCCTTCGAAGAACGGATAGATGAACCCGACGATGATCAGCGTCGCGACGAGCTGCGGGTTGAACTTCGCGCGCTCGGCGATGCCGCCGGACACGATCGCCGGGATCGCCGCCGCGAACGTCAGCAGGAAGAAGAAGCGCACGAGCGCGTAGCCGTTGTGCTGCGACAGCGTGCCGATGTCGTCGAAGAATTCGACGCCGTACGCGATCGTGTAGCCGATGAAGAAATACGCGAGCGTCGACACCGAGAAGTCGACGAGGATCTTCACGAGCGCGTTGACCTGGTTCTTCTTGCGGACCGTGCCGAGTTCGAGAAATGCGAAGCCCGCGTGCATCGCGAGCACCATGACGGCGCCGATCAACAGGAACAGTGTGTCGACGCCGGATTTCAGACCATCCATGCCCTGGCTTCCTTGCGCAAAAAACGGGCAAGGAATGCAAGTATCGAGCCAACCTGGTGAACGGCTGCGTGGAATTGGTGCCCGGATACCGCACGATGCGGTATTCCGGTGAATCGTGCACGGGATCGGGGCGGGGCGGACGCCGAAGGAGCGCCCGGTCCTCTGCACGCGTGTGGTGCGGTACGTGCCGAATCGGTGCGTGCGACGATTGGAGCGGTGCGCAATGCCGCGCCGCCGTGCACCGATCTGGCGCGTCAGTGGCGCGCGAACAGCGCGGGCGGCCGACGCAGCCGCAGCGCGC
Organism: Burkholderia sp. MSMB1072; assembly: GCF_001524725.1. Classification (NCBI taxonomy): domain Bacteria; kingdom Pseudomonadati; phylum Pseudomonadota; class Betaproteobacteria; order Burkholderiales; family Burkholderiaceae; genus Burkholderia; species Burkholderia sp. MSMB1072. The sequence goes on from NZ_LOYC01000034.1 coordinate 13,820, forward strand.
ACGCCGACCAGTAGCCGGCGACGGTCGCCAGCCCGAGCGCGGCCAACGCGAGCGCCGCGAAGCCGGCGACGGACTGGCCGTCGCCGTCGGCGCCGAGGATGCCTTGCGCGACGATCAGCGCGGCCGTCCAGAAACCGATCACGGCCTGCGTGAGCAAGCGCGCGCAGGCGATGCGGCGCGGACGCCCGGATTCGGCAAGGCGGCGCGCCGACGGCGCGCGCAGGCTCATGAACAGGGTGGCGGCGAGCAGCGCGGCCAGGGCGATGAGCCAGTCGACGAGGAAAGCCATAACGAGAAAAAGAGGGTACGGAAGAAGCGAATTGAAGCGTGCCCACTTTAGAGGTGTGGCGCCCGCGATTGAATCAGACGAATCCGAAATTGAAAGGGATTTTTAATGGCGGGTCGTCATTGAGCCTGTTCCACAGGCGGTATCATCGACACCGGTCCAACCACGAGGTCGTGCAACGCGCGGCCGGAGATTGCTGATGAACATGAAGACATCGCGGGCGCGTCGCGTGCCGGGGTCCGTGCTGGCGGCCGTGGCCGCCGGCGCGTTGCTGTTGCTCGCGGGCTGCGAGAAGTCCGGCACGCCGGCCGCGCAACCCGATACGGCCGCGAGCGCGGCCGCCGATGCGGCGAACAATGCGGCCAAGGCGCTCGATCAGGTGGCGAGCACCGTCAACCAGCAGATCAACGCGGCGAAGGCGGGCCTCGCATCCGCGGCGTCGGCCGTGCCGCCGTTGTCCGCAAGCGGCCTCGCGTCGGCCGCGCAGGCGCAGATCGACGCGGCGGCGTCCGCCGTCGTCGCGCATGCGGCTTCAGAAGCGGGCGCGAAGATCGCCGAAGCCGGCAAGAAACTCCAGCAGTGGAGCCAGCAGAACGCCGCGGGGGCGAAACCCGCCAGCGGCGAATGACGCGGGCTTGCACGATCCGCAAAATGTAATTATGATGGTTACACATGTCGCCGGCCGCGGGTCGGGCCGGTGTCGCCGAGTGAGTCAGGAATGAATACCAGCAGCCGGTTCGCGTTCGCCGTTCACGTGCTCGCCTTGCTGTCGATGCAGGAAGGCGTGCCGTTGTCGTCCGACGTCATCGCGGGCAGCGTGAATACGAATCCGGCGCTGATTCGCCGGTTGCTGTCGATGCTGGCAGCAGCCGGGCTGACCACGTCGCAGCTCGGTGCGGGCGGCGGTGCGCTGCTCGCGCGCGAGCCCGGCGAGATCACGCTGCTCGACGTGTATCGTGCGGTCGACGATGCGCAACTGTTCGCGCTGCACCGCGAGGCGCCGAATCCGGCGTGTCTCGTCGGGCGGCACATCCAGGGCGTGCTGACCGGCTATATCGGCGACGCGCAGCGCGCGATGGAGGCTTCGCTCGCCACGCGCACGTTGGTCGACGTGACGGCCGACATGCTGGATCTGGAACAGCGCACGCAACGAGCGGCGCGCGCCGGCGGGTAACCGGCGGCGGGCGACCGGCAGCGGGGCGACTTGCGGCGGACAACCGACGACGGGTGCCCGGCGGCAGGGCAGGCAGAAAGCCGGACGGCGCGGACGCGCGACGATCGGCGCAACGGGGGCTTCGCCCCGTTTTTTTCGGTCTTATATGTAATTAATGGTGTTACATATTTTTATTTCTGGAGAATCGATATGACGCAACGTTCGTTGAATATCGCGCTGTTCGGCGCCACCGGCATGATCGGCTCGCGCATCGCGGCGGAAGCCGTGCGGCGCGGCCACCGCGTCACGGCGCTGTCGCGCCATCCGGGCGCATCCGGCGACGGCATCACCGCGAAGGCGGCCGACCTGTTCGACGCCGCCAGCATCGCGGCCGCGCTGCCGGGCCATGACGTCGTCGCAAGCGCGTACGGCCCGAAGCAGGAAGATGCGGCGCAGGTCGTCGCGGTTGCGAAGGCGCTGGTCGCCGGCACGCGTCAGGCCGGGTTGAAGCGGCTCGTCGTGGTGGGCGGCGCCGGTTCGCTCGAAGTCGCGCCGGGCAAGCAACTCGTCGACACCGAAGGTTTCCCGGACGCGTACAAGCCGCAGGCGCTCGCGCACCGCGACGCGCTCGGCTACCTGAAGACGGTCGCCGATCTCGACTGGACCTTCTTCGCACCGGCTGCGCTGATCGCGCCGGGCGAGCGCACGGGCACGTTCCGCACCGGCATCGGCAAGCTGATCGTGGACGCGCAAGGCAACAGCAAGATCTCGGCGGAAGATTACGCGGTCGCGTTCGTCGACGCGCTTGAGCAGGACAGCTTCGTGCGCGAGATCGCGACGGTCGCGTATTGAGCGGCGTGACGGCCGGCGGCGGGTAAGCGCCGGCCCGGGTGCGACTGCAAGCGGCGGCGCGCAGCCATTTCAGGCGATTCCGCCCTCGCGGGTTGCGTCGCCTGTTTCATTTGGCGCGCGAAAGCGTCGCATGCATGACGGATCGGTATTTACACCGGTCGACGCAACGAAGCAGTTTTCATATTGTTCCCCGTCGGACAGGATGAATAGAATAAATTTCTATCGACGAGGGAATGGAGAAATGGACGCCATCGATCGCAAGCTGCTGGAGCTGCTGCAGGCGGATGCCACGCTGCCGATCGCCGAGCTGGCGCAGCGCGTGAACCTGTCGCAGACGCCGTGCTGGAAGCGCGTGCAGCGGCTGAAGGAAACCGGCGCGATTCGCGCGCAGGTCGCGCTGTGCGATCCGCGCAAGCTCGGGGTCGGCACGACCGTGTTCGTCGCGATCCGCACGAACCAGCACACCGAGGAATGGGCGCAGCGTTTCACGCAGGCGGTGCGCGACATGCCGGAAGTGGTCGAGGTCTACCGGATGAGCGGCGAGACCGATTATCTGCTGCGCGTCGTCGTGGCCGGGATCGACGACTACGACCGCGTCTACAAGCAATTGATTCGCACGGTGCCGCTGTTCGACGTCAGTTCGTCGTTCGCGATGGAGCAGATCAAGTATTCGACCGCGCTGCCCGTGCGCGATCTGGCCGAGCCCGCCTGACGGACACGCCGCCGCGCCGGCGGCGCGGTGTCAGCGGCCGCGCGCGCGTGCGCGTGCGCGCTCGTCGGCCAGTGCGTCGCGGCGCACGAAATCCGCGACGAACGGGCTGGCCGGATGATGGTGCAGCGCGTACGGCGTATCCCATTGCGCGAGCCGGCCGTCCTTCATCACGCCGATCCGGTCGGCGATCGCGAACGCTTCCGCCTGATTGTGCGTGACGAGGATCGCGGTGTGCCCCGTGTGCTTCAGGATGTCGCGCAGCTCGAACGCGAGCCGCTCGCGCGTATCGACGTCGAGATTCGAGAACGGTTCGTCGAGCAGCAGCAATTCCGGCGACGGCGCGAGTGCGCGCGCGAGGGCGACGCGCTGCTGCTGGCCGCCCGACAGTTCGTGCGGATACGCGTCGCCGGAATCGGCGAGGCCGACGAGCTCGAGCATCTGCGCGACGCGCAGGCGCCGTTCGGCCTTCGGCCTGCGCCGCAGGCCGAACGCGACGTTGTCGGCCGCGCTCAGGTGCGGGAACAGCGCGTAATCCTGGAACATCATGCCGATGCGCCGCCGCTCGGGCGGCACGTCGAGCGACGGCGCCGCGACCGGCGTGCCGTCCAGCACGATGCGCCCCATGCGCACGGGTTCGAAGCCGGCGATCGCGCGCAGCACGGTGGTCTTGCCGCAGCCGGACGCGCCGAGCAGGCAGCCGATGTCGCCGCGCGGCAGCGCGAGGCTCAGGCCGTCGACGACGGTGCGGCGGCCGTGCGGCGTGTCGTAGGCGATGCAGAGGTCGTCGAGTTCGAGCAGGTTCACGGTATCAGCCTCCGATCTTGTGGCGGGTGCGTGCGAGCAGGATCACGGGCACGAGCCCGGCCAGCACGATCGCGAGCGCGGCGACCGCGCCTTCTTCATAGGTGCCGCGCGCGGCTTCCGCATACAGCCACGTCGCGAGCGTGTCGAAGTTCAGCGGGCGCAGCAGCAGCGTGGCCGGCAGCTCCTTCATCGCGTCGACGAACACCAGCAGCGCGCTCGTCGTGAGCGCGGGCCGCAACAGCGGCAGATGGACGCGGCGCAACGTGCCGCCGGCCGTCTCGCCGAGCGAGCGCGCGGCCTGTTCGAGCGATGGCGGAATGCGCGCGAGGCCGGCTTCGATGCCGCCGGCCGGAATCGCGAGGAAGCGCACGGTGTAGGCGATCACGAGCGCGGTGGCGGAGCCCATCAGCAGCAGTCCGTCGCGGCCGAGCGCCACGCCGAACAGCCGGTCGGCCGCCGCGAACGGAATCAGCAGGCCGATCGCGAGCACGGTGCCCGGCACCGCGTACCCGAGGCTCGCGATCCGCGTGCACAGGCGGGCAGGGCCCGCACGCGCGCTGTCGCGCTGCGCGCGCGCGGCCCATGCGACGACGAGCCCGCATGCGAGCGTCGCGGCGGTGGCGGCGGTCGCGATCGTCAGCGTGTTCGCGAGCCCCGTCATTAGTTGCGCGGATACGCCGCCGACGAGGTGCAGCCGCTTGCCGGTCTCGACCGCGAGATAGGCGGCCGGCGCGCCGAAGCCGAGCAGGACGGGCAGCCAGCCGAGCGCCGCGGCACCCAGCGCGGCCGTGCCGGCCAGGCGGCGCGGCGCGATCGGCCGCATGCGCCGGCCGTGCGCGTAGCGCTGGCGGCGGCGCCCGTAGCGTTCGAGCGCGATCATGCCGACGACGATCGCGAGCATCGCAAGGGCGATCTGCGCGGCGCCGGCGAGATCGGAGCGCGTGATCCACGTCGTATAGACGGACACGGTCAGCGTCTGCACGCCGAGAAATTCCGACGCGCCGATATCGTTCAGCGTTTCGAGCAGCGCGAGGCTCATGCCGACCGCGATCGCCGGCCGGGCAAGCGGCACGACGACGCGCCAGAATGTCGCGACGCGGCCGGCGCCGAGTGTGCGCGCGGCCTCGAGCAGGCTCGCGGATTGCGTGACGAACATCGCGCGCGTACTCAGATAGACGTACGGATACAGTACGAAGCCCAGCACGAAGATCGCGCCGGGCAGCGAGCGCAGATCGGGCAGGCGGAACTGGCGCGGGCTGTCGAAGCCGAGCAGCCAGCGGATCGCGCCCTGCACGGGGCCGATCGGATGCAGCAGGTCGAGATACGCGAACGCGACAATGTAGGTGGGCACCGCGAGCGGCAGCAACAGCGCCCAGGTCAGGATCCGGCGGCCGGGAAATTCGTACGCGGTGACGAGCCATGCGCAGCCGGTGCCGACGATCGACACGATCGTGCCGACGCCCGCGAGCAGCAGCAGCGTATTGACGAGCGCCTGCGGCAGCACGAATTCGGCGAGATGCCGCCAGTGCGCGAGATCGGCGTCGAACGCGGCGGCCACGAGCACCGCGAGCGGCGCCGCTACCGCCGCGGCGATCGTCAGCGCCGCGAGCAGCCACAGGCTGCCCGCGCGCGGCCGCGACCGACGCGGCTCTCGATAGACGCGGGCAGGCGATGCGTCAGTTGTCAAAGCCGACCTTGTCGACGAGCTGGCTCGCCTGCTTGCGATGCTTCGCGATATCCGCCAGCGGCAGCGGGTCGATCTTCAGCGTGCCGAAGCTCGCGATCACCGGGTCGAGCTTCACGTTCGCGCGCACCGGGTATTCGTAGTTCGCCTGCGCATACAGCGCCTGCGCTTCCGGCGACACCAGGTATTCGAGCAGCTTCACCGCATTGGCCTTGTGCGGCGCATGCTTCGCCACCGTCGCGCCGCTGATGTTCACGTGCGTGCCGCCGCTCTTCGCGTTCGCGAACGTCGGGCGCACGACCTTGATCGCGTCGCCCCATTTACGCGCATCGCTGCCGGCTTCGGCATGCTTCATGTGGCCGACGTAGTACGCGTTCGCGAGCCCGACGTCGCAGATCCCGCCGAGGATGTCGCGCGCGACGTCGCGATCGCCGCCCGTCGCCTTGCGCGCGAGATTCGCCTTCATGCCGCGCAGCCATTGCTCGGTCGCGGCCTCGCCGTCGTGCGCGATCATCGCCGCGACGAGCGCCGTGTTGTACGGATGCTGGCCCGACCGGATGCAGACCTTGCCCTTCCATTTCGGATCGGCGAGATCCTCGTAGCGGAACGCATCGACCTTCAGGTCCTTTTCGACGTACAGCACGCGGTCGCGCAGCGACAGCGCGTACCAGTCGCCGTTCGCGCCGCGCAGGTTCGCGGGAATCGCATCGTCGAGCGCCTTCGAGCGCACCGGTTGCGTGACGCCGCCGTCGACGAGGTCGAGCAGGTTGCCGACGTCGACCGTCATCAGCACGTCGGCCGGCGACTGCGCGCCTTCCGCCTTCACGCGCTCGAGCAGGCCGTCCTTCACGAACACCGTGTTGACCTTGACGCCGCTCTGCTTCGTGAACGCATCGATGAGCGGCTGGATCAGCTTCGGCTCGCGGGTGGTGTACAGGCTCACTTCCTCGGCCGCCTGGGCAAGCGGCGCGAAGGCGGCCGCAGCCAGGGCGAGGGCGCCGGCGAGCGGCAGCAGGCGGGTGCGCGGATTCGACATGGAGAACTCCGGTGGGGCAGGTGGACGAGGAAGCGTTCCGGAGCGCGCCTGCCGCCCGAACGACCCGGAACATTACAAAATGAAAGATTAGCGATTCTAGATCGAAATGGGAATGATTAACAAACGAAAGCTTGCGGAAAGCGGCGGAGATGCACGGGGCGGGGATCGGCGAACGGGGCGGCGCAGCGCGGGCGCAAGCGCGTAGAATGCCCGCTTCGACGAATTTGACGGAGCCGCACCGACCATGAACGATCAGCGCAAGAAGAACCCTGTCCGCAACGTGAGCATCCTGATCGTCGTGGCCGTGCTGCTCGTGATCGGGACGATCCTGTACAACGCGATTTCGCAGAAGCACGCGTACGACGAGGCCCATCCGGCCGAGGCCGCGAGCGCCGCGTCGCACTGAACGCCGGCGTGCATGATCGCTGCGCGGCGCGATGGAGCCGTGGGCGAGACGCAGGGGGCAGGAGGAGACGGGGGCGGCGCGACGCGTGATCCATCGCATCGCGCCGGACAGACGCAGGCGCCGAGGCCGGCGCGCCGCATGGAACAATCAGTCGAGCGTCATCGTGACGCAGGGGCGAACTTCGGGCGGATCCGTGCGTAGAACACGGCCGCGAGCAGCGCGAGCCACGCCGCGCCGACATACAGCGCGACGCGCGTATCGTCGAACCAGCCGAGCATCACGATCACGAAGCCCATGAATGCAATCGTCAGCGCGGGCGCCACGGGCCACAGCGGCACCTTGAACTTCAGCGCCGCGACTTCCGCGCCCGACAGGCGGCGACGCATCGCCACCTGCGACAGCAGGATCATCAGCCAGACCCACACGGTCGCGAACGTTGCGATCGCGGCGACCACCAGGAACACGTCCTTCGGCATCAGGTAGTTGAGCAGCACGCCGACCAGCAGCGCGGCGGCCATCACGAGCACCGTGACCCACGGCACGCCGTGGCGCGACGTCGTCATCAGCACGCGCGGCGCCTGACCCTGCCGCGCCATCCCGAACATCATCCGGCCCGCGCCGAAGATGTCGCTGTTGATCGCCGAGATCGCCGCGCTGATCACGACGAGGTTCAGGATCGTCGCGGCGGATTTCACGCCGAGCGCCGAGAAGATCTGCACGAACGGGCTGCCGTCGCTGCCGACGCCGGTCCACGGGCCGATCGACATCAGCACCACCATCGTCAGCACGTAGAACAGCAGGATGCGCGCGGGCACCGCGTTGATCGCGCGCGGAATCACGCGCTCCGGGTCCTTCGCCTCGCCGGCGCTCATCCCGATCACCTCGATCCCGCCGTACGCGAAGATCACGACCGACAGCGACGCGATCAGCCCGCCGATTCCGTTCGGCAAGAAGCCGCCGTGGTTCCACAGGTTCGCGAACGTCGGCACGTCGGCGGAATGACCGAGGTGCATGCCGGTCAGCAGGATCGCGACGCCGCCGCCGATCATCGCGACGATCGCGCCGACCTTGATGATCGACAGCCAGAATTCAAGCTCGCCGAACACCTTCACGTGACACAGGTTCAGCCCGCAGATGATCGCGACGACGCCGAGCACCCAGATCCATTGCGGGACATCCGGAAACCAGAAGCCCATGTAGATGCCGAACGCGGTGATGTCGGCGATCGCGACGATCACCATTTCGAGCGTGTAGGTCCAGCCGGTGACGAAGCCCGCGAACGGGCCGAGGTTCTCGGTCGCGTAGTGGCCGAACGAGCCCGCGACGGGTTCGCGCACGGCCATCTCGCCGAGCGCGCGCATCACCATGTAGACGGCCGCGCCGCCCAGGAGGTACGCGAGGATCACCGCCGGACCCGCGAGCTGAATCGCGGACGCCGACCCGTAGAACAGGCCCGTGCCGATCGCCGAGCCCAGCGCGAGAAAGCGGATGTGCCGCGCGCTCAGGTGGCGCTGCAAGTTTTTCATCGAGTCTCCGATATCGTTATGCGACGAACCGGGCGAGCGGGGCCGGCCCGATTGGCTCAAGTTGTCTATACAACTTGAATGTGAACGAATGATAACAAGCCGGGCCCGGTGACCGGAATCGGGTATTCCCTGACTGGCGCGGCGAGCGGAACGGCGCTTGAGGCATTCGCGCGTCCGCAGGTGCGGGCCGCGTGGCGCGGGTGGGCATGCTTCGGGGCAATCGTCAAGCCGGAGCGCGCCGATGGCCGAGCCGCGACGTGCGCGGGCCGGCCTGCCGGCGCGGACATGCGGGGTCAGGCGGGCAGGCGGATCACGCTCGCATCCTTGCGGATCAGCAGCGACGACGCGAGCATCTGCTTGCACTGGTGCGCGAGCACCTTCAGGTCGTGCGTGAGCTCGGCGCCGACCGCGTCGGATTTCTCCGCGGACACGACCATCGCATCGAGATCGCGCGTGATCTGCTTCGACGTTTCGAGCTGGTCGGCAGGCGGCGGCTCGCCGGCTTCGGCTTTCTCGAGATTCTCGAGCACGGCGGCGAGGCCGCGCTGCAGTGCGTCGTCGTGGACGAGGCCGCCATCGGCCGCGCATGCGCTGCGAATCAGCGGTGCGGCAGCCGTGATCTGCGCGCCGAGCACGTGCGTCTGCACGAGCAGGTCGTTCAGTTCGGGCACGAAGCGCTGGTGCGCCTTCGGCTCGATCATCATCCGCTGGAACGCCTGCCCGAGGTTCGCGAACGCGATGTGCACGTCCTTGCGGGCGAGGCGGTAGCGGTAGTCGTCGTCGAGCGTGCTGGCCGGCGTTTCGATCGCCGCGGCGACGACGGGTACGACGGCCGCGCCGTCGGCGGTCGGCACCGGCGGCGGCGACATGCCGCGCCCGGCGCGCCACACGGCCTCGAAATACTTGCGGGTGGACGTCAGCATGTCGGTGACGAGCTTGCCCATCAGCCGGTATTCCCAGTACGGGAACAGCCGGCTCGCGGCGATCGCGATCATGCAGCCGACCACCGTGTCGATCGCGCGCTCGCCGATGATCCGCATGCTGCCCGGTGCGAGCAAGTGGAACATCAGCAGCACGTACGACGACGTGAACACGACGCTTGCCGCATAGTTGAACAGCAGCAGGCTGTAGCTCATCACCATCGACCCGAACATGATCGCGATCAGCAGGTGCGGCTCCTTCACCGTGTAGATCAGCGCGATGCTCGCCGCGCAGCCGATCAGCGTGCCGATGATCCGCTGTGCGTTGCGCTGCTTGGTCAACGAGTAGCCGGGCTTCAGGATGATGATGGTGGTCATCACGATCCAGTACGCGTTCGTAAGCGGCAGCAGCCGGCCGATCCAGAAGCCGACCGCCACGGCGATCGTCACGCGCAGTGCATGGCGAAAGCTCGGCGAACGCATGTTCAGGTTCGAGAAGATCAGCAGCGGCGACATGCGGCGGCGCTGCAGGAAACGCGTGAGCGCCTTGTCGATCTTCAGTTCGGTTTGCTGCGGATCGGCATGGCCCGACAGGTTGCGGCGCATCCGGTCGATCAGGCGCGTCGCGCTCCAGATGCGCCGGAACGTCGCGAGCACGGCCGCATACGCTTCCGCGTTGGTGGCCGCGAAGTTCTTCTTGCGCATCAGCTCGATCTCGTACTCGATCGCGCGCAGCTCGGCCTTCACGCTGATGCGCGAATGCGGCGCGCGGTTCTCGAGCACCGCGAGGCCGATCTGCTCGAGATCGGCGGCGGCCTTGCGGATCAGGTCGCGGTAGAAAATGATGAGATCCGAGCCGCCGAACGTGTTGCGCACGAGCGGGTAATCGGTGTGCGCGCCGACGAACAGCTCGTGCAGGTCGACGCTGTTGATGAACAGGTTGTACATCGTCGTGCGGCCGGGGTCGAGCTTGCCGCGCCGCAGCTTCGGCAGGTTGCGCAGCACGATGTCGCGCGCGGTTTCCTGCGTTTCGACCGCGGTGATCTGCCGGGCGACGAGATTGCGGTAGCACTCGTCGAGATCGGCGTCGAGATCGTAGAACTGCGCGCGCGCGAGCAGGTAGTCGGCACAGGCGAACAGGCTTTCGGCCAGCGCCTGCTGCTCGATCCGGCGCGCCTGCCATTGCGACACGAGCGTGGCCCAGTACGTGTACCAGAGGCCGCCCGCGAGAATCCAGCCCGCGTTGACGAACGCCTGCAGCGGCGTGAACTTCTCCTCGAGCGTCATCACCATCATGAACAGCGTCGCGAAGCTGATCTGCGGCCAGCGGTTGCCGTAGACGACGATCAGCGACAGCACGAACGTGAGCGGCACGATCGTGAGCCACAGCGCGAAGATGTTCGGTGTCGCGAGGCCGGTGGCGAGCGCGGCGAGGAAGCCGATCACGCTGCACGCGAGCATTTCGTTGTGCTTGTACTTGAGCGGGCCCGGCATGTCGACGACGCACGCGCCGAGCGCGCCGGTCGAGATCGTGAAGCCGAGCTCCCGGTTATGAAACACGATCAGGCACAACACGGCCGGCAGTGACACGCCGACCGCGATCCGCAGGCCGCCGAAAAAGTACTGGCTGTAGAAAAACTTTCTGATTTCGACCGAATAGCGCATCGATGGGCTGAATGGCAGACGAAGACGCCCGGGGGCGGCGTATTGACTGGCGACGAGTCTATCGTATTTCGCCGCTCGCAAAAGCTGGCTTTCCGGCCGAGGTTCGCGGCGGCGGCCCATTTGCTATCCTTGGTGATCCTGTTCGCCCGATCCCGCCGGTGCGAGGTTCCGACGCCCGCTTCATGCTCCATCTTTTCTATTCGAACCGTCACGAAACGCTGGCCGACGCGCTGCTCGAAGATCTGGCCGCGTTTCCGGCCCGCAACGGCCCGTGGGCGCCGCAACAGGTCATCGTGCCGAGCGCGGCGCTGCGCCGCCGCCTCGAGCTCGACATCGCCGCGCGCAACGGCGTGTGCGCGAACGTCGAGTTCACGTATCTCGCGCAGTGGCTGTGGGCGCAGATCGGCCGTGTGCTGACGGTGCCCGCGCGCTCGCCGTTCGCGCCCGACCGGCTCGTGTGGCGCTGCTACCGGCTGTTCGCGCAGGCGGCCGACGGTGCGCCGTGGCTCGCGTCACCGCGGCTGGCCGCGTATCTGTCGGCCTCCGACGATGCGATGCGCTACGAACTGGCTCATCGCGTCGCGGCCGTGCTCGATCACTACCTGACCTATCGCCCCGAATGGCTGGCCGCGTGGCACGCCGGCGAATCGGTGCTCGCGGGCGACGGCGCGCCGCGCGGGATCAGCGACGCCGCACGCGACGACGAGCGCTGGCAGGCCGCGCTGTGGCGCGCGCTGCTCGCCGAGCTGAGCGACAGCGGTACGCCGCCGGCGCACCGCTTCCTCGTCGAAGCGCGCCATCTCGATGCCGATGCGCTCACGCGCGCCGACTGGCCCGAATCGGTCAGCGTGTTCGCGTTGCCGACGATGCCGCCGCTGCACGTCGCGCTGTTGCGCGAACTGTCGCGCTGGATCGACGTGCGCGTCTACGCGCTGAATCCGTGCCGCGAATTCTGGTTCGACATCGTGACCGCCGCGCACGCCGAGGCGCTCGATGCGGCCGGGCGGCGCGATTACCAGGAGGTCGGCCATCCGCTGCTCGCCGAATGGGGCAGGCAGACGCAGGCGCAATTGCACATGCTGCATGAACTGACCGAAAGCGCCGCGTCAGGCGATGCGTCGCGTTTCGTCGAGAATCCCGCGCCTACCTGGCTGGCGCGCGTGCAGAACGCGATCCTCGAACTGCAACCGGAGGCCGAGCTCGGCGACACGCCGGTCGAGCGCGGGATCGAGGTGCACGTGTGCCACAGCCTCGCGCGCCAGCTCGAGGTGCTGCACGACCGGCTGCTCGCGTGGTTCGACGCCGATGCGAGCCTGCAGCCGTCCGACGTGCTCGTCGCGGTGGCCGATCTCGCCGCGGCCGGGCCGTTGATCGACGCGGTGTTCGGCACGGCCGGCGCCGGCGGTGCGCGGGTGCCTTACCGGATCACCGGCCTGCCGCCGTCGCAGGCGAATCCGGTCGCGCGCGTGCTGCTCGACTGGCTCGCGTTGCCGGAGCGGCAGGTCGGCGCGCCGGAGCTGGTCGAATGGCTGCGCGTGGATGCGGTGGCCGCGCGCTACGACATCAACGCGGCCGCGCTCGAAACGGTGCAGACCTGGCTCGCGGCCGCCGGCGCGCGGCGCGGGCTGTCGCCGCTCGCGAGCGACGACGCGGCCGTGCCTGCGCCGCGCCATACGTTCTCCGATGCCCTCGCGCGGCTCTTTCTCGGCTATGCGATGCCCGAAGGGGCGGCGCCGATCGGTGCGTGGCTGCCGATCGAGGCGGCCACGGGCAGCGAGGCCGAACTGCTCGGCCGGCTCGCACGGTTTACCGACGATCTCGACGGCTTCGCGCGGCGGCTCGCGGAGTCGCACACGCCGCGCGGCTGGAGCGAACTGTTTGCGGACACGCTCGCGCGCTTCTTCGACTCGGGCGCCGCGTATGCGGACGCGCTGGCCGGCGTGCGCGACGCGCTCGACGCGATGCTGGCCGCGATGACGGAGGGCGCGCCCGACGAGGCGTTGCCGGCGGCCGTCGTCCGCGCGGGGCTCACCGCGGCGCTCGACGATCCGGCCCGCGGCGGCGTGCCGTGGGGCGGCGTCACGTTCTCGTCGCTGACGAGCTTGCGCGGGCTGCCGTATCGCGTCGTCTGCCTGCTCGGAATGGATGACGGCGTGCTGCCGAGCCTCGCGCGCGCGGACGAGTTCGACCTGATGGCCGTGCTGCCGAAGCTGGGCGATAGGCAGCGCCGCGACGACGAGCGCAATCTGTTTCTCGACCTGTTGCTCGCCGCCCGCGACCGGTTGCTGATCGCCTATACGGGCCGCAGCATTCGCGACAACGCGCCGTTGCCGCCCGCGGCGCTGGTCGACGAACTGCTCGATCATCTCGCGGACGTCACGGCCGGGCCCGGCGCCGCACCGGACGCGGTCGATGCCGCGCGCCGCGCGTTCATCGTCGAGCATCCGCTGCAACCGTTCGCGGCCGCGTATTTCCAGCCGGGCAGCGACCTCGTTTCGTATGACGCCGAGCGGGCGACGCTCGCGTCGCTGCTGGCCGCTGAGGCGTCGCGCGACGGGCCGCGCGAGCAGCCGTTCTTCGCGCAGCCGCTGCCGACGGAGCCGGTCGAGCCCGTCGCGTTCAGCGAATTCGAACGTTTCTGGCGCCATCCGGCGCGTGCGTTGCTGCGCGGCCGGCTCGGCATCGTGCTGGCCGATGCGCAGGCCGAACTGCTCGATACCGAGCCGTTCGCGCTGGACTTCGCCGGCAGCGACGCGCTTGCCGAGCGCGTGCTGCCGCTCCTGATCGAAGCGGGCGACGGCGGCGTGCACGATCATGCGCTGCGCATTGCGGACGCGAGCCCCGAACTGCCCGGCGGCGCGACGGGCGCGGTGTGGCGCGATCAGGCGCTCGGTTCGATGACGCAGCTTGCGTCGAACGTGCGCCGTGCGCTGGCCGACGGCATCGAGCGGCGGCCGTTCTCGCTCACCGTCGTGCCGGCGTGGCCCGATACCGAGCAGGCGCTGTTCGGCGCCGACGACGCAATGCTGGCGGCCGACGCGGTAGGCGCGCCGCTCGAATTGCATGGCACGCTGAATCGGCTGACGCCGGCCGGGCAGGTCATCTATCGCTATGCGCGGCCCAGTGCGCGCGATTACCTGTCCGCTTGGCTCGCGCATCTCGTCTACTGTGCGGTCGAGCCCGGCGGCCCACGCCGCACGCTGTGGTTCGGCAGCGGCGGTGCGTTCGAGCTGACGCCCGTCGCGGCGCCGCTCGAACGGCTCGCGCCGCTGGCCGCGCTGTTTCGCGCGGGGCGGCGCATGCCGCTGCGGTTTTTCCCGCGCAGCGCGTGGGCGCGGGTGTCCGACGGCGAGGCCAAGGCCGCGAGCGTGTGGATCAACGAGCGAGTGGTCAGCGAAGCCGACGATCCGGCCATCGCGATCGCATGGCGCGGCGCGCATCCGTCGCTCGACGAGCCGTTCGGCACGCTCGCACGGCTCGTGTTCGAGCCGCTCGTCGAGCATCTGAAGGAGGTCGCATGAGCGCTGTGTCGCAGCCGCAGGCGCTCGAACTCGACGTGTTCGCGTGCACGCTCGACGGTGTCAACCAGATCGAGGCGTCGGCCGGCACCGGCAAGACGTGGAACATCTGCGCGCTGTATGTGCGCCTGCTGCTCGAAAAGGATCTCGGCGCGGACGAAATCCTCGTCGTGACCTTCACGAAAGCGGCGACGGCCGAACTGCACGAGCGGATTCGCAGCCGGCTCGCGCAGCTTGCGCATGCGCTCGACACGGGCGACGACGGCGGCGATCCGTTCATCGCGCGTCTGTGGGAGACCACGCTCGGCGTCGACGGCGCGCTCGATCCCGAGACGGCTGCGAAGCGGATCCGGCGCGCGCTGCGCGCGTTCGATCAGGCCGCGATCCATACGATCCACGCGTTCTGCCAGCGCGCGCTGCAGGAGGCGCCGTTCGCGGCGGCGATGCCGTTCGCGTTCGACATGGAGGCCGACGATGCGTCGCTGCGCTTCGAACTCGCCGCGGATTTCTGGCGCACGCGCGTCGAACCGGCGGCCGCGCGCTGGCCGGGCTTCGCGACCTGGCTCGTCGAATCGGGGGCCGGCCCGGCCGCGCTCGATGCGCAGCTCGCACGCCGGCTGAAGAAGCCGCTTGCCGCGTTGCGCTGGGACGGCGTGACCGAGCCGGACGAATCGGCCGAAGCGGCCGCAGCCGAATGCTTCGCGGAAGCCGCGCGCATGTGGGCTGCCGAGCGCGACGCGATCGATGCGCTGCTGCGCGCCGCGCAGCCCGCGCTCAATCAACGCTCGCACAAGCCCGACGCGCTCGCCGATGCGCTCGCGGCGTGGGCGGTGCATTTCGAGCAGGGCGATGCGACGGCCGCGCTGCCGAAAGCCGCACTGAAGCTCACGCAAACCGCGCTGACGAAGGCGACGAAAAAAGGCGGTGCGACGCCCGCACACGCGTTCTTCGAGGTGGCCGACGCGCTCGAAGCGGCCGTGGCCGCGGCCGAGGCCGCACAGCGCGCGCGCTGGCTCGCGTTGATCGCCGAATGGCTCGACATGGCGCCGGGCGAATTGGCCGAGCGCAAGCGCACGCGGCGCGTCGTGTCGTTCGACGATTTGCTCGCGAACCTGTATCACGCGCTGCACGCGCATCCGTGGCTCGCCGACACGCTGCGCGCACGCTATCCGGCCGCGCTGATCGACGAGTTCCAGGATACCGATCCGCTGCAGTTCGCGATCTTCGACCGGATCTTCGCGCCGGGCGGCCCGCTGTTCCTCGTCGGCGATCCAAAACAGGCGATCTACAGTTTCCGCGCGGCCGATCTGCATACCTATCTCGCCGCGCGCGCACGGGCGAGTGCGTGCTACACGCTCGCGGTCAATCAGCGCTCGACGCCCGCGATCGTCGATGCGTGCAACCGCTTCTTCATGTCGAATCCGCGCGCATTCGTGCTCGACGGGCTCGACTATTACGCGGTGCGCGCCGGCACGCGCGTGCGGGCGCCGTTCGTCGACGAGACCGATCCGGGGCCGGCCGGCGATTTCCGGATATGGGCGCTGCCGGGCGGCGAAGGCACGTTGCTCAAGCGCGACGCGCAAGCGCAGGCTGCCCAGGCCTGCGCGGCGGAGATCGCGCGGCTGATGCGCGGCGCACGTGAAGGGCGCGTGCGGCTGGGGGACACGCCGTTGTCGCCTGGCGACATCGCGGTGCTCGTGCAAACGCACCGGCAGGGTAGCCTCGTGAAGCGCGTGCTCGCGACGTGGGGCATCGGCAGCGTCGAGCTGGCGCAGGCATCGGTGTTCTCGACCGGCGACGCCGAGCAGCTCGAACGCGTGCTGGCGGCGATCGATGCGCCAGGCGACCTGCGGCGTTTGCGCGCGGCGCTCGCGTCCGACTGGTTCGGGCTCGACGCCGGCGCGCTGTGGCGCATGGAGCAGGGCGACGGCGATGCGCCACCTGGCGCGTCGCCGGCCGACAGCGCCGATGCGATGAGCTGGGTCGAGCGTTTCTCGCGGTATCGGCTGCTGTGGCGCGAACGCGGTTTCGCGGTGATGTGGCGCACGTTCACGCGCGAGCTGCGGATCGCCGAACGGCTGATGGCCGGGGCGGACGGCGAGCGCCGCGTGACCGACATCAACCATCTGGCCGAGTTGACGCAAGCGCGGGCATCCGCACAGCCCGGCATCGCGCCGACGCTGCGCTGGCTCGCCGCTCAACGGCTCGACGGCGGCGGCGAGGAAGCGCAACTGCGGCTCGAATCCGATCGCAACCTGGTGCAGATCGTCACGGTGCACAAGTCGAAGGGGCTCGAATACGCGATCGTGTTCTGTCCGTTCCTGAACGATGGCGGGCTGCGCGAGCCGCCGTCGTCCGCGCTGCCCGATGCGCGCGAGTATCACGACGACGCAGGCGATGCGGTGCTGCATTACGGATGCGACGACGAGGCGGCCGCGCACGCGGCGCGGCAGGCGCTGCGCGAGCAGGCCGCGGAACGCGCGCGGCTCGTCTACGTGGCGCTCACGCGCGCGGTGTATCGCTGCTATGTCGTCGCCGGGCCCTACCTGTCGTCGCGCTCGACGCGCGAAGCGCGGCGCAGCGTGCTCAACTGGCTCGTCGCGGGTGCCGGCCATGCGTTCGACGCGTGGCTCGACGAGCCGCCCGACGAGGCCGCGCTCGATGCGGCATGGCGCGCGCTCGCGGGCGGCCCCGTGAGCATCGCGCCGCTGCCCGTGCCTGCGCGCCGCGAGCGTCTCGCGGCCGGGCACGATGCGTCGCAGACGCTCGCGGCGCGCCATGCGACGCGCATCCTGCGCGATGCGTGGCGGATGGCGAGCTTCAGCTCGTTGACTGCGTCGATGGCGCGCGAGGAGGCGGGCGTCGCGGCCGTGCCCGACGACGAATTGCGGCCCGATCACGATGCGCTTGCCGCGGTGGCGCCGGACGGCGAACCGATACTGGCCGACACGGTGACGGCTCCGCCTGACGACGACATCCTGATGTTCCCGCGCGGTGCGGCGGCCGGCGAATGCTTGCACCGCCTGTTCGAACTCAGCCGGTTCGCGGAGCCCGAATCGTGGCACAAGGCCGCGCTCGGCGCGCTGCACGACCGTCCGGTCGAGGCCGAGCCGGCGCTTGCGGCACGCCTGCCGGCGATGATGGCGCGGCTCGTCGACGACGTCGTGCACACCGAGCTCGTGCCGGGCATGCGGCTCGCCGATCTCGATCCGGCCAGACGGCTCGACGAAATGGGTTTCCTGTTCCCGGCGCCGTCGCTCGACCTGACGGCGCTGCGGCGGCTGCTGGTCGCGCACGGCTATCCGGACGTTGCACTGGAGGCGGGCACGCTCGCCGGTTTCATCAAGGGTTTCATCGACATGATCGTCGAACACGACGGCCGTTTCTGGATCGTCGACTGGAAGTCGAACCACCTCGGCACGACGCCGGATGCCTATGGCCCGCGCGCGCTCGATGTCGCGATGGCCGATCACGCGTATCACCTGCAGGCGCTGCTCTATACGGTCGCGCTGCATCGCTACCTGCGCGGCCGGCTGCCCGATTACGACTACGACACGCACATCGCCGGTTACCTGTACCTGTTCGTGCGCGGCGTGCGGCCCGGCTGGCGCAGCGGCGGCGAGCCGGCCGGCGTGCACGCGCGGCGGCCCGCGCGTGCACTCGTCGACGCACTCGACCGGATGATGGAAGGGGGCCGCGCATGACCGCGTCCGACGACATGCTCGAATTCACCGGCGGCCTCGTCGCGCGGCTGCCCGAGCCGGCCGATTTCGGCATCGCGCTCGCGGAAGGCTTCGCACGCCGCATCGGCGACCTCGCGCGCCGTGCCGGTGCGCCGGCCGCGGCGGCGCGCTGGGCCGCGCGCGCCGCGTTCGCGACGAGCCGTGCGACCGCCGGCGGCCACGTGTGCGTCGCGCTTGGCGCGCTCGCGCAGCGCTACGAAGCGTCGCTCGACGAGGTGCGCGCGGCGCTGGCCGCGAGCGGCGTGGTCGCGTTCGGCACGCTCGCACGCGGCGACGAGCGGCCGCTGATCGTCGACCGGCTCGATCATCTGTACCTGTCGCGCTATTTCGATTACGAACGGCGGCTCGCCGATGCGCTCGTCGCGCAGGCCGGTGTCGCCGCGCCGGACGAAAGCCTGTCGCCCGACCGGTTGCGCGACAGTCTCGCTCGTTACTTCGGGCCGGCCACCGGCGAAGTCGACTGGCAGCGCGTGGCGGCGATCGTCGCGCTGACCGGCCGCGTGACGATCGTCAGCGGTGGGCCGGGCACGGGCAAGACCACGACCGTCGTCGGCGTGCTGGCCTGCCTGCTCGATGCGCATCCGGGGCTGCGCATCGCGCTGGCCGCACCGACCGGCAAGGCCGCGCAACGGATGCAGGAGGCGCTGCACGCACGCGCCGGCGATTTGCCGCCCGAACTCGCGGCGCGCCTGCCCGACACGTCTTATACGCTGCATCGGCTGCTGGGCGGCGGCGGGGCGGCCGGCTTCCGGCATCATCGCGACAATCCGTTGCCGTACGATCTGATCGTCGTCGACGAGGCGTCGATGATCGACGTCGCGCTCGCCGCGCATCTGCTCGACGCGCTCGCACCGGGCGCCCGGCTCGTGTTGCTGGGCGACAAGGATCAACTGGCCGCGGTCGAGGCCGGCGCCGTGTTCGCGGAGCTGAGCGCACGGCCGGCGTTCACCACCGCGGCCCGCAAGCGCATCGCGCAGGCGCTCGACATCGACGAGGCGGCATTCGTCGCGGCGTTGCCGGTGCCGGACGAAGCCGCGCCGGCAGCGGATGCGCGTGCGCATCCGGCATCCGCTTCCGCACAGGCTTCGGCGTTGCCATCGGCATCCGCGCCTGTTGCGCGCAAATCGGCGCCTCGGCCGAAAGTCGATGCGCGACAGGCGTCGCTCTTCGACGACGAACCGCAGGATGCCGAAGCGTCGTCGGCCGACATCGCGCCGTCGCCGTCATCCGAGTCGGCACCGGCCGATGCCGGCGCACCGGGCAATGCGCCGGCCTGGATCGAGGCCGACGAGCTCGCTTGGCTCGACACCGTCGAGCTGGCGCCGTTCCACGCAGACGATGCGGCGCTGGCGTCGGCGGCCGCATCGCCATTGGCCGGCGAAGCCGCTGCCGCGTCTCCCGGCACGCCCGCTCCGGCACCGCTCGCGGACTGCGTCGTATGGCTCGAACGCAATTACCGCTTCGGTCTCGATTCGCCGATCGGCCGGCTGTCGCTCGCGATCCGCCGCGGCGACGTGCAGGCGGCGCTCGATGCGCTGCCCGCCGACGACTCGGCAGCCGCATCGTTTCACGACGATGCGGGCGACACGCTGGCGTCGTCGACGGTCGAGCGGCTCGCGCGGCGTTTCGGCGCATACCTCGATGCATTGCGCGACGCGCTGGCCGCGCCGGCGCCCGATCCGCTACCGCTATTCGACGCGCTCAACCGGTTCCGGATCCTGTGCGCGACCCGCAGCGGCTCGCGCGGGGCGGAACACGTCAATGCGCTGGTGGCCGCGCACGTGCGGCATGCGGCGCGCGTGCCGCTCGCGGTCGGCGCGCACTGGTTCACCGGACGGCCGATCATGGTCACGCGTAACGACTATGCGCTCGGGCTGTTCAACGGCGACATCGGCATTGCGCTGCCCGACGCGCACGGTGTGCTGCGCGTGTGGTTCCGGCGTGCGGACGGCGCCGCGCGTGCGGTGTCGCCGGCCGCGCTGCCGCCGCACGAAACGGCGTTCGCGCTGACGGTGCACAAATCGCAGGGCTCGGAATTCGACGAAGCCGCGCTCGTGCTGCCTGCGTCGTTCGGCCGGGTGCTCACGCGCGGGCTCGTCTATACGGCCGTCACGCGCGCACGCACGCGCGTGCAGGTCATCGGGCCGCGGCGCGTGCTGGCGCAGGCGGTCGCGACGCGCACGCAGCGCGATTCGGGGCTCGCGGCCCGCGTCGACGAGGCGCTCGCCCGGCGCCGCACGGAGGCTTCGCAATGATGATTCGCTACACGCTCGATCCGGCCGAGGTCGAATGGACGGCCGTGCGCGCGCAGGGCGCGGGCGGGCAGAACGTGAACAAGGTGTCGAGCGCGATTCATCTGCGCTTCGACATCCGCGCGTCGTCACTGCCGCCGGTCATCAAGGAGCGGCTTCTCGCGTTGTCCGACCAGCGCATCACGCGCGACGGCATCGTCGTGATCAAGTCGCAGGAATATCGGACGCAGGAGAAAAACCGCGAGGCCGCGCTCGCGCGGCTCGATGCGCTGATCGGCAGCGTCGCGCACACGCCGCGTGCCCGGGTCGCGACGCGGCCGACGCGCGCGTCGAAGGAGCGGCGGCTCGAGCACAAGTCGCGCCGCAGCGTGGTGAAGTCGGGGCGCGGGAAGGTGGTCGACTGACCAATGATCGCAGACGCGCGTCGCATGCGATCGTCCGCCGCGCGCGGCGGCTAACGCATCACGGTTCCCGCACTGTCGAGCACGAAGTCGACGCAGAACACGACGAGCCGGCTCTGCGCGCGGATCGCGACGGCGGCCGTATAGCAGTCGCGGCCTTCCGTCAGCGAGAAGTGAGGGCCCATCAGCGCGACGCGCCCGGGGGCGGCGACCGCGCGCTGGAAATACGGGCGCCGCGACCAGTTGCTGTGGGTTTCCGGGAATAGCGGCGCGAGGCGGGTCACGCTCGCCTGGCTGTCGTCGGGCGGTGCGCCGATCGAAGGCAGGAACTGTTCGCCGGTCTCGTCCGTGACGAACACGCGTCGCGCGGCCGGCACCGCGAACACGCGTTGCGCGGCGTCCTGCAGGTTGCCGCTTGCCGAAAACGCGGCCGCACCGGTGAGCACGAGCCGTTCGATCGCATCGAAGCCCGGCTGCTGGGCGATCACCGGCGTGTGCCGGCGGGCGATGAAGCGCCGCCACGCGGCATCGAGCATCGCGGGCGCCGCCGCGCTCGCGTGCGCGATCGATGCATCGGGCTGGCCGAACTGGAAACCCTGCACGAAATCGATGTCGGCTTCCATCAGCGCCTGCAGTGCGTCGTCGCTTTCGACGCCTTCGGCCAGCACCATCGCGCCGGCCTGGTGCAGCATCGACACGAGGTGATGCATGATGCGGCGATCGTCGGCCGAGGCGGTCGAACGCTCGACGAGCGAGCGGTCGAGCTTCACGATGTCGGGTCGCGCCCGCCACACGCGGTCGAAGTTCGAGAACCCCGTGCCGAAATCGTCGATCGCAATCAGGAAATCGCGATGCTGGATCATGTCGATCGTGCGGGCAAGCGCGGCTTCGTCGCGTGCCGGCTGCTCGACCACTTCCAGCACGATGCGGTTCGGCGGCAGGGCGAAATGCCGGCACAGCGCCTCGACGAACTCGCGCTGCACGAGGCCCGTGTCGAGCACGCGCGGCGTCACGTTCAGGAATAGCCAGCCGTCGCCGATTCCTTGCGTGACGAAGTTGGCCGTGTGGAGGCAGCGCGCGAGCCGGTCGAGCAGCAGCGCGTCGGCGTCGCCGCGCGTCTTGTCGAACAGGGCGGTGGGCGACACCAGCGCACCGTTCCCGTCGACGACGCGCAGCAGCGCCTCGTAGCCGACGACGCGCTTGTGCGTGATCGACAGCACGGGCTGGAACACGCTGCGCAATGTCGTGGTGCGGTAGGTGGCGAGCCAGCCGTGGGGCGTCGGCGTGAGACGTTCGAGCAGGGCGTCGAGCGACAGGTCGCGGGAGGACTTCATGTCAACGGTGCCCGGGAGCGGGCGGCGGCGTACCGCCACGCCGATGCAGCCGCATGCGCTGGCGGACGCGAAAGAACGGGAGGCATCGAGACCGCCTTCTGCGGATGAGTGTTCCGAGTGTAACGGGATTGCCGCGGCGCGCGTATCAGGGTAACTCCAGACGCAAACGGTACACCGCGATTGCGGCCCGCGCGCTGCGGCGCGGCGACCGGCCCCGCGTGCATGCGTACGGTGCATGACCGTCGCGAAACGAAGCGCGCCGCGGCGGCGGATGACGATCCCGCCTCCTGCCACTGGGCGGCGGCATGACCGTGCGTCGCTGCCGCCCGATGCGCAGGCCGATGCGGGAAATCCCGGCGGCCGGCCGCTGCCGTCAGACGAATGAGTCGAATGCCCGCGCGCCGCGGTGCGACCGGCGGCGCGTTAGCGCACCCGCGTCGCGTCGCCATCGGCATGGCCGCGCAGCGGCCGGCGATTTCTGCGCGCCGGGCGCGCCGATCGTCACGCCGCTTCGCCGCCGCGCGGTCGGACGCCGGGAATCCGCTTGATCACGCCGGTTGCGAGCGCGGTGCCGACGAGCACGATCGCACAGCCTCCGATCATCACGGCCGACACGTGTTCGCCGAGGAACAGCGCGCCCCATAGCAGCCCGAACACCGGGATCACGAACGTCACGGTAATCGCGCGGGCGGGCCCGATATGCGCGATCAGGTAGAAGAAGATGAAATACGCGATGCCCGTGCACGCGATGCCGAGGGCGAGCACCGCGCCCCATGCGTGCGCGCCGACCGGCGCGGCCGGCCACGTCGCGATCGCGAACGGCAGCAGCAGGACGGTCGAGCCGATCATGCTGCCGGTTGCGTTGACGAGCGGATCGACGCCGCCGAGCTTGCGTTTCGTATAGTTGGCCGCGATGCCGTACAGCAGCGTCGCGCCGAGCGCGGCCGCCGCAGCGAGCGCGGTCGCGCTGGCGCCCGTGTCGCCGTGCGCGTTCGCGATCTGGTTCCATACGAGCGTGAGCACGCCGGCAAACCCGATGACGAGGCCGAGCGCGCGCGGCAGCGACAGCTTGTCCTTCAGCCACAGGTAAGCGACGAGTGCGCCCCACAGCGGCGTCGTCGCGTTGATCACCGACGTCACGCCGGCCGACAGCGTCAGCTCGGCGAACGCGAACAGGCAGAACGGGATGCCCGAATTCAGCGCGCCGACGACGAACAGCGGCCACGCATGACGGCGCAGCCGGGCGCCGAGATCGGCAGGTTTGAAGCGCGTCAGCGCGAAGCCCGCGAGAAACAGCGCGCCGATGCCTACACGCAGCGCCATCAGCGGCGCGACGCCGAAATCGACCACGCCGATCCGGATGAACAGGAAGGATGCGCCCCACAGGGCGGCGAGCACGGTCAGCAGGAAAGCGTTCTTGGGCGACATCGATCGGCGAGGGCGGGGACGGGATGCGACGAATCTTACACCGCGTTACCGCACCGTCGTTTCACGATCGAATGAAACGACAAGAAACGGGAATTCCGCCGTTTGGCACCGGCGGCGGACGGCCGGCCACACGCACGCGGCGCGGTCGATCAGTGATGACGCCAGCCGCCGCGTCCGCCGAAGCCGAAATTGAGCGACAGCGCGGGGCCCCAATAACTGCCCCACGCGGGCGCATACGCCGGGGCCGGATAGTAGTAGGCGGGGCCGGGATCGACATACACGGGCGCGGGCTGTACCGGCACCGGCGCCGCCGTGTAATAGCCGCCCGGATAGTAGCCGTACGGGTAATAGCAGCCGGCGAGCGTCGTGCAGGCGAGCGCCGCGGCGACGAAGGTCCTGTTCATGATGTGTCTCCGGCGAAAGCCGGCCATCGGCAGATGCTTGAAGCTTAGGCCGAGTACCGATGACACGGTATGAGAAACGGTAACCGATCATTTCCGGGTCGCGGCCGGGCCGGCTGCGATGCCGCATGCGAAAACGGCGCTTCCGCAGTGCGGAAACGCCGTTTGAACCGACCGGCCGATGGCTGGGCGACGCCCAACCGGCCGATGCGACTGCTTTACTTGCCGACCTGGTTACCGATGATGCCGCCGGCCGCCGCGCCGCCCAGCGTCGACAGCGCGTTGCCGCCGATCGCCGCGCCGGCGACGCCGCCGACACCCGCACCGATTGCCGTATCGCGCTGACGTCGCGACATCGAATCGCAGGCCGACAGGCTGGCCACCGTCGCGACGAGGAGCGCGCATACCCCAAAACGCCGAATCGAGTTCATGATCGTTGTCCTTGTGGTAGTGAACGGAAGGCACACGGCCGGCTGGCGGCCGCGCATGTCCCCAATCTACGCGCCGTCCCGCGACGCTGCTGTAAGGACTTGTTAAGGCTCGCGCGGTTTCGTAATCAATTGTTTCGTATGGGCCGGCAGGCACGCGACATGCGCAAAAAAGCCCGCTCGAAAGCGGGCTGCGTGCATCGCGATGCGAGCCGATGCGGCTCGCGGCGCGCTTACTGACGGTGGTAGATTTCGGCGCCGGTCTTCACGAACTCGACCGCCTTGACCTCCATCCCTTTCTTCAGTGCCTCGGTTTCCGACACGCCCTGCTGGGCCGCGAATTCGCGCACGTCCTGCGTGATCTTCATCGAGCAGAAATGCGGGCCGCACATCGAGCAGAAGTGCGCGACCTTGGCCGAATCCTTCGGCAGCGTCTCGTCGTGGAATTCGCGCGCCTTGTCCGGGTCGAGACCGATGTTGAACTGGTCTTCCCAGCGG
Source organism: Burkholderia sp. MSMB1072 (assembly GCF_001524725.1). Taxonomy (NCBI): domain Bacteria; kingdom Pseudomonadati; phylum Pseudomonadota; class Betaproteobacteria; order Burkholderiales; family Burkholderiaceae; genus Burkholderia; species Burkholderia sp. MSMB1072. The sequence continues at coordinate 38,867 of NZ_LOYC01000034.1, forward strand.
AACTCGAAACGCGCTTTCGACAGCGCGTTGTCGCGCACCTGCGCGCCCGGGTGACCCTTGGCGAGGTCGGCTGCGTGCGCGGCGAGCTTGTACGTGATGATGCCTTCCTTCACGTCGTCCTTGTTCGGCAGGCCAAGGTGCTCCTTCGGCGTCACGTAGCACAGCATCGCGGTGCCGAACCAGCCGATCATCGCGGCGCCGATGCCCGACGTGATGTGGTCGTAACCCGGCGCGATGTCGGTGGTCAGCGGCCCGAGCGTGTAGAACGGCGCTTCCTTGCACCAGTCGAGCTGCAGATCCATGTTCTCCTTGATCAACTGCATCGGCACGTGGCCGGGGCCTTCGATCATCACCTGCACGTCGTGCTTCCACGCGATCTGCGTGAGCTCGCCGAGCGTCTTCAGCTCGCCGAGCTGGGCTTCGTCGTTCGCGTCGTAGATCGAGCCGGGGCGCAGGCCGTCGCCGAGCGAAAAGCTCACGTCGTACGCCTTCATGATCTCGCAGATCTCTTCGAAGTGTTCGTACAGGAAGCTTTCCTTGTGATGCGCGAGGCACCACTTCGCCATGATCGAGCCGCCGCGCGACACGATGCCCGTCATCCGGTTCGCGGTGAGCGGCACGTACTGCAAGCGCACGCCCGCGTGGATCGTGAAGTAGTCGACGCCTTGCTCGGCCTGCTCGATCAGCGTGTCGCGGAAGATTTCCCACGTCAGGTCCTCGGCCTTGCCGTTGACCTTCTCGAGCGCCTGATAGATCGGCACCGTGCCGATCGGCACCGGGCTGTTGCGAATGATCCACTCGCGCGTTTCATGGATGTGCTTGCCGGTCGACAGATCCATCACCGTGTCGCCGCCCCAGCGGATCGCCCACGTCATCTTGTCGACTTCCTCGCCGATCGACGACGTGACGGCCGAGTTGCCGATGTTCGCGTTGATCTTCACGAGGAAGTTGCGGCCGATGATCATCGGCTCGGATTCCGGGTGGTTGATGTTCGCGGGAATGATCGCGCGGCCGCGTGCGACTTCGTCGCGCACGAATTCGGGCGTGATCTCGGCGAGCGCGTTCGCGCCGAAGGCCGCGGCGCCGAACGCCTGGCCGGGGTGCTGGCGGCCCATCATCGCGGCGAGCTTCGCGCCGTTCGGGCCGCTCGACTTCAGGCTCTCGATGTACTCGGCGCGGCGCTGGTTCTCGCGGATCGCGATGTATTCCATTTCCGGCGTGATGATGCCCTGGCGCGCGTAGTGCATCTGCGTGACGTTCTTGCCGGCCTGCGCGCGGCGCGGGTTGCGGTGCAGGCCCGGAAAGCGCAGGTCGGCGGTGGCCGGGTCGGCCGCGCGCTCGAGGCCGTACCGGCTCGACAGGCCGGGGAGCACCTCGGTGTCGCCGCGCGCTTCGATCCAGCGCTGGCGCAGCGCGGGCAGGCCCGCGCGGATGTCGATCTTCGCGTCCGGATCGGTGTAGGGGCCCGACGTGTCGTACACGTAGATCGGCGGATTCTTTTCGCCGCCGAAGCCGGTCGGGGTGTCGGCCTGCGTGATTTCACGCATCGGCACGCGGATGTCGGGCTGCGAGCCGGTTACATACACCTTTCGCGAATTGGGCAGCGGCGCGACGGCAGCGGCGTCGACATGGGCGTCGGCGGACAGAAACTTCGGATTGGCGTTCATGCAATCTCCTGTGTGAGCGCCGGACAGGCGCTTCGGCGCTTGCCCGGAGCCCTTGACGAATGTGGGGCTCGAGCTAAGCAGGAGACGAGGCTTGGTGAGGCGGCGGATTTCGTCAGAAGGATGGCGGCGAAACCCGTACGCTTCCCTGCGCTGGCATTATCCAGATCAGGTTCAAAGGGTATTTCTCACCCGCAATGCCGGTCGTTCGACCGAACGCATTGCAGGACCCCCGCGTTAGCAAGGGCACACGATACACCGGCTTGCCGGCGGTTTCAACCGGGTGCGAAGCCGATGGTGCCGGGCGGCCGGCGGATCGCGGCCGCCGGTGCGCGCACGGTGCGCCGCAGCAAGCGCTGCCGTCGATCCGCCATGTCGTCCGGGACGGAAGGGGCGGGCAGTGCAGCATTTCCATCCCGTGTTTCCGGTTTCAAAAAATTTTTCGACATCGCTGTCATTTCCGGCGGCGTCCTCCGTCTATTCGGCTCCCAAACCCATGTATCGGAGAGATGTCATGAAAAACGTATTCCTCGCCGCCTGTGTCGCCGCGCTTGCCACGATCGCAACGGGCGCCTACGCGCAGAACGACGCAATGTCGAAGGACGGCATGTCGATGTCGAAGGACGCGATGGGTCACGACGCGATGGCGAAGGACGGTGCGATGAAGAAGGACGGCATGAAGAAGCATGCGATGAAGAAGGACGCGATGGGCCACGACGCGATGAAGAAGGACGACGCGATGAAGAAAGACGCGATGAGCCCGTCGAACTGACGAATGCGTGCGCGGGGCGCGGCCGGCCGGTTGCCGGCGCGCACCGCGTCCCGCCGCTTCATCCCCGGAGTCATCATCATGCAAACGGTTCCTGTCACGGATCGCGCGGGCGTGCCGCCGCCCGCGCCGACGATCCATCCGCGCTGGGTGCGCGCGAGCCACTGGCTCAACGCGCTCGCGGCGATCCTCATGGTGTTGTCCGGCTGGCGCATCTACGACGCGTCGCCGATCTATCCGTCGTTCACGTTCGCGCACGGCATCACGCTCGGCGGCTGGCTCGGTGGCGCGCTGCAATGGCATTTCGCGGCGATGTGGCTGCTGGTCGGCAACGGGCTGTTCTACCTCGCGATGTCGATCGCGACGGGGCGCTTCGCGCGCAAGTTGCTGCCGGTGACGCCTGCGTCGGTGTGGCGCGACGTGCGCGCCGCGCTCGGCGGCCGGCTGTCGCACGACGACCTGAGCGTCTACAACGCGGTGCAGCGTGCCGCGTACCTGACCGCGATCGTCGATCTCGTCGTGTTGGTGCTGTCGGGCCTGACGATCTGGAAATCCGTGCAATTTCCGCTGTTGCGCGAGCTGTTCGGCGGTTACGACGACGCGCGCATCGTGCACTTCTGGGCGATGTCGCTGCTGGTCGCATTCGTCGTCGTTCACGTCGCGATGGCGTTGCTGGTACCGCGCTCGCTGCTCGCGATGCTGCGCGGCCACTGACCCGCGCGTGGCGGGCGAAGGAAATCATCATGTCGGAATCCGAAAAAAACCGCGGCGAGTCGCGCTGGACGCTCGACAGGCAGTCGCTCGAACTCGACGTGCGCCGCACGCTCGAGATGCCGTCGCGACGGCTCTTCAACCGGCGCGTGCTGACGCTCGGCGGCCTCGCGATGCTGACCGGCTGCACGTTGCAGGACGACGTGTCGGTCAACACGTTCCTCGAGAAAGTGTCGCGCATGAACGATCGCGTGCAGGCATGGCTGTTCAACCCCAACCGGCTCGCGCCGACCTACACCGAAGCCGACATCACGCGGCCGTTCCCGTTCAATGCGTACTACGGGATCGACGACGTGCCGCACGTCGACGAATCGACGTATCGGCTCGTGCTGTCCGGCCGCGTGACGGGCAAGCGCGTGTGGACGCTCGACGAGCTTCGGGCGCTGCCGCACGCGGAACAGATCACGCGGCATATCTGCGTGGAAGGGTGGAGTGCGATCGGCCGCTGGGGCGGCACGCCGTTCGGCGCGTTTCTCGCACGCGCGGGTGCCGATACCGGTGCGAAATACGTCGGCTTCAAATGTGCGGACGATTACTACGAAAGCATCGACATGCCGACCGCGCTGCATCCGCAGACGCTGCTCGCGTTCGACTACGACGGCCGCCGGCTGCCGCCGGAATACGGTTTCCCGATGAAGCTGCGGATGCCGACCAAGCTCGGCTACAAGAACCCGAAGCACATCATGGAAATCTTCGTGACCGATACGTTTCCGGGCGGCTACTGGGTCGATCAAGGGTACAACTGGTTCGGCGGCTCGTGACCGGCGCATGCGCGCCGAGATGCATCGCGCATCGGCGTCATGCGGATTCCCGCACCTGAAGCTCGACGTGCAGGCCGGCCGCCGCCGCCATGTTGACGAGCGCGTCGAGCGCGAACAGGTTGATCTTGCCGCGCATCAGGTCGGACACGCGGGGCTGCGTGACGCCCAGCAGTTTCGCGGCCTGTGCCTGGCTGAGTTCGAGCTGCGCGAGGCGTTGCTTGAGCGCGATCATCAGTTCGGACCGCAGCTTCATGTTCTCGGCCTCGGCGGGCTGCTCTTCGATCGCGTCCCAGATGCTCTTGTAGCGTTCGTTGGTCATCGTTTCCACTCCGTCAACAGGGCGCGATAGCGCCGGGCGGCCAGTTCGATATCGGCCTTGCTCGTGCGCGCCGATTGCTTCCGGAAGCAATGCAGCACATAGACCGCGTTGGCAAACGTCGCGACATAGACGATCCGGAATGCGCCGCTCGCGTCGCGCAGGCGAATCTCCCGAACGCCGACGCCGATGGTGCGCATCGGTTTCCAGTCGTCGGGCGCCAGGCCGCGCTGCGCCTGATCGATCTGATGACCGGCTTCGCGTCGTACGGCAGGCGGGAAATCGCGAAGCGCGTCGAGGGCGCTACCGATGAAAACGACCGGCTTCGGCGGGAGAATGGCAAGATTATACAAAATTTTGTATGGACGTGAAGGTGCAGTTCGAACGGAGCGTGCGGCGCGCAGCACGCGTCGCCCCGTCACGATAAGGGCGAAACGGCGACGGCCATGTACAACTGGCCGTTCGGCCGACGGCTCGCGTGAACGCGGCACGGGCGGCAATGTCGAGCCCCATTTTTCAGCCGCCGCTTTCATCCGGCGTCGCGCGAAAAATGTCGCGCCGAAACATCAGTCGATATGCTTTCAGACAGGTCCGACGATGCTTTCGAATCCTTGATGCCATAATGCCGAGCGTGTGCAGCCGATACGGTTGCGCACGTTTTTTTTGCCTTTTGCCGCCGCTCGCCGGTTCTCTTTCGTCGCCGTTCGCACTGCCATGTCGTTCCGCACGTTCGCTCTGCCTTCCCGGTCCCGCGTGGGCCGTTTGCCGGCATCGCCGGCGTCTTTCAGCGGAGCACGCGGCGTGACGTGCGGGCGGGCCGCACGATGACGCCGCTCGACCGCCTCCTCGATTTCCTCGCCCGCTTTTCGTTCCGGATCCGCCTGCCGCAAAGCCGCGGCGGCCGCGTGGCGCTCGCGCTCGTCTTCATCTATTTCGTCTGGGGCTCGACCTACAGCGGGCTGCATTTCGCGCTGCAGTCGTTCCCGCCGCTGTTGCTGTCGGGGCTGCGCAACCTGCTCGGCGGGGTTGGCCTCTTCATCTTCGCGCTGCGGCGCAAGCCCGAATGGCCGACGCTGCTGGAAATCCGCAACGCGGCGATCGTCGGCACGATGCTCGTCGCGTTGTCGTCCGGCACGATCGCGCTCGGCATGCGCACGGTCAGCAGCGGTTCGGCCGCGGTGATGGTGGCCACGGTGCCGTTGTTCGCGACCGTGATCGCGGCGGTCGCCGGGCGGCCGGTGACGAAGGGCGAATGGGCGGCCGTCGCGCTGGGGATGGTCGGCATCGTCGTGCTGAATTCGGGCGGCGCGGCCGCCGCGAACTCGGCGCTCGGCACGATCTGCGTGCTGGCCGGCGCACTGTTCTGGGCAGGCGGTGCGCATCTCGCGACGCGGCTCAAGCTGCCGTCCGACCTGTTTCTGTCGACGTCGCTGCAGATCGGCCTCGGTGGGCTGATGTCGACGATCGTCGCGTGGCTGCTCGGCGAACGCGTCGAACAGCTGGCCGTCGGGTCCGTGTTCGCGTTCGTGTACCTGATGGTGTTCTGCACGATGGCCGCGTACGTCGCGTACGGCTATCTGATCCGCCACACGAGCCCGATCATCGCGAGCAGTTGCATGTACGTGAATCCGATCGTCGCGGTCGCGCTCGGTGCGTTGCTGCTGGGCGAACCGGTGACGATGGCGACCGTGGTCGCGACCGTCGCGATCCTCGGCAGCGTCGGGTTGTCGTTCGTGTTCGATCCGGCGCGCCGGCCCGCGGCGGCGGCGGCGGCCACGGCCACGGCCACGGCCACAGGTTCGCCGGCCGTCGCGGCCGAGCAGGCGGGTGCGGCGGACGCTTCCGCCGTCGCCGAGCAGAGCGCCACGCCGGATGCGGCGCCGATCCTCGCGCCTTCCGCTGTCCCGCTCGCGGTGCCGGCACCCGCGGCGGTGATGGATCCCGGCGCGGTGATCGACCCGGCTCCGGCGTTCGCGCCGCCGCCCGCGGCCGAGCCGGCCGCCTCGCGCACCGACGCGTGACGCCGCGGTGGCCGGCCGCGCTCAGCCGCGCCGGCCGCCGCGATGGTGGAACCAGCCGGCGAGCGCGGTAAACAGCAGGCCGGCAGCGCACATGCCGGTCCAGCCGAACGCGCGCCATGCGGCGACGCCGGCCGACGAGCCGAGCGCGCCGCCGATGAAATAGCACACCATGTACACCGTGTTGACGCGGCTGCGCGCGTCGGGCTTCAGCGCATAGATGCGCGACTGGTTCGAGATCTGCGCGGCCTGTACGCCCACGTCGAGCACGACCACGCCGATCACGAGCCCGACGAGGCTCGACCCCGACAGCGCGAAGATCACGAACGACAGCGCGAGCAGTGCGATCGCGAGCGAGATGATCGCCCGCGGGCCGCGCGTGTCCGCGAAGCGGCCCGCATACGGCGCGGCGAGTGCGCCTGCGGCGCCGACGATCCCGAACAGGCCGGCCGCCTGCGGGCCGAGATGGAACGGCGCGCCGGCGAGCAGCAGCGTGAGCACCGGCCAGAACGCGCTGAACGCCGCGAACAGCGCGGCGCCTGTGAGCGACGCCTCGCGCAGCCCGCGCAGTTCGACGGCCAGGTGCCACATCGAGCCGAGCAGCTTGCCGTACGACAGCGTCGACGTCGGCGAGCTGCGCGGCAGCCGCAACACGATCACGACGGCGAGTGCGACCAGCGCCGCGACCGATGCGGCGAACACCGCGCGCCAGCCGAAATACTCGGCGACGAAGCCGGCGGCGGTGCGCGCGAGCAGGATGCCGAGCAGCAGGCCGCTCATCACGGTGCCGACCGCGTGGCCGCGTTCGGCCGGCGGCGCGATTTCGGCGGCGAACGGCACGGCCTGCTGCGCGATGGTCGCGAGGATGCCGATCGCGAGGCTCGCGGCCGCGAGCACGGCCAGCGACGGCGCGGTGGCCGCCACGATCAGCGCGATCGACAGCCCCGCGATCTGCAGCAGGATCAGCCCGCGGCGATCGAAGCGGTCGCCGAGCGGCGCGAGCAGGAACATGCCGGCCGCATAGCCGAGCTGCGTCGCGGTCGGTACCGCGCCGATCCACGATGCGCCGTCCGGAAAGGCCGAGCGGAAGCTGTCGAGCAGCGGCTGGTTGTAGTAGATGTTCGCGACCGACACGCCCGCGATCGTCGCGAGCAGCAACAGCAGGCTGCGCGAGTAGTGGGGCGAGGCGGCGTCGGTCGGGCGGTCGGTGGAGGCGGTGGACATGGCGGCAGGCACGGAGTGGGGCGGCGCGGCAGGCGGCGCACGCGTCGGGTGCGCAGGCGGGCCGGGCGCCGGTCGAGGTTGCCGATCATACCGGAGCGACGTGAATCCTGCCGGCGGCGAACCGGCGAACCGGCGAACCGGCGAACCGGCGAACCGGCCCAACGGACCGGCCGCCGCCTGTCACGGCACGCGCTTCACGTCGTTCAGTCGACCAGCTCGCCGGTCGGCTCATAGAACGGATACGGTCCCGCCCCTTCGTCCACGTAGACGTGATGCGACGTCATACCCGTCTCGGGTGCATGGCGATGGACCGCGAACGCCGGCGGTTCGAGCCGGAATGCGGACGGCGCATCGGCTCGCAGGTCGAAGGCGACCTGGTGCGCGGGCGACGGCACCGCGCACGCGAGCGTGCCGCCGAAGCGCGTGAACATCGTGCGGTGCACGTGGCCGCACAGCACGCGCTCGACGTTCGGATGACCGCGCAGCAGCGCATCGAGTTTCGCGGCGGCGGCGGGCGCGAGACGCAGCTTGTCCATGTGGCCGATGCCCGACGCGAACGGCGGGTGATGCAGCGCGACGATCGCGGGCCGGTCGCGCGCGGCGTCGAGCTGCGCGGCGAGCCAAGCGAGCCGCGCGTCGCAGAGGTCGCCGTGGCTCGCGCCCGGCACTTGCGAATCGAGCGCGAGCACGCGCACCGCACCGACGTCGAGCGCGTACTGCACGAATTCGCCGTTCTGAAGCTCGGCGCGATCGGCGAACGCGCGGCGCAATCCGGCGCGGTCGTCGTGATTGCCGATCATCAGGTAGTACGGAATCTCGAGCGCCGCGAGCAGCCCGCGCAGGTTGCCGTACTCTTCATCGTGGCCGAAGTCGGTCAGGTCGCCGGTGACGAGTACGGCGTCGGGGCGCGGCACGAGCGCGTTCAGCTTCGCGATGCAGCGGGCGAGCGCGGCCGCCGTATCGACGCGCCGGTACGCGAGCTGGCCCGGGCGCTTGATGTGGAGATCGCTGATTTGAGCAAGCAGCATCGTCGTTCCTCGGAATCGTCTGGTTGTTGTCCCGGCGGCGTGCGCCGCCGTGGGGTGTTGCGTGAATGATGCCCGATCGAAGGCTTACGCGCCGAGCGCGATCAGGCCTTCCGGCGCGATCGTGAGGCCGACCGCCGTACCGCGTGCGAGCGCGATGCGGCCCGGCACGTCGATCACGAGCGCGTCGGGCGCCGCATGCTCGATCGTGAGCCGCGTGCGCTCGCCGAGGAACGCGCACGCGCCGACGGCGCCGCGCAGCGGCGCATGGGCGGGATCGGCGAGCTGCGCATCCTCGGGGCGGAAGAACCATTCGTCGGCCGCATGCGGCGTGACGATCGCGCCGCCCGTCGTTACGAGCGCGCCGTCGCGCCACTGGCCCGCCAGCCGGTTCAGCGTGCCGATGAACTGCGCGACCGTCCGGTTCGCGGGGTGGTAGTAGATCTCGCGCGGCGTACCGATCTGCTCGATGCGGCCCGCGCCCATCACGACGATCCGGTCGCCGAGCTCCATCGCTTCGGCCTGATCGTGCGTCACGTAGACGGTCGTTACGCCGAGCGCGCGCAGCAGCGTGTTCATGTCGCGGCGCAGCACGTCGCGCAGCTTCGCGTCGAGCGCGGTCAGCGGTTCGTCGAGCAGCAGCACGCGCGGGCGCACCGCGAGCGCGCGCGCCAGCGCGACGCGCTGACGCTGGCCGCCCGACAGTTGATCGACCGGTTTGTCCGCATGCGCATCGAGCCGCATCATCGCGAGCAGCTCGTCGACGCGTTCGCGCAACGCGCGCGGTTCGGTCTTGCGGATCTTCAGCCCGTAGCCGACGTTGCCGCGCACCGTCAGGTTCGGAAACAGCGCGTAGTTCTGGAACACCATGCCGACCTGCCGGCGCTCGATCGGCAGCAGGGTGACGTCGTCGTCGCCGAATGCGATCTTGCCGCCGGCGTCCGGCGTGTCGAGGCCCGCGATCAGGCGCAGCGTGGTCGTCTTGCCGCAGCCCGATGGCCCGAGCAGCACGAGCGTTTCGCCGGCGCCGATCGACAGGTCGAGCGGTTCGAGCACGCGGGTGCCGCGGAACGTCTTCGCGCAGCCGGTCAGGGTGATGGGAGTGGAATCGAGTTTCATGTCTGCAAGAAATCAGCGCGGTCGCTTCTTCGGCGCGCGCGTACCGGACGGATCGACGCCGAGCCACTGCATCGCGACGAGCAGCGGCAGCGTCATCAGCAGGAACAGGATCGTGTACGCGCTGCCGACCTCGAGGCGCAGCGACGCATACGTATCGGCGAGCCCGACCGGCAGCGTCTTGGTGTCGGGCGTGTGCAGCATCCACGTGAGATTGAATTCGCCGATCGACAGCGTGAGCACCGCGAGCGCGCCGGCGACGATCCCGGGCCGCAGGTTCGGCAGCACGATCGTGACGAAACGCGTGACGAACGACGCACCGAGGCTCGCCGCGCCTTCCTCGAGCGTGCGCAGGTCGGCGCCGGCCGCGATGGCCGCCACCGCGCGCACCATGAACGGCAGCGTGAACACGACGTGGCCCACGACGATGAACCACAGGCTCATCCGGAATGCGGTGAAGCCGCCGTACACGACCAGCAGCGCGAGCGCCGAAGCCAGCCCCGGCAGCGCGACCGGCAGCACGAGCGCTTCCTCGATCGCACGCGCGATGCGGCTCTTGCTGCGCGCGAGCGCATAGCCGGCCGGCACGCCGACGACGAGCACGATCGCGAGCGTCGCGAACGCGACGTAGAGCGACAGCGCGACCGAGCCGTGATACTGCTGCCACACTTGTTCGAGCCAGCGCAGCGTGAGGCCGCTCGACAGGCCGCGGAAATAGTTGACGGTGAGGCCCGCGAGCACCGACATCACGACGGGCACGATCAGGAACGCGCACAGCAGCAGCGTGACGCCCCATTGCAGCGCGGCGATCGCACGCGCGCCGGCGACGCGCGGCGCATGCCGCGCGGCGCGCGTCGTTTGCAACGGAGCCGGGGCGGGGGCCGGCGACGGCGTGGAAGAGCCGGAAAGCGATTGCATGCGGGAATCCTCAGGCCGCGGCAGCGGCGGTGTGACCGGTGAAGCGGCGCGCGAGCGCGAGCACGGCCCAGGTGACGATGCCGAGCACGATCGACAGGCCGGCCGCCGTCGCGATGTTCGCGTTCAGCGTGAATTCGGTATAGATCGTCATCGGCAGCACGTTCAGATCGGTGGCGAGCGTGAACGCGGTGCCGAACGCGCCCATCGCGGTCGCGAAGCAGATCGCGCCGGCCGCGATCAGCCCCGGCGCGAGCGCGGGCAGCACGATGTCGACGAAGATGCGCCACGGTGACGCGCCGAGCGAACGCGCGGCTTCCTCGAGCGACGCGTCGAGCTTCGACGCGGCCGCGATCACGGTGACGATCACGCGCGGAATCGAGAAGTACAGGTAGCCGACGAACAGGCCCGCCACCGAATAGGCGAACACCCATTTGTCGCCGACGAGCTTCGCCGACAGCATGCCGATCAACCCCTGGCGCCCCGCGAGCATGATCACCATGAAGCCGACGACGACGCCCGGGAACGCGAGCGGAAACGTGAGCAACGCGAGCAGCACGCGCTTGCCGGCGAATTCGCGGCGCGCGAGCAGCAGGCCGGAAACGGTCGACAGCGCGAGCGTCGCGAGCGTGACGCCCGCGGACAGCGCAACCGTCTCGCCGAGGCTCTTCATGTAACGCGCGTTGCCGAGCAGCGCCGCGTAGTGCGAGAAGAAGGCGCCGTCGGCGGACACCTGCACGAGCGCAGCCATCGGCAGCAGCCAGAACGCGGCGAATACCGCCAGCGCCGGCGCGACGAGCGCGACGCGCCAGCGCAGCGGGAAAGTCAGGTCGAGCATGACGTGGGACCGGCCGCTTACTGCATCACCTGCAGGTACTGCTGGCCGAACGCCTGCTGGCCGGCCGCCATCTTGCCGAAGTCGACCGACTTCGCCCGCGCGTATTCGCTCGCCGGCAGGAACTTCGCGGCGACGTCGGCGCCGAGCGCCTGCGCGCGCACCGGGCGCAGGTACGCGTTGGCCCACAGCTTCTGGCCTTCGTCGGACAGCACGAAGTCGAGCACCTTCTTGCCGTTCGTGTCGTGCGGCGCACCCTTCACGAGGCTCATCACGTACGGCACCGCGATCGTGCCTTCCTTCGGGATCACGAACTCGACGTTCGCGTTGTCCTTGTATTTCGCGCGATACGCATCGAAGTCGTAGTCGAGCAGGATCGGAATCTCGCCGGACAGCACGCGTGCATACGCGGTCTGCTTCGGCACGATCGGCGCGTTCGCCTTCAGCTTGCGGAACCAGTCGAGGCCCGGCTTGAAGTCGTCGAGGCTGCCGCCGAGCGCCTGGTTGACGGCGACCGCGCCCGCATAGCCGACGAACGCGCTCGACGGATCGAGATAGCCGACCATGCCCTTGTATTCGGGCTTCAGCAGATCGGACCACGAACGCGGCACCGGCTTGCCGTCGAGCGCGTCCTTGTTCACGAAGAAGCCGAGCGTGCCCGAGTGGATCGCGAACCAGTAGCCTTGCGGGTCCTTCAGGTTCGCGGGAATATCGTTCCAGTGTGCGGGCTTGTACGGCGCGATCACGCCCTTGTCCTTCGCCTGGAACGCAGACGACACGCCGAGGTAGACGACGTCGGCCACCGGGCTCTTCTGCTCGGCGATCAACTGCGCGATCGACTGGCCCGAATTCTTGTTGTCGAACGGCACGCGGATGCCGGTCTTCTGCTTGATCGCGGCGATCTGCGCGGCCCAGTCGGCCCATTCGGGCGGGCAGTTGTAACAGATTGCCGTTTCGTCGGCGTGGGCCGCAGGGGCGCAGGCGACGAGCGCGGCAAGGGCGAGCGGCGCGGCAAGCGCGCGCAGCAGCGAGGTCAGGCGAAAGGACACGGTGAGTCTCCGGGCGAGTGGGTGTAGCGCTGGGGGGGATATCGGTATGCGTGGCGGCGGCTTGCGATCACGCCTCGCGCAAGTGCAGCTCGGCAGCCGGCGGCGCAACCGTCGCGCCGTCGCGCACCGCATGCGGCAGGATCATCGACGTGCGCTCGATCGCCGCGCCGCCGATGCATTCGACGAGACGCTGCCACGCTTGGCGGCCGATGTCGCGGTTCGGCGTCGCGACGCTCGCGAGCGGCGGCGCGAGCAGCTCGCCGATCGCGATCCCGTCGAAGCCGAGCACCGACAGGTCGTCGGGGATCGAGAAACCCGCGCGGCGCAGGCCGCGCATCACGACCATCGCGAGCAGGTCGTTGCTGCAGAAGAGGGCGGTCGGACGCGTGGCGTGCGCGGTGAGATGCGCGAGCACCGCATCGGGCAGCTCGGGCGCGGTGAAGTCGACTTCGACGGGCGGCAGCGGTGCGACGCCGGCTTCGTCGAGCGCTTGCGCATAACCGAGATGACGCTGGCGTGCGCGATCCGACGCCGCGAGCGAACCGGCCAGCATCAGCACGCGGCGATGACCGTGCGCGGTCAGCATCTTCACGCCGTCATAGGCGGCGCGGCGGTTGTCGACCGACACCGACGGGCGGCGCTGCGTGTCGTTGTGCATCAGCACGTAGTGCGGACCGTCGCGGTCGAGCATGTCGAGCAGCGGATGCGTGTCCGCGTCCGCGACGGTGAGGATCAGCCCTTCGACGCGCTGCTCGCGCAGCGTCTCGATCGCATGACGTTCGCGCGCCGCGTCGTATTCGGTCGTCATCAGGATCAGCTTGAAACCGGCCGCGGTCGCGAGCGCGTCGATGCCTTGCAGGCAGTCGGCGAACACCGGGTTCGACAGCGTCGGCACGACGACGCCGACGAGCCGCGTGCGCTCGCCGCGCAGTTGCCGGCCGAGCGGGCTCGGGCGGAACTGCAGCGTGTCGATGGCGGTGCGGATCGTCTGCAGCGTGGCGGGGCTGACGGTATGCGGCGCGTTGATCGCACGCGAAACGGTGGCGATCGAGAAGCCCGCGAGGGCGGCGACGTCCTTGATGGTCGAGGTCATGAAGTCATGCGATGTAAACGTTTTCGGCCGGGGAATTATCGAAAACGTTTGTGACTTCGCGATGACGCATGCGACGTTGTTTCGCGACAAGCACGATACAAACGTCAGACGGTTGAGGCCGTCGGACACGCGCGGTCGATTGTATCGGCACGAAGGTGCGGCGCGGGACGAAATCGTCGGCCGTGTGGTATCGGTGTCGTATCGGTGTCGAATGCGCGGGAGGAAACGGTGCGACGATGGCCGGTGTCGCGATGCGGCGCGGCGGAATGAGGGAACGCATGCGCCAAGCAATGGTAGAATCGCGTCCGCCCTCTTGCCGGGGTGATGAAATTGGTAAACATAGCGGACTTAAACGATTGAGTGCCCGGCCGGAAACGGTCGGTGCAGAACCCTTCAAATTCGGCGAAACCCCTGATGTACGCATCGAGGCAACGCCGAGCCAAGCCTCGCGGCACTCGCGAGGAAGGTGTAGAGACTAGACGGGGGGCACCTAAGGCGCACGGGCAGCGGTCACGCCCGCGCGCGACGGTGAAGGCATAGTCCAGCGCACGAACGGTTCGCGCATGCGACGCCGGCTTCGAAAGAAGCAGTGTGACGAAAATCCGCCGCCTTAATTGGCTTGCCGGTTCAAGTCCGGTCCCCGGCACCATCGATCGCGCCGATTCGATGGAGGTGTGAAAAACCCGCGAGAAATGCAGCGCTCGCGGGTTTTTTTGTTTGGTGCGGATGCATGCAGCGCCACGCGCTGCGCGTCGATGCGACGAAAGCGACGCCATGTGATACTTGGCACGCGCTTCTTACCGACGCATTCCAACGCAGTTCGCCTCTCGCAATCCCATCCGTCATGACCGACTCGACCCATCATTATTACGAACCCTCGCAAGGCCACGGCCTGCCGCACGATCCGTTGAACGCGATCGTGGGCCCGCGCCCGATCGGCTGGATCTCCTCCCGCGGCAGCGACGGCACGCTCAATCTCGCGCCGTACAGCTTCTTCAACGCGTTCAACTATCGCCCGCCGATCATCGGTTTTTCGAGCACCGCCGCGAAGGACAGCGTGCGCAACGTGCAGGAGACCGGCGAGTTCGTGTGGAATCTCGCGACACGCGATCTCGCCGAGCAGATGAACCAGACCTGCGCCGCCGTGCCGTACGACGTGAACGAATTCGAACTGGGCGGCTTGACCGCGGTGCCGTCGCGTCTCGTCGACGTGCCGCGCGTCGCGGAAAGCGGCGTGAACTTCGAATGCAAGGTGACCGACGTGATCCGGCTGCGCGATCATCGCGGTGTCGAGACGCCGGCCACGCTGGTGCTGGGCGAGGTCGTCGCCGTTCATATCCGCCATGACCTGCTGAAGGACGGCATTTTCGACACGTTCGGCGCGGGCATCATTCTTCGTGCGGGCGGCCCGTCGGCCTACGTGCACGTGACGCCCGACAGCCGCTTCGACCTGTTCCGTCCCGACGCGTGATCGATCGCGCGTCGCAGTAAGCTGGCAAGCGGGCGCACGCGCGCCCAAACCTGAAAGACCCCGCAGAGATCGAGGATTTCGCGGGGTCTTTTGCTTCGTACCCTCACATGATCGGGACGCGCCGATCCGTCGGCGACGCCCGATCGTCGCCCGCCCGACGACCCTGCACCGCAAAACCCGTGCTGCGCCGACTCCGCCGGCCGCACCTCACGCGCTGCGGCGATCCGCCATGGCAAATCTGCTCACCGCGAACGAGCGGCTTGGGCATCGACGTCCGCCGCTGCAAGGCATAGATTTCCAAGGTTGACGTGCTTATCCGCGCGTCAGCTCGCGCGCAGGCCGGCAACCGGCCTGCGCGTTCCCAAACAGCGTGAGACACAATCGAGCGTGGAGACGACACGATGAGCCTGTCAGAGCCATTGCGTCTGCATGTGCCGGAGCCCACCGGGCGCCCGGGCTGCAAGACGGACTTTTCCTATCTGCATCTATCGCCGGCCGGCGCCGTCCGCCGCCCGCCGATCGACGTAGCCGCGGCGGACACCGCCGATCTCGCCCGCAGCCTCGTGCGCGTGCTCGACGACAACGGCAAGGCCGTCGGCCCGTGGGCGCCCGATCTCGACGATGCGCGCCTGATCGCCGGGCTGCGCGCGATGCTCAAGACCCGCATTTTCGACGCGCGCATGATGATCGCGCAGCGCCAGAAGAAAATCTCCTTCTACATGTTGAGCCTCGGCGAGGAGGCGATCGGCACAGCGCACGCGATGGCGCTGCGCGACGGCGACATGTGCTTTCCGACGTACCGGCAGCAGAGCATCCTGATCGCGCGCGACGTGCCGCTCGAACGGATGATTTGCCAACTGATGTCGAACGAGGGCGATCCGCTGAAGGGCCGCCAACTCCCGGTGATGTACTCGGATCGCGAGGCCGGTTTCTTCTCCATTTCCGGCAATCTCGCGACGCAGTTCATCCAGGCGGTCGGCTGGGCGATGGCGTCGGCGATCAAGGGCGACACGAAGATCGCGTCCGCGTGGATCGGCGACGGCGCGACGGCCGAAGCCGATTTCCACACCGCGCTCACGTTCGCGCACGTGTACCGCGCGCCGGTCGTATTGAACGTGGTCAACAACCAGTGGGCGATCTCGACGTTTCAGGCGATCGCGGGCGGCGAGGGCACGACCTTCGCCGGACGCGGCGTCGGCTGCGGGATCGCGTCGCTGCGCGTCGACGGCAACGACTTCCTCGCGATCTACGCGGCGTCGAGCTGGGCGGCCGAACGCGCGCGCCGCAATCTCGGCCCGACGCTGATCGAGTGGGTGACCTACCGCGCGGGCGCGCATTCGACGTCGGACGATCCGACCAAGTACCGGCCGAGCGACGACTGGTCGCATTTCCCGCTCGGCGATCCGATCGAGCGCTTCAAGCGCCACCTGATCGCGAAGGGCATCTGGTCGGACGGCGCGCACGATGCGCTGACGGCCGAGCTCGAGGCCGAGGTGCTCGCCGCGCAGAAGGAGGCGGAGAAATTCGGGACGCTGGCCGACGACCGGATTCCGTCGCCGGCGTCGATGTTCGACGACGTATACAAGGAGCTGCCCGCGCACCTGCGCCGTCAGCGCCAGGAACTGGGAGCGTGATCATGGCGCAACACGAGACAGAAACGGCGACGCAGCCGATGACGATGATCCAGGCGCTGCGCTCCGCGATGGACGTGATGCTCGGGCGCGACAGCGACGTGGTCGTGTTCGGGCAGGACGTCGGCTACTTCGGCGGCGTATTCCGCTGTACCGAAGGACTGCAGAACAAATACGGCAAGTCGCGCGTGTTCGATGCGCCGATCTCGGAAGGCGGGATCGTCGGCGCGGCGGTGGGGATGGGCGCGTACGGGTTGCGCCCCGTCTGCGAGATCCAGTTCGCCGACTATTTCTATCCGGCGTCCGACCAGATCGTGTCGGAAGGCGCGCGGCTGCGCTACCGCTCGGCCGGCCAGTTCACCGCGCCGATGACGATCCGGATGCCGTGCGGCGGCGGCATCTACGGCGGGCAGACGCACAGTCAGAGCCCGGAGGCGATGTTCACGCAGGTGTGCGGGCTGCGCACGGTGATGCCGTCGAATCCGTACGACGCGAAAGGGTTGCTGATCGCGTCGATCGAGAACGACGATCCGGTGATCTTCCTCGAACCGAAACGGCTGTACAACGGCCCGTTCGACGGCCATCACGAACGGCCCGTCACGTCGTGGCTCAAGCATCCGGCGAGCGCGGTGCCCGAAGGCTACTACACGGTGCCGCTCGATACGGCCGCCGTCGTGCGCCCCGGCAACGACGTGACGGTGCTCACGTACGGCACGACGGTGCACGTGTCGCTCGCCGCGGCCGAGGAGACGGGCATCGACGCGGAAGTGATCGACCTGCGCACGCTGTGGCCGCTCGATCTCGACACGGTCGTCGCGTCGGTGCGCAAGACCGGGCGCTGCGTCGTGGTGCACGAGGCGACGCGCACCTGCGGCTATGGCGCGGAGCTCGTGGCGTTGGTCCAGGAGCACTGCTTCTACCACCTCGAAGCGCCGGTCGAGCGCACGACGGGCTGGGACACGCCGTATCCGCATGCGCAGGAGTGGGCGTACTTTCCGGGCCCGGCCCGGGTCGGTGAAGCGTTGCGACGCGTGATGGAGGCGTGAGATGGGGATTCATGTCATCAAGATGCCGGATATCGGCGAAGGGATCGCCGAGGTCGAGTTGGTGGCCTGGCATGTGGAAGTCGGGCAGACGATCAAGGAAGACCAGCCGCTCGCCGACGTGATGACCGACAAGGCGGCGGTCGAGATTCCGTCGCCGGTGGCGGGCAAGGTGATCGAGCTGGGCGGCCGGATCGGCGAGATGATGGCGGTCGGCAGCGAGCTGATTCGGCTGGAAGTCGAAGGCGACGGCAATCTGAAGGCCGCGCCACCGGTGCGGGAAACAAAGGTAGCAACCGCACCGGTCGCGGCGGCGGCGCCGTCGAAGCCGGCGGCCGACGCGCCGGCCGAGCCGCCTGCGCAGCCCGCGGCGCCGCGTGCACCGGCGAAACCGCGCCGCGACGAACCGGCCGCGCAGCCGCGCGCGGCGCTTGCGCCCGGAGAGCGGCCGCTCGCGTCGCCGGCCGTGCGTCAGCGCGCGTGGGACATGGGCATCGAGTTGCGCTACGTGCGCGGCACCGGCGAAGCCGGGCGGATCCTGCATGCGGATCTCGACGCGTATGCGCGCACCGGCGGCAGCTCGGCGCACGGATCGCAACCGCGCGGCTACGACGAACGCCACGACGAAACCGAAGTGCCGGTGATCGGTTTGCGGCGGGCGATCGCGCGCAAGATGCAGGAAGCGAAGCGCCGCATCCCGCATTTCAGCTACGTCGAGGAGATCGACGTCACCGAGCTCGAATCGTTGCGCACGGAACTGAACCGCCGCCACGGCGACACGCGCGGCAAGCTCACGCCGCTGCCGCTGCTGATCCGCGCGATGGTGATCGCGCTGCGCGATTTCCCGCAGATCAACGCGCGTTTCGACGACGAAGCGGGCGTCGTCACGCGTTACGGCGCGGTGCACATGGGCGTCGCGACGCAGACGGACGGTGGCCTCACGGTGCCGGTGCTGCGGCATGCGGAAGCGCGCGACGTGTGGTCGATCTCGGCGGAAATCGCGCGGCTCGCCGATGCGGTGCGCGCGAACCGCGCGCAGCGCGACGAGCTGAGCGGCTCGACGATCACGATCTCGAGCCTCGGCGCGCTCGGCGGCATCGTGTCGACGCCGGTGATCAATCATCCGGAAGTCGGCATCGTCGGCGTGAACCGGATCGTCGAGCGGCCGATGATCCGCGACGGCGCGGTCGTCGCGCGCAAGATGATGAACCTGTCGTCGTCGTTCGATCATCGCGTCGTCGACGGCGCGGACGCGGCCGCATTCATCCAGGCGGTGCGCGCGGTGCTCGAACGCCCGGCACTGCTGTTCGTGGAGTGAGCCGATGAAGAACGAACACACCACACTGCTCGTCATCGGCGGCGGCCCGGGCGGTTACGTCGCCGCGATCCGCGCCGGCCAGCTCGGCATTCCGACCATGCTCGTCGAACGCGAGCGGCTCGGCGGCACCTGCCTGAACATCGGCTGCATTCCGTCGAAGGCATTGATCCACGTGGCCGACGCGTTCGAACAGGCGTGCGGTCATGCCGGCGAGGGCGCGCTGGGGATCCGCGTGCGCACGCCCGAGATCGACATCGCGAAAAGCGTCGCGTGGAAGGACGGCATCGTCGACCGGCTGACGCGCGGCGTCGGCGCGCTGCTCAAGAAGAACGGCGTGCGCGTGCTGCACGGCGAAGCGCGCGTGATCGACGGCAAGACCGTCGAAGTCGTCGGCGGCGGCCATGCGGTGCGGATCGGTTGCGAACACCTGCTGCTCGCGACCGGTTCCGAGCCGGTCGAACTGCCGTCGATGCCGTTCGGCGGGCATGTCGTGTCGTCCACCGAAGCGCTGTCGCCCGCGACGCTGCCGAAGCGGCTGGTCGTCGTCGGGGCCGGCTATATCGGGCTCGAACTCGGGATCGTCTATCGCAAGCTCGGCGTCGACGTCAGCGTCGTCGAGGCGGCCGAGCGCGTGCTGCCTGCGTACGATGCCGAACTCGTGCGGCCGGTCGCCGATTCGCTCGCGCGCCTCGGCGTGCGGCTGTGGCTCGGCCACACGGTGCTCGGGCTGGACGCGCACGGCGCGGTGCGCGTGCGGGCGGCCGACGGTGCCGAGCACACGCTGCCGGCCGATCGCGTGCTGGTCGCCGTCGGCCGCCGGCCGCGCGTCGACGGGTTCGGGCTCGAGTCGTTGCTGCTCGATCGCAACGGCCGCGCGCTGCGGATCGACGACGCATGCCGGACTTCGATGCGCAACGTGTGGGCGATCGGTGACGTCGCGGGCGAACCGATGCTCGCGCATCGCGCGATGGCGCAAGGCGAGATGGTGGCCGAGCTGATCGCCGGTCGGCGTCGTCGGTTCACGCCCGCGTCGATTCCGGCCGTGTGCTTCACCGATCCCGAGATCGTGACGGCCGGCTGGTCGCCGGACGACGCACATGCGGCCGGCGTCGACTGCCTGAGCGCATCGTTCCCGTTCGCGGCGAACGGGCGCGCGATGACGTTGCAGGCGACCGACGGGTTCGTGCGCGTCGTCGCGCGCCGCGACGATCACGTGATCGTCGGCTGGCAGGCGGTCGGGCGCGGGGTGTCGGAGCTGGCCGCGGCGTTCTCGCAGTCGCTGGAGATGGGCGCGCGGCTCGAAGACATCGGCGGCACGATTCACGCGCATCCGACGCTCGGCGAGGCGCTTCAGGAAGCGGCGCTGCGCGCGCTCGGGCACGCGCTGCACGTGTGACCTGTTCGCCGAACGCAGGCGCCGGAGCGCCGCGCGCGCCTCGGCGTGCATTGGGCCTGCATCGGGCATGCGCGGCCGGCCGCCGTGTCGGAACCGCTCCGAAACGGCTGGCCGCGTATGCGCCGGGTGTCAGGCAAGCGCGCTCCGATCGGCGTGCCGCGTCGTCACGTCACGATAGAACGCGTCGATCGCTTCGATCATCTGCGACAGTCCCGGCTGCTCGAGCGGATAGTGACCGGCGTTCTCCAGCATCTCGACCTTGACCGGAACGTGGCGGACCCGCGCGAGGAACGGCTCGCTCAGATGCCGCGGCGTCCAGCGGTCCGCGGCCGGCTGCGTGAGCAGGATCGGGCACACGGAGAAATCCTCCGGCTCGACCACCGGCCGGTACGACATGTAGGAATCGAGGAACGCCATCGTCATCGCGTTGCCGGCCGAGGTCCGGTCGGACAACCATACCTTCAGCGCATCGTCGCGGTTCACGAGCGCGTGCATCTTGCTCGCGAGCGACATCGGGATGCGCATGGCGCGCAGCGGCGTCTTCGCGGCGAAGTGCGTCATCGGGCCGCCGACGCGGCTCATGAACAGATTGCGTGCGGTTTCGTCGCGCACCTGCTGCAGGCGCTGGTCGAGAAAAGTCATGCCGACGATGCCGTCGACTTTCCCGTTCAGCGCGGCGACGTGGTACGTCAGCATGCCGCCCGCGCTCAATCCGTACAGCACGATCGGCCGATCGTCCTTCGCGCGCTCCGCGTTGATCAGGTCGCTGCCGGCGCGCACCCAGTCGTCGTAGCGCACCAGCGCGCCGCGCGCCACTTCGGTCATCCCGTATTCGGGCATGTCGACCGCGATCGTCTCGTAGCCGCGGCGTGCCAGTTGCTCGCCGACGATCATCGACATTTGCCGTCCGTTCGTGCCGACGCCATGGAACAGGATCACCTTCACCTGCGCGCGGGGATTGCGATACGTATCGAGATGGAGGCGATGGCCCCACCAGTGCCACCATTGCTCGTCGGGCTGGCGATCGGCCGCCCACTGGAAGTCGGGCGGCAGGAACGCCTGCATGGCGCGCCAGACGGGCTGATCTGCATAGGTTCTGGACATGGCATCGGACTCCGGTCGGTCGAGTGAAAGGGCGGTTGCGATGGCACCCATCATCGCGCGGCACGCGGCTCGCGCCCATGCTGGCGCGGGCCAACCGCTTTAGAATCTAGGCCAACCCACGTCACGAGGCGCCCGATGAACGTCTGGAACTTTGTCCGCAGCCCGGCTTCCGTCCTGCTGATGATCGCGTTCGGGCGAGACCGCGGGATCGCGCCGGCGGCCCTGCTGAAGGGCTCGCAACTCACGCTGAAGCAGCTCGCCGATCCGGATTTCACGGTGCTGGCCGCGCAGGAGCGGGCCGTCGCGTCGAACCTGCTTGCACTGGCCGGCGACGAGCCGGGGGTGGGCTTGACGGTCGGCCTGTCGTACCAGCTTTCCGCCTACGGATTGCTCGGATACGGGCTGCTGAGCAGCGCGACCGGGATGGATGCGGTTGCGCTCGCGGGCCGCTATCTCGCCTTGACGTATACGTTCGTCGGGATGACGTACCGTCGCACCGGGCGGCACGGCACGATCGTGTTCGACGCGGCGCCGGAATTGTCCGCGCCGCTGCAGCGCTTCTTCGTCGAGCGCGCGATGGGCGCCGCGTGCCGCGTGCTGCGCGACGTGATCGGCAGCGCGTTCACCCTCGCGACGTTCGACCTCGCGTACGACGCCGAACCCGGTGGCCGGCACGTGCTCGGCACGCCGGTCCGCTACCGGCGGCCGGCCAATGCGATCACGTTCGAGCATGCGCACCTCGAACGGCCGTTGCCGCAGGCCAATGCCGCGACGGCCGCGATGTGCGAGCGCATGTGCGCGGAGCTGATCGCGCGCCGGCGCACGCGGGTCGACCTCGTGTCGTTCCTGAACGAATACCTGTCCACGCGGCCGTTCGACCGACCGCCGCAACTAAAGGACATCGCGACGCTGCTGAACACGAGCGAGCGCACGCTCAAGCGCCGGCTGCGGGAGGAGGGCGCGAGTTTCCGGGACATCTCGAATGCGGTGCGCAAGGCGCGCGCGCAGGCGCTGATCGCCGAAGGGCGGCTGTCGATCAAGGAAATCGCGGACGAACTGGGGTTCAGCGACATCTCGTCGTTCTCGCAGGCGTACAAGCGCTGGACGGGCGTGGCGCCGAGCGTGTCGCGGCAGGCGGCGCCCGGTTCATAGCGGGGCGCGGGCGAGGCGGCGGTCGCGGTTGACCGTCCCGCGCGAACCGTTCATCGTGTCGCTATCCCGCCTGATTGATTGGCCGCGCATCGGCGGGTTCGCCGCGGTGCGGCATGGCGAAACGCCGCGTGCACGCGGCTTTTTCTGCCGATTGGCGCACACGTGCGCCTCACGGAACGACCGGACATGAAACTGTTGCTCATCGGCGCGACCGGGCTCGTCGGGCGCCACGTCCTCGAAGTCGCGCTCGCCGACGCGCGGGTGGACCAGGTCGTCGTGCTCGCGCGCCGGCCGTTGTCGCCGCATCCGAAGATGCGCGCGCTGGAGGTCGACTTCGATCGACTGCCGGACGCGGCCGACTGGTGGCGGGCCGACGCGGTGATCTGCACGCTCGGCACCACGATGCGCGTCGCGGGCACGCAGGCCGCATTCCGCCGCGTCGATCACGACTATCCGCTCGCGGTCGCGCGTCTTGCGCACCGGCATGGCACGCCGACCTACGTGCTGAATTCCGCACTCGGCGCGGACGCTGCATCGCGCATCTTCTACAACCGCGTGAAGGGCGAGGTCGAACAGGCGCTCGCCGGCGTCGGGTTCGATTCGCTCACGTACGTGCGACCGGGCCTGATCGGCGGCAGCCGCGATGAATTCAGGTTCGTCGAGCGGCTGTTCGTGTTCGCGTTGGGCGCCGTCGGGCCGGTGCTGCCGGCGAAGTGGCGCGTGAATCCCGCGCCGCGGATTGCGCGTGCATTGCTCGACGCGGCGATCGACGCAAGGCCGGGCGTGCAGGTCGTCGCATCCGACCAACTGGTCTGATGCGGTGCGGGCGGGTGCGTCCGACATCGACTGTCTCGATCCGGCGTTCTCGCCGGGCCCCAGTACGCCGGTTTCGGACGGTCTATCGAGCCATCAGGTGCTCGAGATCCCGCGTCACCTCGACGGCATCAACCCAGTCGGCGTGGACGTGATCGAAGTGTCGCCGCCGTACGATCATGCGGAAATCACGTCGCTTGCCGGTGCGACGATCGCGCTGGGACTGATCTGCCTGCATGCGTCGCGCCGGCGGCAGAAAAAGGAAGCCTCAATCGATGGACGATTTCACCTGGCGCGAGGCCATTCCCGGCGACGCGGCCGAGTGTATCGCGCTGCGGGCATGCACGCGCGAGAACGCGTTCCCCGAAGCGCGGTTGCGCGCGCTCGGCATCACCTCGAAAGCTGGGGCGACGGTATCCGCGGCGGCCTGTTCTCGGGCCATGTCTGCTGCGCGTCCGGACGCATGGTCGACTACTGCTTAGGCGACACCGGCTCGGGCGAGATCGTCGTGCTCGCGATGCTGCCCGAGTATGAAGGCGCTGGGATCGGTAAGCGGTTGCTGCGGCGCGTGATCGACGATTTCGCGGCGAACGGCTTCACTTCGCTGTTTCTCGGCTGCTCGACCGATCCCGCGTCGCGCTCGTACGGGTTTTATCGCCATCTCGGCTGGATACCGATTGGAAAGCTAGATGAGGTGGGGGACGAGATCTCGACACTTCAGGTCGGGCCTCAGTAGTCCGACAAGTGATTTTCCTTGGAAGCGGAATATTTTCTAAAGGGTATTCAGGTGGTAGAGTGAATAGATATCGAATGAAAGTGGAGACGATTTTTCTATTCCACACAGGCTTGGATCGGGACGCTTGTTCAGTTGGGCGATGCCGAGCATGTCAAAGAAAGAGGCTGAATCTACCAGTTCAATAGGTATGTATTGTTCGGTGGATGCTCTGGCCGCGTCAACTGCTCCTTGCTGAAATTTTGTAGAGGAAACGAAGATGCCGCGAGCGTATCCTCCCAGCATTAGCGCTCCAAGAAAGGAGCGAATCTGTTCGACTTCTATTGAGCGGCTCAATCTCTTTACTTGAACACCAATTTTTTTGCCATCATTCTCTAACAAAATAATATCAATTCCGCCATCTCGCGAATACGTTGTTAGTGTTGTGTCATATCCGTGATCTCGGAATACACTGGCAACCGTTTCTTCAAATAGTCTTGGATGCAAGGTGCCTCCGGATTCAAAGCGTCGCATAAGATAATTTCGGACTTGAGTTATTGGAGTATCAATGCACGATAATTCAAGATCCTTGATAACTGCCATGCTGTAGAGGGTGAGGCACCAATGTTGCCATTGTAGTGCTGGTAAAACCGCTTGTTCCATGGCGACCCACCATCCGCACGTAGGACATATATAAAGAGTTGAACGTTGCGCGAGCACGTCTCCGCTCAATCTGACATGTAATTTACTCGGGGCAATTCTATCTCGAATAAATGCTTTCATTGTTGGAACATAGGCTTCCTTGAAGTCTTGAAATGATTTATTCCAGAGATCGACGTTGCAAAATTCGTCCATCAATATTTTGCAATAAACACATCTGACCTCTTCCGGCGGGCCGCTGCCCTCGGGACAGGTTGGTAAGTCCAGGGATTTGAAAAAAGGAAAATATTGACCGGGTGAGTGCTGCCAAGGGCCGTTCATGACGGTGATCTCCGAATTTAGGATTGGATACCTATTTTTATTAGATGGGCGGCGGTCGATTCAATGTAATGGGAGGAGGTGAGGAAAGCTAGAAATTTGATTGGCGAGAAGATTCATCGGCCGGGAAGATATTGGACAGGAAGGTAGTTTTTGGGCTTGTACCAAGATCGATTCGTTTTTGTCTCATTGATCGGACAATTTCGAAAGTCGATGAACTTCGGGTAATCACCGATATCTCGCAAGTTGTATATACAAGATCATCCGCTGGCAATGTCGGCACACGTCGTGCCGCTTGCGCGCCAGCGTGCAGACCCTGCGCGCGTGGCGCATGCCGGCGATCCACGGCGCCCCGCATTCGCCGAGCCGAAAGGGCGGCTCGCAGCTTCCTGTCTCGTTCAAACCATGTGTGGTCCTGAGTATTTTGGAGATTGACCCGTGTCAACGAATTCCAGTGGAAAAGCCGGCGGCCTGATCGAGGTTCGCTCGATCGACTTCATTCCCGACGCCGAGCGCCACGGCGGCCTGCTGAGCCAGTTCACGCTGTGGCTGTCGGCCAACATGCAGATCACGGCCATCGTCACGGGCGCGCTCGCGGTCGTGCTCGGCGGCGACGTGTTCTGGTCGCTGGTCGCGCTGCTGCTCGGCCAGCTCGTCGGCGGCGCGGTGATGGCGCTGCACGGCGCGCAGGGGCCGCAGCTCGGCCTGCCGCAGATGATCTCGAGCCGCGTGCAGTTCGGCGTGTACGGCGCGATGATCCCGATCGTGCTCGTGTGCCTGATGTACATCGGCTTTTCCGCGAGCGGCTCGGTGCTGGCCGGGCAGGCCGTCGCGCAGCTGCTGCACGTCGACGACGCGGCCGGCATCCTGCTGTTCGCGGCCGTGATCGTGGTGCTGACCGTGTTCGGCTATCGTGCGATCCACTTCGTCGGCCGGATCGCGAGCGTGGTCGGCATCGTCGCGTTCGTCTACATGTTCGCCCAACTGTTCGCGAACCACGACATCGGCGCGCTGCTCGCGAACCGGCATTTCTCGCTGCCGAGCTTCCTGCTCGCGATGTCGCTGTCCGCGTCGTGGCAGATCGCGTTCGGCCCGTACGTCGCCGACTATTCGCGCTATCTGCCGCGCTCGACGTCGTCGGTCGCGACGTTTCTCGCGGTCGGCCTCGGCTCGGTGGTCGGCGCACAGGCGGCGATGGTGTTCGGCGTATTCGCGGCCGCGCTCGCCGGCAGCCAGTTCGCGCACCACGAAGTGTCGTACATCGTCGGCCTGGGCTCGACGGGCGCCGTGGCCGCGCTGCTGTATCTCAGCATCGCGTTCGGCAAGGTGACGGTCACGGCGCTCAACGCGTACGGCAGCTTCATGTCGATGGCCACGATCGTCAGCGGCTTTCGCGGCAAGCATGCGGTATCGTCGAAGAGCCGTCTCGTCTACATCTTCGGGATGATCTGCGTGTCGACGCTGATCGCGCTCGCGGGCCGTCATTCGTTCCTGAAGGAGTTCACCGCGTTCATCCTGTTCCTGCTCGCGTTCTTCACGCCGTGGAGCGCGATCAACCTCGTCGACTACTACTGCTTCACGCGGTCGCGCTACGACGTGCCGGCGCTGTCCGATCCGGATGGCCGCTACGGCCGCTGGAACGCGATGGCCATCACGATCTATGTGGTCGGCATCCTGGTGCAGTTGCCGTTCATGTCGACGCACATCTACACGGGGCCGCTCGTCGATGCGCTCGGCGGCACCGACATCTCGTGGATCCTCGGCCTCGTCGTGCCGGCCGTGCTGTATTACGTCGGCGCCCGCGCGTCGCGACGCAGCATTCCCGAACGCCTGATCCTGCCGCTCGAACGCGGCGAAGTTCCCCACTGACGACACGTCCCGTGCATCGGGCCGGCAAGCCGCCGGCCCGGGCGCGGAGCCAGGTGCGGCCAGCGCCGGGCGCTGTCGACGCAATCCCATATCCCGCGATGGCGGTGCGGCATTCACGCCGCGCCATGCATCGTTTCAATCTCGATCCATTGAATAGTATGACTAAGTATATTGAAGCGCGCGGCATCGATTGCCGCGCGCGGCCGGTGCACGCCGGTGTTCGCGTCACGGTGGCGATCGCCTGCGTCGCCGGTTCGGGCGCTGCGCTCGCGCAGGACGGCGTCACGCTGTACGGCGTGATCGACGAATTCGCGCAGTACGTGAATACGGGCAACGGCTATACGGCCGCGATCAATTCGGGCGGCCAGTA
Organism: Burkholderia sp. MSMB1072; assembly: GCF_001524725.1. Lineage (NCBI taxonomy): Bacteria > Pseudomonadati > Pseudomonadota > Betaproteobacteria > Burkholderiales > Burkholderiaceae > Burkholderia > Burkholderia sp. MSMB1072. Next base: position 66,280 of record NZ_LOYC01000034.1, read on the forward strand.
GGGCAGTCGATTCGGATTGAAGGGCGGTGAGGATATCGGCGGCGGCCAGAAAATCGAGTTCGCGCTGGAAAACGGCTTCAATCCGAACGACGGCTCGCTCGCGAGCGCCGGCAGCATGTTCAACCGGCAGGCATGGGTCGGCATCGCGGGACAGTGGGGCAAGGTGCGCGCGGGCCGGCAGAATTCGCCGCTATTCAACGACCAGGGCGGACAGGATGCGTTCGGCGGCGTCACGCAGGCATCCGGCATGGACAACCTGACCGTGTTCGCGTTCCGCACGAGCAACACGCTGTCGTACCAGAGCCCGCAGATCGCCGGTTTCCAGGGCGGGCTGTACTTCGGGTTCGGCGACGCGGGCGGCGTGCGCTCGGCCGGTTCCAGCCAGCAGTTCGACCTGACCTACGAACACGGCCCGTTCGGCGCATTCGTCGCGGGCCAGTGGTTGAAGAGCGCCGCGGCGACCACGACCGATCGCACGCTCATGGCCGGTGCGTCTTACGCGATCGGCAAGGCGACCGTGTACGGCGGTTTTTCCGCCGTGAAGTGGGCCGATCTCGGCATCGATTCGCGCGTGTACGGCGTGTCGGTCAAATACCAGTTCAATCCTGCCAACTACGTCGCGCTCGGTTACGCGTACCTGCACGATCAGTCGTCGCAAGGCAACAATGCGGATCAGCTCGGGCTGATGTACGAGTACGATCTGTCGAAGCGCACGAGCTTCTACGGTGCGCTGTCGTACCTGCGCAACCGCAATCAGGCCGGCTACACGCTCGCCGGTGCGGCGAACCCCGGCCTGCCGCTCGCGTACCCGGGCGCGAATGCGCGCGGCGTGCAACTCGGTATCGTGCATCGCTTCTGACGCATGACGTGACGCGCCGGGGCATGGGCGCCCGGCGCGTGCTCCGGGCGCATGCGCGCCGTCATTTCCCGAGCCGCTCCGCGAGCGAGTAGCGCTGCATGCAGCGCTCCATCGCGTCGAGAAACGCGTGCTCGGCCGCATTCATCTTGCGGTCGCGATGCCATAGCAGGAACACGTCGACATCGACGAGCCCGTCGTCGGGCGGTAGTCGCCACAGCCGTTGCTGCGCGATGTCGTCGCGCACGATGTGCTCGGGCAGGCAGCCGATCCCGTAGCCCGCGAAGATCAGCCGCCGCACTTCCTCGAGGCTCGGCGACGACGCGACGATGCGTCCCGTGAAGCCTCTCTGGTCGCGGAACACGGTGAGCGGCGACAGGCTGTCGCCGATCTGGTCGCTCGTGAACGACACGAAGTTCTCCGCGAGCAGGTCGTCCATCCGCAACTGCGTCTGCCCGAACAGCCGGTGATGGCGGCCGCAGTAGATTGCATAACGCTGGCGCAGGAAGCAGCGCATCTCCAGCTTGTCGTGCGGCGTGCGGCACAGGCCGAGCCCGGCCGTGGCCGTTTTCTGCAGCAGCGACGACAGGATGTCCGACGAGCGCATCACTTCGATCTGCAGATCGATACGCGGATACGCGCGATGGAAATCCGCGAGGAACTCGTCGTAGACGGGCGATTCGATGCGGCTCACCGTCAGCAGCCGGATCGAGCCGGTCAGGTCGGCCGTGCTGTCGTCGATTTCGGTCTCGAGGCGCGAGATGCCGCCGTAGATGTCGCTCGCGATCCGGTACACGGCTTCGCCGGCCGGTGTCGGCGCGAAGTGCGCGCCGCGCCGCTCGATCAGCCGGCGCTCGAGCGTCTCCTCGAGCCGCCGCAGCGCCTGGCTGACGGCCGGCTGCGTGACGTGCAGGCGGGCGGCCGCGCGGCTCACGCTGCGCTCCTGCATGATCACCAGATAGGTGCGCAACAGGTTCCAGTCGAGGCGGTCGTTCAGGAACGGGGCGAGATCGGGGCGCATCGGGTCTCCGGAGGCAGGCATTAGTTCGATTTATATCGTGAATAATAACTTGAAATTTGACTAATGATTTGCGGTCGCCGATAAAGGAGGGGCGCCGCAGCGTGCGGCGCGAGGCCGCGACAGACGGCCGTCGTCACGATATTGCGCGTCGCCCCGCCGCGGCGTGCATCAGGAGCCCGCATGACCCAGTCCCTTCCTTCCGCCCGCCAGCCGGGGCGCGCCGCGACGGCCGCGTTCATCGGCACGATGATCGAGTGGTACGACTTCTACATCTACGCGACCGCTGCCGCGCTCGTGTTCGGCGAACTCTATTTCCCGTCGCACGACCCGTTCGTCAGCACGATGGCGTCGTTCGCGACGTTCGCGGTCGGCTTCTTCGCGCGTCCGCTCGGCGGCGTGATCTTCGGCCATCTCGGCGACCGCATCGGCCGCAAGAAGGCGTTGATGACGACGCTGATGATGATGGGTGTCGCGACCGTCTGCGTCGGGCTGCTGCCCGATTATTCGAAGGTCGGCATCCTCGCGCCGGTGCTGCTCGTCGCGCTGCGCATCGTGCAGGGGATCGCGGTCGGCGGCGAATGGGGCGGCGCGGTGCTGATGGCGGGCGAGCATGCGCCGCAGGGGCGCCGCACGTTCTTCGCGTCGTTCGCGCAGCTCGGCAGCCCGGCCGGGCTGATCCTGTCGCTGATCGCGTTCCGCGCGGTCACGTCGATGGACAAGGCCGATTTCCTCGCATGGGGCTGGCGCCTGCCGTTTCTCGCGAGTTCGGTGCTGCTCGTGGTCGGCATCCTGATCCGGCTCGGCGTGAACGAGTCGCCGGAATTCGCGCGGGTCAAGGAAGCCAACCGCACGGTGAAGCTGCCGGTCGCGGAAGTGTTCCGCTCCGCGTCGGGGCTCGTGCTGCTCTGTATCGGCGCGAACACGATCGGCATCGCGGGCGTCTATTTCACGAACACGTTCATGATCGCGTATACGACCCAGTACGTCGGCGTATCGCGCTCGCTGATCCTCGACAGCCTGTTCGCGGTCGCGATCATCCAGTTCTTCGCGCAGCCGCTCGCCGCTTGGATCGCCGAGCGCATCGGCGGGGCGCGCTTCCTGAAACTCGCGGCGCTGCTCGCGATGCTGTCGCCGTATCCGATGTTCATGCTCGTGCAGGGCGGCACGTCCGCGTCGCTGATCGCGGGCATCGCGCTCGCCGTCGTCTGCATGGCCGGCTTCTACTCGGTGATCGCGGGCTTCGTCAGCGACGTGTTTCCCGCACACGTGCGTTATTCGGCGATCTCGCTCGCTTACCAGATTTGCGGCGCGATCGCGGGCGGCCTGACGCCGCTCGCCGGCACGTGGCTCGCGCATCGCTTCACGGGCCAGTGGTGGCCGCTCGCGGTGTTCTACACGTGTCTCGCCGGCATTTCGCTGCTCTGCATCGTCGCGCTCGATGCGCGTCGCGCCGCGCGGCCGGCCGCCGCCGAAGCGCTCGGCTCGCATTGAACCTCCACGAACGAATCGATCCGGAATGCATATGAACGACCTGCTGGAAATCGACGGCGCCCGCCTGTGGCGCAGCCTGGCCGACATGGCGCGCGTCGGCGCGACACCGCGCGGCGGCGTGCGGCGCCTCGCGCTCACCGATGACGACCGGCGCGGGCGCGACCTGTTCGCGCAATGGTGCCGCGACGCGGGGCTGACGGTGAGCGTCGATGCCGTCGGCAACCTGTTCGCCAGGCGCGACGGCGCCGATGCGCACGCCGCGCCGGTGCTGATCGGCAGCCATCTCGACACGCAGCCCGAAGGCGGCCGCTTCGACGGCGTCTACGGCGTGCTCGCCGCGCTCGAACTCGTGCGCACGCTGAACGACGCGGGCATCGCGACCGACAAGCCGCTCGAGATCGTGTCGTGGACCAACGAGGAAGGCGCGCGTTTCGCGCCGGCGATGCTCGGCTCGGCCGTGTTCACGGGCGCGTTGCCGCTCGACGACGCGCTCGCGAAGCAGGATGCCGACGGCGTCACGCTCGGCGCGGCGCTCGACGCGTGCGGTTATCGCGGCACGCGCGCAATGGGCGGCGCGGTCGACGCGTATTTCGAGGCGCACATCGAACAGGGGCCGGTGCTCGAGGCGAACGGCACGACGATCGGCGTCGTCACGGGCGGCCAGGCGATCCGCTGGCTCGACGTGACGGTGACGGGCGTGGCCGCGCACGCGGGCACGACGCCGATGCCGTATCGCAAGGATGCGTATTTCGCGAGCGCGCAGATCGCGCTCGAACTCGAACGGATCGTCGCCGCCTACGCGCCGCGCGGGCTCGCGACGATCGGGCAGGTCGGGATTCGCCACGCATCGCGCAACACGATTGCCGGCGACCTGACGTTCACGGTCGACCTGCGTCATCACGACGATGCCGAAGTCGATGCGATGGAGCGCGACCTGCGCGACGCATGCGCCCGCGTCGCCGCCGCGCGCGGCGTGCAGGTGGCGATCGATACCTGCTGGCGCAGCCCGGCGACGCCGTTCGACCGCGATTGCGTCGGGCTGGTCGCGCAGGCGGCTGCCGCATTCGGCTACACGCACGAGCGCATCGTGAGCGGCGCCGGCCACGACGCGATCCTGCTCGCACGCCGCTTCCCGACCGCGATGGTGTTCATTCCGTGCGTCGACGGCCTGTCGCACAACGAAGCCGAGGATGCGTTGCCCGACGACGTGACGCGCGGCACGAACGTGCTGCTCCATGCGGTGCTGGCGCGCGCGGGCATCGCAACGCGCGTCGAAGCGCCGGCCGCGACGCACGGCGCCTGATACGGCGAATCGACGAGGACCACCATGAAAACCTATTTCCATCCCGAACAACTGCTGCACCATCCGCGCAGCTACCTGTCGCGCGGCCAGATGCGCGAGCCGCAGGAAGTGCCCGAACGCGCGGCGCGCCTCGTTGCGGCCGTCCGGTCGCTCGACTTCGACGTGCGCGAGCCGGCCGACCGCGGCGCCGCGCCGATCGCGGCCGTGCACGACATGAACTACCTGCGCTTTCTCGAGGATGCGCACCGCGACTGGAAGCGGATGCCCGACGACTGGGGCGACGAAGTGATGTCGAACGTGTTCGTGCGCGATCCGAACCCGCTGCGCGGCGTGCTCGCGAAAGCCGCGCGCTATCTCGCCGACGGCAGTTGCCCGGTGGGCGCGAATACGTGGCGCTCGGCGTACTGGTCGGCGCAGGACGCGCTGGCTGCGGCCGCCGACGTCAACGACGGCGCACGCGAGGCCTACGCGCTGTGCCGGCCGCCCGGTCATCATGCGCGCCGCGACGCGGCCGGCGGCTTCTGCTACCTGAACAACGCGGCGATCGCCGCGCAGGCGCTGCTCGGCCGGCATCGCCGCGTCGCGATTCTCGATACCGACATGCATCACGGGCAGGGCGTGCAGGAGATTTTTTACGGCCGCGACGATGTGCTGTACGTGTCGATCCACGGCGACCCGACCAACTTCTACCCGGTCGTCGCGGGCTACGAGGAAGAGACGGGGGCGGGCGCCGGCGCCGGCTTCAACCTCAACCTGCCGATGCCGCACGGCGCGCCGGAGTCGGCGTTCTTCGAGCGGCTCGACGACGCGCTGCGCGCGCTCGCGCGGTTCGAGCCCGACGCGCTCGTGCTCGCGCTCGGCTTCGACATCTACAAGGACGATCCGCAATCGCAGGTCGCGGTCACGACCGACGGGTTCGGGCGGCTCGGCGGCGCGATCGGTGCGCTCGGATTGCCGACGGTGATCGTGCAGGAGGGCGGCTATCACCTCGAGAGTCTCGATGCGAACGCGCGCGCGTTCTTCGGCGGGTTTGCCACGAGGCGCTGACCGGGCCGGCGGAATCGGACCGTACGCCGACAGAAAACGGCCGCATGTGAACTGCACCCCAAAGGTTGGACAACCCACCTTTGGGGTGTTTTTCATGACTGAACCGCTTGGATTTCCTGGACAGTGCCGAGCGTTAGTGTTCGGTCTTTCTGAACAGCCTGGACGTCAACCGTCCAGCTTCATGGGCCGGTTCAATGGCGCGGCCGTGAAAATGCGTGTGGAAAGGGGGCAGGCGGGGCGCGCCCGCGCTCACGAATTCGCGGCGGCCGGCGTGCGGCGGCGCTGCGTGACCTGCAGCATGACGAGCGCGAGTCCGGCGGCGGCGATCAGCGCGCCAACGAGCGGCACTGCCGCGTAGCCGAACCCGGCCGAGATCGCCGCACCGCCAGCGGCGGCGCCCAGCGCGTTGCCGAGGTTGAACGCGCCGATGTTGACGGCCGACGCGAGGCCCGGCGCTTCGTGGGCCGCGCGCATCACGCGCATCTGCAGCGGCGGCACGACCGCGAACGTCGCGATTCCCCAGACCAGCAGCGTGACGCCGGCGCCCGCATGCGTGGCGGCGAGCAGCGGGAACGCCGCCATCGTCGCGATCAGCAGTACCAGGAAGCCGATCAGCGTGCCGTCGAGCGAGCGGTCGGCCAGCCGGCCGCCCGCGACGTTGCCGATCGAGAAGCCGACGCCGATCAGCACGAGCATCGCGGTCACGAAGCCGGGCGTTGCGCCCGTCAGGTGTTCGAGCGTCGGTGCGACGTACGTATAGAGCGTGAACATCGCGCCGGCGCCGAGCACGGTCGTCCCGAGCGCGCCGAGCACGACGGGCCGCGTCAGCACGGACAGTTCGGCGCGCAGGTCGGGCATCGTGCCGGCTTCGCCCTTCGGCAGCGCGGCGAACAGGCCGGCGATCGCGATCAGGCCGAGGCCGGCCGTCGCCGCGAACGACATGCGCCAGCCGATGATGTGGCCGAGCCAGGTCGCGGCCGGCACGCCGCCGACGTTCGCGATCGTCAGGCCCATGAACATCGTCGCGACCGCGCTGGCCTGCTTGTCGCGCGGCACGAGGCTTGCCGCGACCACCGAGCCGAGCCCGAAGAACGCGCCGTGGTTGAGACTCGTCACGAGCCGCGCGAGCAGCAGCGTCGTGTAGTCGGGTGCGACCGCCGACAGCAGGTTGCCGATCGTGAAGATCGACATCAGCGCGATCAGCGCGGCGCGGCGCGACCAGCGCGCGAGCAGCAGCGTCATCAGCGGCGCGCCGACCATCACGCCGATCGCATACGCGCTGATCAGCATGCCGGCTTGCGGTATCGACACGTGCACGCCGTCGGCGATCACGGGCAGCAGACCCATCGGCGAGAACTCGGTCGTGCCGATGCCGAACGCGCCGGCGGCGAGTGCGAGCAGCGGCAGTGCGGCGCCGCCGCGGGACGGGGAGGAAATCGTGGGGTTCACGCGGTGAGCTCCTGTAAGCGGGGAACGACGGCATGAGGCCGTTGAGGACAGCGTGAAGTGTGCCTGCATTACTTTTGCGGAAAAAGCCGCATTCGGACGAAATTATCTTGATTTCATGTCAACAATGCAGCGTGCGGGCAACGTGCATGGCGTGGCCCGGGAGCCGTGCTTCGGCGGGAGAGGCGATCGCCGATGGCCGGCGTCGCGCAATGGCCGAAACGCCTTTCACCGCCGGGCTCGACGGCAAAAAAGCCCCGACCACAGGGGGACCGTGGCCGGGGCGGAAACGCATCCTCTCTTTGGCACGAGGGGTTGGATGCGCGCGCAGTATATTTCGGGCCATGACGATTCGAATCGGCGTTAAACGACTGTTTTTGGTGTCAATTTGAAAATTGCGGTGTCGTGGCGTCGTCCGTCGGCGTTCCGAAAGATTTTTCGATGACGCGATGGTGTCGTTTAGTCCACAAAAACCGCAGAAACGCCGGGATCGCGGAAATGGGCATTCCGTCCGTCGGGGCGGCAACGTGCATCGTCCGACCGCGCGCCGATGCATCCGCATCCGTATTCGTTCAGCCCGATTCGCCGGCCGCCGCGCGGACCGCCGCCAGGAAACGCGCGACGACGGGCGACGGCGCCGCCGCCGCGCCGTCGAACACGAACTCGATGTCGAAGCGGCTCGCGAGTTCGTCGAGCGCGACGAGCCGGACCGTGCGCGGGCAGGTCGGCGACGCGCTTTCCGGCACGAACGCGCAGCCCATCCCGGCCGCGACGAGACCGATCAGCGTCGGGATGTCGCTGCCGACCTGCGCGATGCGCGGCGTGAAGCCGGCCTGCTGGCACTGGGTCATCAGGAACCGGTGGTGCGCGGCGGAGCGCTGCGCATCGAACCAGACGAACGGCTCGTTCGCGACGTCGGCCAGCGTGCGTGGCGCGACGAAGCGGCCGCCCGGCGGCGCGGGCATCGCCAGCACGAAGCGATCGCTCAACAGCCGTACACCCGTCAGATGCGGCGCTTCGTCGCGACGCCACGCCATGATCCCGGCATCGAGCTGGCCGCGCATCAGCGCGTTCGCCTGCTCGGCCGACAGCATCGGCGCGATCGACAGTTTCACGTCCGGGCACGCATCGCGAAACGCCTTCAGGACGTTCGCGACGACCGGCAACGGCAGGCAGTTCGGCAGCGCGCCGAGCCGCAGTTCGCCGAGCTGGCCGGCCGCGCTGCGCAACGCGCGCTCGCGGCTGTCCTGCAGCATGGCGAGCAGGCCGGTCGCATCGTGCAGGAAGCTCGTGCCGGCCGCGGTGAGCGTGACGCCCGTCGCGCGCCGGATCAGCAGCGGCGTGCCGATCGCGTCCTCGAGCTCGCGGATCTGCCGCGACAGCGCGGGCTGCACGATGCCGGCCGCGCGGGCGCCGGCCATCACGCTGCCGGCCTCGGCGACGGCGACGAAGTAGCGCAGGTGACGCAGCTCGATCTGGCGCATGCGGTGTCCGGTCGGTGAGTGGATATGCCTGTGAAGCATAGCAAACGCCATTCGATGGTATTGGAAAGCATGACGAGCGTGCCGTACGATGGCCGTCGTTGCCGCCTTCGCTCGTCGCTCGTCGCGTGCGTTTTCCTCCGTCCTCATTGCGTTCCGTCCCATGCCGCTTCATATCCCGACTCCCTATATCCGCTCGCCCATCGCGTCCCGTCGGCTCGGCAAGGCCATCCGGCTGAAGCTCGATGCGCTTCAGCCGTCAGGCTCGTTCAAGCTGCGCGGCATCGGCGCCGTCTGCGAAGCGCGCCATGCAGACGGGGCCCGGCGGTTCGTGTCGTCGTCGGGCGGCAACGCGGGCATCGCGGTCGCGTATTGCGGCCGCGAGCTTGGCGTGCCGGTGCGCGTCGTCGTGCCGGAAAGCACGTCGGCCCGGGCGCGCGAGCTGATCCGCGTCGAAGGCGCGGAACTCGTGGTGCACGGCGCGAGCTGGGCGGAGGCGAATGCGTTCGCGCAGTCGGCGCTCGGCGAGCACGACGCGTTCGTGCATCCGTTCGACGATCGCATCCTGTGGCAGGGGCACGCGACGATGATCGACGAGATGGCGGCGGCAGGCCCGAAGCCCGACGCGATCGTGCTCGCGGTCGGCGGCGGCGGTCTGCTGTGCGGCGTGCTCGAAGGGCTGGCGCGCAACGGCTGGCACGACGTGCCGGTCGTCGCGGCCGAGACGGAAGGCGCCGACTGCTATGCGCGCTCGCTCGCGCAGGGGCATCCGGTCGAACTGGCGGCCATCGCGAGCATCGCGACGACGCTCGGTGCGAAGCGGCCGTGCGACGCCGCAGTCGAATGGGCGACCCACCACGCGATCCATCCGGTCGTCGTGTCCGATGCCGACGCGGTGGCCGCGTCGCTGCGGTTTCTCGACGAACACAGGATCGTCGTCGAGCCTGCGTGCGGCGCTGCGCTGGCCGCGCTGGAGCGGCCGGTGCCGGTGCTCGCGTCGGCAGCGGAGATCGCGGTGATCGTCTGCGGCGGCGTGACCACGACCGTCGAGCATTTGCAGACGCTGCGCGCGACGTTGCGGTAGGCGAGGGCGCCGGCAGACAGCGCAGTCGCGAGACGACGGGCCGCCTGCGATCGTCGTGTGTGGTGTACTGCGGGCTTGGACCGCGTGCAGCCAGCGGCGATGCGTCGGCGTTGTCCTTGTCATCCCTTCAATCCCGCGCGGCCATGCGCGGCCGGCATACGGCCGCATGGGCATGAACGGTTTCGGGGATGACGCGGAAGGGAGGCGTACCGTCGCGCTACGGCGCATCCGCCCGGGCGCGACGATACGGGAGCGCGATCAGTGCGCGGTTGGCGCGCTCGCGCCGGACGACGCCGACGATGCGGACGATGCGACCGGATCGGCGGCAGCCGGCGCAGGCGATGCGCTCGACGGCGCCGATGCTGCCGACGAAGGCGCGGGCGCGGCCGACGACGGAGCGGCGTTGGTCGGCGCTGCCGGACGTGGAGCAGACGCGGGCGCGGAAGCCGGTGCGGCCGTCGAACCGGAAGTCGACGAAGGGGCGGGCGCGGTTGCCGGACCGGAAGCCGGCACAGGCGCCGACGCGGGAGCAGGCACCGACGCAGGCGCCGGACCGGCCGCCGAAGCGGGCGCAGGTGCGGACGCCGCTGCGGGCGCCGCTCCCGAAGCCGGCACGGACCCGGACGCCGCCGCTGGCGCGGCAGCGCGCGTTGCAGGCGCCGCGACGGCCGATGCCGCCGACGGCACGGCATTTGCGCCCGACCCCGGCGCGACGCCCGGCGCCGAAAGCGGCACCGGCGCCGCGGGCGGCGTCGGCACGACCGGCGTCGTCATCTTCATCGGCTCGCCTTGCTGTGTCGGCGCGGGCTCGGGCAGCGGCGCGACGGGCTCCTTCTCGGCGGCCTTCACGGTCGCGCGGTCGCGGCGCGCCGGGTCGATCTTCAGGAAATGGTCGACGAGATTGAAGAAGCGCTCGTAGAACACGCCGGCGGGAATCGTCTCGCTCGCGGTCTTGACGAGCGCATCGTCGCTCGACCCGATCGGCAGCGACAGCGAACCGAACACGCTGAGGCCGACGCTGGCCGACGTATTCGATTTCTTCAGCGTATAGCGGTCCTGCACCGCGTTTACGTACGCGATGCTCGACGAGCCGTCCGCATTCGCATCCGCGCACACGACGTGAAACTCGATCACGACGTGCATGTCGTTGCTCGGCTGGAAATTCTTGCTGCCGTCGACGGCGTCGTTGCGCGACGACGACACCACGTAGCCCTGGCTCAGCAGTGCGCGCCGCGCGGCCTCGCAGGCCGCGTCGGATTTCGAGTGGAACGTATGCGCATACGGGCTGCTGGTCGCGTCGAACTGTTCCTGCTGGTAGATCGGCTTGGGCGGCGACGAGCATGCCGCCAGCACGGTCGCGGCCGCGAGCGCGCACGAAACGGAAAACAGGCGAAATCGGTTGTGCATGGCGTCTTTCAGAAGGCTCGGCGAGAGGCGGCGCAAGGGTGATGCCCGGATGGGCGTGCACACACGTCTCGTGTGGCCGGGGCGACATTATAGTTTCGTTTGATGTCGCGCTCGCTTCAGACGGCCGGCGCGCCGTGCGCCGCGGCCAGCAATCGCGACGTCAGCGGGTGATGTTCACCGCGCCGCGAGCGGATCGCGTGGATTTCCTCGGTCACGTCGCCCGCCCGGCCGAGCCGCCTGAGCCCGCGCAACAGCGACGCATCGTTCGCGCCGAGTTCGCTCAGCGGAAACACGCCGAGGCCGCGCGCCGCGAACACGGCCATCAGCGCGCTGTCCTCGAATTCCCCGGCCACCCGCGGCACGATCCGCTCGCTTTCCAGCCACAGGTCGAGACGCGCGCGCAATGCCGAATGCGCGGTCGGCAGCAGCACCGGCAGGCCGGCCAGGCATTGCGGAAAGCGCTGCCGGGCGGCCGGCGTGACGAGCGCCGCGGGCCCGTACCAGTCGACCGGCGACGCGACGAGACGCTCGCTCGTCACGCGCAGGTTCGATCCGGACGGCGCGCCTTGACCGGCCAGCACGAGATCCAGATGATGCAGCGCGAGTTCCGCGAGCAGCGCGTCGTGCTCGCCCTCGTGGCACAGCAGCCGCAGTGTGGGCGTGTCGAGCACCGGGGCCAGGATCGCGTGCGCGGCGAGCTTGGAGATGCCGTCCGCGAGGCCGACCGCGAGTCGCACGGTCGGCTGGCTGGCCGCCGCGCGCACGTCGTCGGGAATCAGCCGGCCCATCTCGAAGATGACCTCCGCGCGCGCGAAGGCGGCTTGCCCCGCGTCGGTCATCGCGACGCCGCGCCCGGCCGGCCGCAGCAACTGGTGCCCGAGCGATTTCTCCAGTTCGCGCACCTGCGCGCTGATCGTCTGCACGGCCATGTCCAGTCGGGCGGCCGCACGCGCGAAGCCGCCTTCCTTTACGACGACCCAGAAATAGTACAGATGTCGAAAATTCAGCATCGGAGCAGGATATATCGTAAAAACCGAACCTGAAGTCAGATTCTCTCTGATTTTTCCGAAGTGTGGGGCGGCATATCATCGGGTTTTCCACTTTCGTATCGGCCCATCCCATGGACTACCTGCTGACGCTTGCCGCCGACCCCGCCGTCTGGGCCGCGCTCCTGACGCTCGTCGTGATGGAAGTCGTGCTCGGCATCGACAACCTGATCTTCATCTCGATCCTCAGCAACAAGCTGCCCGAGGCGCAGCGCGCGCGTACCCAGCGCCTCGGCATCGCGCTCGCGCTGGTGATGCGCCTCGCGTTGCTCGGCAGCGTCGCGTGGATCGCGAGCCTCACCGAACCCGTGTTCACGCTGTTCGACCATGCGTTCTCGTGGCGCGACATGATCCTGCTGTCGGGCGGCCTGTTCCTCGTGTGGAAGGCGACCACCGAGATCCATCACCACGTGTCGCACGACGGTAACGGCGCGGGCGGGGCCGTCGGTGCGGCCGGCCTGACGGTGTGGGCCGCGATCGGCCAGATCGTGATGCTCGACATCGTGTTCTCGATCGACAGCATCGTGACCGCGATCGGCATGACCGAGCACGTCCCGATCATGTTCGTCGCCGTGATCGTCGCCGTGGCCGTGATGCTGTTCGCGGCGCAGCCGCTCGCCCGCTTCATCGACCGCAACCCGACGATCGTGATGCTCGCGCTGTCGTTCCTGGTCGTGATCGGCATGACGCTGATCGCCGAAGGATTCGGTTCGCACGTGCCGAAGGGGTACATCTATGCGGCGATGGCGTTCTCGGCGTTCGTCGAGGGCATGAACATGCTGGCGCGGCGCGCGAAGGCGAAACGGGCGGCGCACGTGGCGCGCGACTGACGCGGCATGCGTGACGCCGGCCGCCGCGGCGGCCGGCTCGCGCACCTCATACGGAATCCGAATGAGATTCGAACGGAAAGGAGAAATGCGATGAAATGTCCTGTCTGCAAGACGCCCGACCTGCTGATGGCCGAGCGCCAGTCGATCGAGATCGACTACTGCCCGACTTGCCGCGGCGTGTGGCTCGATCGCGGCGAACTCGACAAGCTGATCGCCCGCGAAACCGGTGACGCGCCGGCTCGCCGCGACGCCGCGCCGGCGCAACGCGATGCGCACGCGCAGCACGGCCGCGACGACGGCTGGGGGCGCGACGGCCGCTCGCACGACGAGCGATACCGGCACGACGGCCGGCGTCGCAAGAAGTCGGTGTTCGACCTGTTCGATTTCGATTGAATCTGCCGTCCGCGCGCCTGAATGCGCGCGGCCCGATGCAATGAAGCCCCGCCCGGCATCGCGCCGGTGCGGGGCTTTTTCACGCGCGTCGCGTCAGGACACGCATCGACCTTTACGCATTGCCGGCCGTCACGTCGATGCGGCGCGGACGCGTTTCCTCGCGGCGCGGAATCGTCAGCGTCAGCACGCCGTCGCGCAGGTTCGCGTCGATCCGCGACGTGTCGAGATCGGCGCTCAGCACGAAGGATCGCGCATAGCGCGTCGCGCGCATTTCCGCGTGCCGTACGCGCAGGTCGGACGGCGCATCGATGTGCGTCGCGGCTTCGATCGTCAGCGTGTTGTCGTGCACCTTCACGTCGAGGTTCTCGCGCGGCACGCCGGGCAGGTCGGCCCGCAGCGTGACGCCGCGCGGATCCTCGGCGATGTCGACGGACGGGGCGATCGCGGGCCGGCGGGCGGCTTCGGCGGCGGCAGCGTGAACGGTGCCCGGGTGGCGTTCGGCCAGAGTCGGATTCGTATTCATGTCGGTATCCTGAAGGTTACTGAATGGTGATCGCACGCGGCTTCGATGCTTCGCGCCGGCCGACGCGAATCAGCAGGCAGCCGTTTTCGTAGCGGGCGCTGACCTGGTCGGGGTCCGCATCGCGCGGCAGTTCGACCACGCGGCGGAACGCGCCGTGAAAGCGCTCCTGCGCATACGTGCGCACGTCGTCGCCTTCGGTGCGCGGCGCCGGTTTGCGCTCGCCGCTGATCGTCAGCAGATCCTTGTCGATCGATACGTCGAAGTCGGCCGCGGCCATGCCGGGCGCGAATGCGACGATCTCGATCGCATCGTCGGTGGCGCCGACGTTGAGTGCGGGAAAGGCGCCGGGGCGCACCGCGCGGATGCCGGACGGGCGCTCGCCGAGCAGGCTCGCCATCTGCCGTTGCACACGGGCGAATTCGTCGAACAGGTCGTTGCCGAAATGGATACCGCTCATGTTGGTCCTCCTGAACAGGGAACGCGGGAGACGTGACGGCGCGACGCCTGCGGCGGGCGCGACGGGTGGCTCCACTGGATCGATACGGGGGCGGTGCGTTGCATGAGGCACTGCCCGACGACGCTTAATTAGTGGCCGCCGTCGCGCATTTCAAGAGGGATTGCGTGATCTGCGCCGACGCGTGCGCGCGGGATTCGATGCGACAATCGGCGCGGCATATCCGCAGACCAACCACACGGGACAACCATGGACATTCGACGTATCGCGATCGTCGGCGCCGGCGTGATCGGCGCGAGCTGGGCCGCTTTCTACCTGACGCAGGGTTTCGACGTCGTCGCGACCGACCCGGCCCCGCAGGCCGATGTGCGGCTGCACGACGCGCTGGCCGCGTTTCTCGGCGAGCGGGCCGCCGAACTTGCTGCGCGGCTGTCGTTCGACGCGGATCTCGTGCGTGCGCTGGACGGCGTCGACTTCGTGCAGGAGAGCGGCCCCGAGCGACTCGACCTGAAGCGCGCGCTCTATCGTCAGATGGACGACGTGCTGCCCGCGCACGTGCCGATCGCGTCGAGCTCGTCGGGCCTGAAGATGTCCGATATCCAGACCGCGTGCGCGAAGCACCCGGAACGCTGCCTGATCGCGCATCCGTTCAATCCGCCGCACCTGATCCCGCTCGTCGAGCTGGTCGGCGGCGATGCGACCGGCCAGGACGTGATCGCGCGCGTGAAGCATTTCTACGACGGGCTCGGCAAGCAGACGATCGTCCTGAACAAGGAGATGACCGGCCACGTCGCGAATCGGCTCGCGGCCGCGCTGTTTCGCGAGGTGTATCACCTCGTCGGCGAAGGCGTCGTGAGCGTCGCCGACGCGGACAAGGCTGTCGCGTGGGGCCCCGGCCTGCGCTGGGGGCTGATGGGGCAGTGCCTGACCTATCACCTCGGCGGCGGCGCGGGCGGGATCGCGCACTTTCTCGAACACCTGTCGGGGCCGATCACGAGCTGGTGGGACGACCTCGGCACGCCTTCGTTCGATCCGGAAGTCGATCGCAAACTGAACGACGCGCTGCGCGCGATCCAGGGCGAGCGCTCGATGCAGGAGCTGGCGGCGGAGCGCGACCGGTTGCTCGTCGAGCTGATCGACGCGCGGCGCCGCAGCTTCCTGCCCTGATCCCGATTGAATCGCGCGCGGCGGCGGCGCCGGTCACTGCTGCGACGCCGCCTGAGGCGCGGGCGGCACATGGGCCAGCCACGCGGGGCTCGCGGCCTGCACGAGTTCGCGGTTGCGCGCGCGGGTCGCGGCGTCCGGCGGGTAGTTGCCGTCGTTCGTCGGCAGTTCGCCGTCGAGATAGGCCTGCTTGAGCTGGTCGACGACTTCCGCGCGCGTCAGGCCCGGAGCGGGAGCCGGCGCGTCGGTCTGGGCAAAGGCGGGGGACAGCAGCGCGGCTGCGGCGGTCGCGACGGCGAATCGCAGGACGGTCTTCATGGCGGGCTCCGATCAAGGGGACGGGGTATCGGAGGCGCGCGGCGATGCGCGGTACGCCTCCGATGGGTCCCATTGTCGCGAGCGGGTGCTGCGCGGACGATGACGCGTGCCGGGCAAAGCTGTCAGGTGCGGGCGCGACCGCACGGCGCCGTTACAACTCGGCCGCCGCCGCGATCAGCGTGGCTTCCAGCGCGAGCGTCGAGCGCGACGCGGCCGCCGGGCGATCGATCACGTATTCGAGTTCGCCGAGTTCCGGCAGTCCCGCCTCGAGCCGTGCGAGCCCGGCCGGGATCACGTAGCCGGCGAACGCGCTGACGCCGAGCCCCGCGCTCGCGGCCGCCCGCAACACCGCGATGCTGCTGCTCACGACGGCGATCCGGTAAGGGCGCCCGACGGCTTCGAGCGATTCGAGCACGCGGCGGCGCGACACGCTCGGCTCCGGATGCATCGCGAGCGGCAGCACGGCTTCGTGGCCGGTGATCCGCGAATCGGGGCCGGTGCACCAGTACAGCGGTTCGCTGCGGATCACGCGGCCGCGCCGGCTGCCGGCGATGCGTTTCGCGAACACGAGATCGTGCCGGCCTTCGTCGAGCGCGTCGAACAGGTCGCCCGACAGCCCGGTCGAAATCGCGAGTTCGACGTCCGGGTTGCGCTGCACGAAGCTCGCGAGCGCGGCCGTCAGGTGCGCCGACGCGAAATCCTCCGACATCGCGAGCCGCACCTTGCCCGACAGCGGCGGCCCGCATACCGACGTGACGGCCTCGTCCATCAGTTCGAGGATGCGCACCGCGTAGCGGAACAGCGCGTCGCCGTGCTGCGACAGGTGCACGTTGCGCGTGTCGCGCTCGAACAGCGGCCGGTCGAGCAGTTCCTCGAGGCGGCGGATATGCTGGCTGACGGTCGACTGCGACAGGTTCACGCGCTCGGACGCGGCGGTGAAGCTGCCGGACTGGGCGACGGCGACGAAGCTGCGCAGCAACTCGGGCGGTAACGGACGCATTGCTAAATCCACTGAATCGGTTTCGACAACTTCATAAATGGCCGGATTTTGCGGCGCTAGTATCGGATCACGCGCCAGTGCGGCCTCTGCGCAGGGGGCACCGGACGCGTAGCCCGTGTCGCGCCGCCGGCTGCATCGGTCAGTCTAAGCCATCCGGCGTCCGGCCCGAACCCGCATCATCCCATCGACCCCGAGAACGCGCTCGCACGACGAGCCGCCGGGCCGCGGCGCCCCGCCGCAGGAGACAAACAGTCCGCCCGGGATCGGCGTGCGGGCCTGGCTCCCGCACGCGTCAGGCGCCCGTCACGAAGAGACTGGAGACGACTCATGATCATCTACGGAACCGCGCTGCTGGCGTTCTGCCACCTGGCCGGACTGTTTCTCGGCGACCTGCTCGGCGCAGCCATCGGCGTGAAGACCAACGTCGGCGGCGTCGGCATCGCGATGCTGCTGCTGATCTGCCTGCGCCTGTGGCTGCACCGGCGCGGCTGGTTGCCGAAGGAGACCGAGGCCGGCGTCGGTTTCTGGGGCGCGATGTACATCCCGGTCGTCGTCGCGATGGCCGCGAACCAGAACGTCGTCGCTGCGCTCAAGGGCGGCCCGGTCGCGTTGCTGGCCGCCGTCGGCGCGGTCGCGATCTGCGCGTGCTGCATCGCGGTACTCGCGCGCATGGGGCGCGACGACACGGCCTTCGCGGGCGTGCCGCAATTCGAAGAACAGTAACGGAGGCCGCCATGCTGCAGATGCTCGAAAAAACCGTCGCCCACAACGGGCTCGTCGCGTCGTTCGCGCTGGTCGGCCTGATCATGTGGCTGTCGTCGATCGCGTCGCGCAAGCTCACGTTCGGCCGCGTGCACGGCTCGGCGATCGCGATCGTCATCGGTCTCGTGCTCGCGTACGTCGGCGGCGCATTCACCGGCGGCGAGAAGGGATTGGCCGACGTCAAGCTGTTCGCCGGCATCGGCCTGATGGGCGGCGCGATGCTGCGCGATTTCGCGATCGTCGCGACCGCGTTCGAAGTGCAGCCGGCCGAGGCGCGCAAGGCCGGGCTCGTCGGCGTCGTGTCGCTGCTGCTCGGCACCGTGCTGCCGTTCATCGTCGGCGCGTGCGTCGCGCGCGCGTTCGGCTATACCGATGCGGTCAGCATGACGACCATCGGCGCGGGCGCCGTCACCTACATCGTCGGGCCCGTCACGGGTGCGGCGATCGGCGCGAGCTCCGACGTGATCGCGCTCAGCATCGCGACGGGGCTCGTCAAGGCGATCATCGTGATGGTCGGCACGCCGGTTGCGGCCAACTTCATGGGCCTGAAGACGCCGCGCTCCGCGATGATCTTCGGCGGGCTGGCCGGCACCGTCAGCGGCGTGAGCGCGGGGCTCGCCGCGACCGACCGCCGGCTCGTTCCGTACGGCGCGCTGGTCGCGACGTTCCATACCGGCGTCGGCTGCCTGCTCGGGCCTTCGCTGCTGTTCTTCACGACGCGCGCGCTGGTCGGTGCCTAGGGCCTGTTCACGCTAATAACGGGCCAGCCCCGCGAACGAATTTTTTCCAAACAGGGGAACGTGCCTTTCCGCCCGCATGGCGGCGTCGTTCGTCGTTGCAATAGCTACGGCTATTGCGCCTCCTTTCTCCTTGCCCTGCGGGTGGAAAGGCACGTTCGCAAGCCCGTTATTAGCGCGAACAGGCCCTAGGGCGATGCGACGCGACCCGCGCGCGGGCCGCATCCATCGCGGCGCCCTCTGAGTCGCATTCTGCATCATCATCAATCGGCGGCGGCGCCAGGCTTAGAATGCCGCTGAACCATCGAAGCGGAGAACTGTTCATGACGGGATGGAATCACGCGCGGCAGGCGCGCGATGCACGCCTCGCGGCCGGCGCGGCCTACGCGCAGGGCAAGCGGGTCGATGCGCGCGACACCGTCGCGTTGCTCGAAGCGGTGCTGCGGCCCGGCGACCGCGTCTGCCTCGAAGGCGACAACCAGAAGCAGGCCGATCTGCTCGCCACCGCGCTCGCCGACGTCGACAGCGCGAAGATCCACGACCTGCACATGGTGCAGTCGGGCGTCGTGCTGCCCGAGCATCTCGACGTGTTCGAGCGCGGGATCGCGAAGCGTCTCGACTTCGCGTATTCGGGCCCGCAGTCGCAGCGCATTGCGAAGCTGCTGTTCGGCGGCAAGATCGCGCTCGGCGCGGTGCATACGTATCTCGAATTGTTCGCCCGTTACTTCATCGACCTCACGCCGCAGGTCGCGCTGATCGCGGCCGTGAGCGCCGACGCCGACGGTAACCTGTACACCGGCCCGAACACGGAGGACACGCCGACCGTCGTCGAGGCCACCGCGTTCAAGGACGGCATCGTGATCGCGCAGGTCGACCGCATCGTCGACAAGGTGCCGCGCGTCGACATCCCGGGCGATCGCGTGCATTTCGTCGTCGAGGCCGGCCGGCCGTTCTACGTCGAGCCGCTGTTTACGCGCGATCCGGCCGCGATCACCGAAACGCAGATCCTGACCGCGATGCTCGCGATCAAGGGCATCTACGAGCCGTACGGCATTCGCCGCCTGAATCACGGGATCGGCTTCAACACGGCCGCGATCGAGCTGCTGCTGCCGACCTACGGCGAGAAGCTCGGGCTGAAGGGCAAGGTCTGCACGCACTGGGCGCTCAATCCGCACCCGACGCTGATTCCCGCGATCGAATCGGGTTGGGTCGAGCAGATCCACTGCTTCGGCTCCGAAGTCGGGATGGACGACTACATCCGTGCGCGCTCCGACGTGTGGTTCACGGGCCCCGACGGATCGCTGCGCTCGAACCGCGCGTTCTGCCAGACGGCCGGCCTCTATGCATGCGACATGTTCATCGGCTCGACGTTGCAGATCGACCTGGCAGGCCATTCGTCGACGGTCACGGCCGAGCGGATCGCCGGCTTCGGCGGCGCGCCGAACATGGGCAGCGACGCGCGCGGCCGCCGCCATCCGAGCGAGCCGTGGCTGAAGGCCGGCGCGCAAGCCGACCCCGACACGCCGGCGGCGCTGCGGCGTGGCCGCAAGCTGGTCGTGCAGATCGGCGAGACGTTCGGCGACAAGAACGTGCCGATGTTCGTCGAGAAGCTCGACGCGTTGAAGCTCGCCGACAAGCTGCAGCTCGACCTCGCGCCGATCATGGTGTATGGCGACGACGTCACGCACATCGTCACCGAGGAAGGGATCGCGAATCTGCTGATGTGCCGCGACAAGGACGAACGCGAGCACGCGATCCGCGGCGTCGCCGGCTATACGGACGTGGGCCGCGGCCGCGACCGGAAGCTGGTCGAGCGGCTGCGCGAGCGCGGCGTGATCCGCCGCCCGGAAGATCTCGGCATCGATCCGCTCGACGCCGACCGCCGCTGGCTTGCCGCGCGTTCGATCAAGGATCTCGTGCACTGGTCGGGCGGGCTCTATGCGCCGCCGGCCCGGTTCCGCAACTGGTGAGGAAGAGGGCATGGAACAGTTGAACTATCGCTTCACCGCGCGCGAACGCGCGAAGGGCGAGCAGCCCGCGGCGCTCGTCGGCGTGGTCGCGTCCGGCAACCTCGAGGTGCTGGTCGAGCGCGTGCTGCCCGGCAACGAATGCGAGATCGACATCCGCACCGCGGCCGTCGGTTTCGGCGCGGTCTGGCAGGCGGTCGTGTCGGATTTCGTCGAACGGCGCACGCCGGGCGGCCTGAGGCTGTCGATCAACGACGGCGGCGCGCGCCCCGACATGGTGTCGCTGCGGCTCGCGCAGGCCGTGCGCGCGATCGAGGGAGACGCATGATGAGCGACGTGATTCACGACGCGCCGGCGTTCGTCGCGAACGCGGCGAGCTGGTACGAAGCGTCGGCGCGGCAGCGTATCGACGGGCTGCTCGACGCGGGCAGTTTCGGCGAATTCCTGGGGCCGGCCGAGCGCGTGACGAGCCCGCACCTGCCGCTGTTCGATCTGCCGCAGCAGTTCGACGACGGGATGGTGGTCGGCCACGGCCGGCTCGACGGCCGGCCGGTGTTGGTCGCCGCGCAGGAGGGCCGCTTCATGGGCGGTGCGTTCGGCGAAGTGCACGGCGCGAAGCTCGTCGGGTTGCTGCGCGCCGCGCGCGAAGTCGGCAAGCCGGTGCTGATCCTGTTCGATACGGGCGGCGTGCGGCTGCAGGAAGCGAACGCGGGCGAGCTCGCGATCGCCGAGATCATGCGCGCACTCGTCGAAGCGCGTGCGGCCGGCGTGCCCGTGATCGGGCTGATCGGCGGGCGGGCGGGCTGCTACGGCGGCGGCGGGTTGCTCGCCGCGTGCTGTTCGGCGCTCGCGGTGTCCGAGCAGGGGCGCATCAGCGTGTCGGGCCCCGAAGTGATCGAGACCAATCGCGGCGTCGAGGAATTCGATTCGAAGGATCGCGCGCTGATCTGGCGCACGATGGGCGGCAAGCACCGGCGGCTGATCGGCGGCGCCGATCGTTACGTGGCCGATACGCCGGACGCGTTCCGCGCGGCCGCGCTCGAGCTGATCGACCGTGCGCCGGCGTTCGATGCCGCGATGCTGCGCGCGGAGCAGGCGCGCCTCGAAGCGCGGGTCGAGCGGTTCGGCGCCTGCCAGGATGCGCTCGACGTGTGGCGCATGCTCGGCGCGGATCGGCCGGAAGCGATTCCCGGCATGCCCGACGACGAATTCGCCACGCTCGCCGACCAGTTACAGGAGCAGAAATGAAACGACCCCCACGCTCACTTCGTTCGCTGCGCCCCGAGGGGGCGCCTGCCTGCCTTGGGGCGGCCCGGCGGGAGGCAGCATGACGCTCGATGAAATACTGAACGCGCTGTTTCCCACGGGCCATGCGATTGCGCGCAACGGAGGCTTGCTGACGGGCCACGCGGAACTGGCCGGCGTGCGCGTCGACGTGATCAGCGTTGCCGAGCGCTTGCCGTTCGGCATCGACGAGGCGCTGACGCTCGCGTCGCACGTGCTCGATACGGTCGCGCGCGGCGGCGACACGCCGATCCTCGTGCTGGTCGACAGCGACAGCCAGCGGATGAGCAAGCGCGACGAATTGCTCGGCCTGAACGAAGGGCTGTCGCATCTCGCGAAGTGCCTGATGCACGCGGATCTCGCCGGGCACCGGACGATCGGCGTGCTGTACGGCCACACGGCCGCCGGCGCGTTCATCGCGACCGCGCTCGCGACGCGCACGCTGCTCGCCGTGCCGGGCGCCGAGCCGGAGGTGATGGATCTGCC
This sequence comes from Burkholderia sp. MSMB1072, assembly GCF_001524725.1. Taxonomy (NCBI): domain Bacteria; kingdom Pseudomonadati; phylum Pseudomonadota; class Betaproteobacteria; order Burkholderiales; family Burkholderiaceae; genus Burkholderia; species Burkholderia sp. MSMB1072. The sequence goes on from NZ_LOYC01000034.1 coordinate 88,380, forward strand.
GTCGATGTCGCGCGTGACCAAGCTGCCGATCGACGTGCTGAAGGAGATGGCGCGTTCGACACCGGTGTTCGCGCCGGGGCTCGACAATCTCGTGAAGATGGGCGCCGTCGACGCCGTGCTCGATCCGTCCCGCGCGCTCGACGCGCAGGTCGGCGAATGGCTCGGCAAGCCGGCCGAGCGCATCGACCGGCGCGCGGCGCGCGGCCGGCCGGTCGCGACCGACGTCGCCGCCCGCGTCGAGGCACTCGCGCGTGCCGCCCGCTGAGCTGCCGCTGCGCCGCCACACGCTGGTCACGCTGACGGCGGCCGGGTGGGGCGCGGCATTTGCCCGCGACCCCGCGCTCGCGGGCGACCCGCTCGTACGCGCATGGGCCGCACGCGGCTGGCCGCTGATCGTGCGTCGCGCGTCGCCGGATGAAGCCGATGCCGGCCGCGTGCCGCTCGGCCTGCCGCTGCCGCCGTCGGCGGGCAAGCGGCGCATCGCGCTGAACGTGGCCGCCGATGCGCTCGCGACGGTCGGTCCGCTGCCGACGTTGACGGACGTGCGCGCCGCCGCGCCCGCCGCATGGCAGGCGCCGTTGCGCGATCTCGATGCGCTCGGCGCGCGCTGCGGCGTGCAGGGCCGCGTGTTCGGCAGCCTCGCATGGCAGGCGCTGACGGGGGAGCCTTACCTGAGCGCCTCATCCGATCTCGACATCGTATTCCCGCTGCCCGATCCCGCATCGCTCGCACCGTTGCTCGACGGTCTCGCGGCGATCGACGCGCGCGCGCCGATGCGCATCGACGGCGAACTGCTGCGCGACGACGGCGCGGGCGTCAACTGGCGCGAACTGCACGCGCGGTTGCCCGAAGTCGCGGTGAAGACCGCGCTGGCCGTCGAGCTGATGCGCGCCGATGTATTCGCCGGAGGCACGCGATGAGCGCACGGGGTGCCTGCCGCCTGGCGGCGCCGTCCGATGCCGAGCGCATCGCCGCGCTGGCCGAGCGCAGTCTCGTGCTCGAGATCGAGACCTATCCGAAGCCAGGCCTCGTCAGTCACGTCGACACCGGCAGTCACGCGGACATGGACGCGGCGACGTTCGCGCGCAGCGCGGCCGTGCTGCGGCCGTATTTCGCGGAACTCGCCGACGCGGGCGCGCGCGACGCGGACATCGCCGTGCTGCGCAAGATCGGCCTGCGTGCCGAACACGCGATGCTCGCCGTGACCGGCGGCGTCAACACGCATCGCGGCGCGATCTTCGGGCTCGGGCTGCTGTGCGCGGCCGCCGGCCGGCGTGCGCGGCCGGACGCGATGCCGGATGGCACCACGCTCGGTGCGTTCGTGGCCGGTCGCTGGGGCGCCGAGATCCTCGGCGGCCCGCGTTTGCCGGACAGCCATGGCGAGCGCGCCAGCCGCCGCTACGGTGTCGGCGGAGCGCGTCGCGAGGCGGCCGAGGGCTTCCCGTCCGTGTACGCGGTCGGGCTGCCCGCGCTGCGCCGCGCACGGCGCGACCTGCCGGACGATCCGGAAGCCGCGCGGGTCGCCGCGTGCTTCGCGCTGATCGCCGTGCTCGACGACACGAATCTTCTGCATCGGGGCGGGCAGGGCGGCCTCGATTTCGCCCGCGCGACCGCCCGCGCGTTCGTCGCGCGCGGCGGCGTGCGGGCGCGCGACTGGCGGCTGCGCGCGGCGGCCGCGCATCGTGCGTTCGTCGCGCGCCGGCTGAGCCCGGGCGGCGCGGCCGACCTGCTCGCGATGAGCGTATTCGTCGATGCGCTCGAAGCCGAAGGGGACGCGCGATGACGCTGGCCATCCTGTGCTCGGGGCAGGGCGCGCAACGCGCCGACATGTTCGACCTGACCGGTTCGGCGCCGCAGGCCGACGCACTGTTCGTGCATGCGGGGCGCCTGCTCGGCGACGATCCACGTGCGTGGGTCCGGCAAGCCGGACCCGACGCGCTGTCGGAAAACCGCGCTGCTCAGATTCTCTGCACGGTCCAGGCGCTCGCGGCGGCGGCGCTGCTCGATGCGGTGTGGCCGCGCCGGCGCTGCGTCGCGGGCTACAGCGTCGGCGAGGTCGGCTCGTGGAGCGTCGCGGGGATGATCGACCCGCGCGATGCGCTCGATCTGGCCGCCGCGCGGGCCCGCGAGATGGATGCCGCGAGCGGCGGCGACGAGCGGATGGTGTTCGTGCGCGGTCTGACGCGCCCGCAACTCGCGCAGATGTGCGACGGTCGCGACGCGGCCATCGCGATCGCGAATCCCGGCGATGCGTTCGTGGTCGCGGGGCGGCGCGCCGACGTCGATGCCGTGGCCGACGATGCGACCCGTGCCGGCGCGCTGCGCGTGGCGCCCGTCTGCGTGCGGATCGCATCGCACACACGCCGGCTCGCGGCTGCCGTACCCGCATTCCGCGCGACGCTGGCCGCGACGCCCGTGCGCCGGCCGGTGCCCGGCACGCGGCTGTTTTCGGGGATCGACGGCGCATCGGTGCTCGATGTCGACGCGGGCCTCGACAAGCTCGCGCGGCAGATCGCCGAGCCGGTCGAGTGGGCGGCCTGTCTCGCCGCGTGCGTGGAGGCCGGCGCAACCGCGTTTCTCGAACTCGGCCCCGGACGCGCGCTGGCCGAGATGGCCGCCGGCGCGTATCCCGCGCTGCCGGCACGCAGCCTCGCGGATTTCCGTTCCGTCGAAGGCGTGACGAGATGGCTCGCGCGCGTCGCGGCCGGCTGATCGGCGGGTTGAAACCCGGCTGAAACCCGCCGCCGGGCACCTGTTTCGCACCGTGTGTTGCGCCGGCGCAGCAGCGTCGCAGCCGCCCCTTGCCACGCGAATTGGCGTCGCTACAATGGCGCCCGCCATGAGACCAGCCGCCTTCTTTCTCGCCGCGTTCTGTTGCGCGACGAGCGTCCACGCCAGCCACATTCCGTCCGACGCCGCATCGGTCGGCACGTACTTTTCGTATGACAGCGCGGCGGCCGACGCGACCGTCGATCTGATCGAACAGGCGCAGCGCCGCGTGCTGCTGGCCGGCTATACGCAGGTGCCGCCGGCTGTCGCGAGCGCGCTGCGCTCGGCCCGCGCGCGCGGGATCGAAGTGCGCGTCGTGCTGGTGCGCCCGCCGCGTGCGGGCCGGTACAGCGGCGCCGGCTATCTGAAATCCGCGGGCATCGACGTCGCGATCGATTCCCGGCACGGCGGCCCCGCGTCGCGCTTCGCGATCGTCGACGACAGCGTCGCGTTGACGACCCTGTCCGACGGTGCGGCCGAGCACGCCGACACGGTGAACGTGTTCCGGCGCGCGCCCGAACTCGCACAGTCCTACGCGCAGTCGTTCTGGCGGCTGTACCGGCAGGCCGGCGGCCTCTGACCCTTTCCGCGGCGCATCGCGCGCCGGTATGACCCTGCTTGCATCGGCGCGAGCGATGAACCATCCTCGTTGACAGGCGCCGGCGCGGGTTGTGCGCACCCGGCGCAACGGCAGGGAGTCGATCGTGACCGAAAGCAGTTTTGCCGATCGCGCCGATGCCGGCCGCCAACTGGCGGACGCGTTGCGCGAATACGCGGGGCGAAGCGATGTGGTCGTGCTCGCGTTACCGCGCGGCGGCGTGCCCGTCGCGTATCCGGTCGCGTGCGCGCTGCACGCGCCGCTCGACGTGCTGGTCGTGCGCAAGCTCGGCGTGCCGTCCGACCCCGAGTTCGCGATGGGCGCGATCGCGACGGGCGGCGCGACCCATCTGCAACGTTCGGTGATCCGCGCGATGGACGTATCCGATACGCAACTCGCCGACGTGATCGCGCGCGAGACGGCCGAACTGCAGCGCCGCGAAGCGCTGTATCGCGGCGCGGTGTCGCCGCAGGCGGTGGACGGACGCATCGCGATCGTCGTCGACGACGGCGTCGCGACCGGCGCGTCGATGCGCGTCGCGCTGCAGGCGCTGCGCGAGCGCCACCCGGCGCGCATCGTCGCGGCGGTGCCGGTCGCGCCGGCGGGTGCGGCGCACGCGTTCGACGGCCTGGCCGACGCGTTCGTCACGGTGTCGCAGCCGCTGCGGTTCTTCGGGATCAGCCAGTTCTACGCGCGCTTCGAGCAGACGAGCGACGACGAGGTGCGCGCGCTGCTCGACGCGGCGCGCCCCTGACGCAGCGTCACGTCCGACGGCTCCGGCGCGGGCGCGCTCGGCCGGCTTCCGCCAGCGCGAACACGCGCTGCAGCGCCGGATGGACGTTGCCGTGCCAGCGTGGCCCCGTAAACAGCCCGTAGTGATCGCAATCGTCGATGTCGACGCGATGACGCTCGTCGGCCGACAGGCCGCTGCACAGGCCGAGCGCCGCATGCGTCTGCCCGGCGCCCGTGACCGCGTCGCGGGCGCCTTCGACGGTCAGCAGCACGACGTCGCGCAGCGCGGCGGGTTCGACGCGCCGGCCGCGCACGCGCCACGCGCCGGTCGCGAGCAGCATGCGCTGGAACACGACGTCGATCGTGTCGAGAAAATAGTCGGCCGGCATGTCGAGCAGCGCCGTGTATTCGCGCAGCGCCCGCCGGGCGTCGGCAAGCCCGTTCATGTCGAAACGCGACGCCGCCAGCGCGTAGGTTTCGATCAGCGTCAGAAAGCGTTGCGGATACAGGAGCGCGATCTCGCCCTGTTGCAGATAGGTCGGGAACACGGCGCGGCCGTGCCCCGCGAAGCCGGGTGGCACGATGTCGATCAGGTGGCGCCGGCACCAGTCGAGCGAATGGGCGGCGGCCGCGGCGCCAAGCGCGCTCGGGTTCAGCCGCGCGTCGAGCGGGCCGCCGATCAGCGTGATACTGGCGAGCGGCGCGAGGCCGCGTGCGGCACGCAGCGCGAGTGCGCCGAGCGCCGGGACGGTCGCCTGGCACACGGCGACGACGTGCAGCGGCCGATCGTCGCGCTGGAGGGTGGCGACGAAGCCGTCGAGCATCGCGACGTACTCGTCGAGCCCGAAACGGCCTGCCGCGAGCGGCACGTCGCGCGCATTGCGCCAGTCGGTCACGCAGACGTCGCCATCGGCGAGCAGCGTTTCGGCGGTTTCCCGCATCATCACGGCCGCGTGCCCGACGAGCGGCGCGCACAGCAATACCGTGCGGCGCGCATCGGCGTGCGCGAAGCGCCGCAAATCGCAAAACGGCGTGTGCGCGACGACTTGCTCGCCGACGTCCGGCCACGCGAGGTCGAAGCCCGGCGGCGCGGCCTGCGGCCCGAGCAGCGGTTCGAACAGGTCGTCGTAGCACGACGACGCGGCATGCGGCAGCGACGCCGCGGGCCACGCATCGAACGCGTATCGCGTCGCCGCGCGCCATGCGCGCATCCATTCCCGCTGCTGCTCGACGACGGCGTACCACATGGCGGACCCTTGGGGCGGAAGGAGCGTGAACCTGCATTATGGTCACTGTGGACGGGCAGTGCGAGCCCGATGCGCGGCCGGCCGATGCGTGTCGAGCGAACGGCACGCTAGGCACTGCCGCGCGACACTGCTACAGTCGTCGGTCCCATTTCCTCGAAGCGGAGCGTTTGCGATGAAGCTGATCGGCATGCTGGATTCCCCGTTCGTGCGCCGCGTCGCCATTTCGGCGAAGCTGCTCGATCTGCCGTTCGAACACGAGTCGATCTCGGTGTTTCGTCATGTCGAGCAATTCAGGACGATCAACCCGGTCGTCAAGGCGCCGACGCTCGTGACCGACGGCGGCGCGACGCTGATCGATTCGTCGCTGATCGTCGACTATCTCGACCACCTGGCCGCGCCGGAGCGGCGCCTGCTGCCCGACGCCGTCGATGCCCGGCTGCGCGCGCTGGTGCCGATCGGGTTCGCGCTGGCCGCCGCCGAGAAAACCGTGCAGGTCGTCTACGAGCAGGCGCTGCGGCCGTCGGACAAGCAGCACGAACCGTGGGTCGAGCGCGTGCTGAGCCAGCTCGAAGCCGCATACGGCGCACTGGAGCCGCTGGTCGCGGCCACCAACGGCTGGTTCGGCGGCGCGCGGCTGCTGCAGTCCGACGTGACGGTCGCGGTGGCGTGGCGTTTCACGCAATTCATGGCCGCCGATTACCCGGTGCTCGCGCGGATCGATCCGGCCCGTTATCCGGCGCTCGCCGAGCATTCCGCGCGGGCGGAAGCGCTGCCGGCCTTCGTCGAAACGCCGCTCGTCTAGGATTCGCGCGCCGGGCCGTCGCATAACGACGTTGAACGCCGCCGGCCCTTGTCCGGCCAGTCGCGGCCGATTGTTCTCGGCGGCTGACAAGTGACTTCGCATTCGCGCTGTTTATCCGGAGGCGACCGATCCCTAGAATCCACTCCATCGAATTACGCGTTGCCAGATGGAGCCGATGATGAAAGCCCTGATCGAATCGAGTCTGTACCACCCGTCCGTCGTGTTGCCGCTTGCCGCGCTGGCGCAGCTGATGGTCGAGCGCGATTTCAATCTCGGCCAGGTCGGGCTGATCGTCGCGGCGCGCGGCGCGCAGGCGGCCGTGTCGCGCTCGCGCGCGCTGATCTTCTGCCGTCACTGCGAAGCGCACGCATGAGCACGTTCGCGGCGCGCGAATGAAAAAAGCCCGGCCGGCGCAAGCCGGTCGGGCGGATCGGGTTCGATCGGGCCCCGGCTTCGGCCGGGGCTTTTTCATTGGGCGACGCTCATGCGCGTGCGGGCGTCGCGATGCCGTAGATGTCCGCCTCGTCGTTCTCCTCGCGCAACTGGCGCGCGAGCTGGTGCGCTTCGTGGCGCGTCGCGACGGCCGGCGGCGAGCCCTTCAGCGGCTGGCGCGCGGTTTCGGCGAGCGCGACGACCGACACGACGCCGATCAGCGCGGCGCCCATCAGGTAGTACGCGGGCATCATCAGGTTGTGCGTCACGTCGACGAGCCACGCGGTGACGAGCGGCGTCGTGCCGCCGAACAGCGACACCGACACGTTGAAGCCGATCGCGAGCGCGCCGTAACGGATCTCGGTCGGGAACAGCGCGGGCAGCGCCGACGGCATCACGCCGGTGAAGCACGACAGCAGCACGCCGAGGATCAGCAGGCCGCCGAACACCGACGCCGTGGTGCCCGCATGGATCAGCATCAGCGACGGGATCGACAGCACCAGCAGGCCGACGCAGCCGGCGAGCATCACCGGCTTGCGGCCGATCTTGTCCGACAGGCGGCCGGCGTACAGCGTCATCGGCATCATCAGCACCATCACGATCAGCACCAGCACGAGGCTGTGCGATTCGTCGAAATGCAGCGTCGACGACATGAAGCTCGGCAAGTACGACAGCACCATGTAGTCGGTCACGTTGAAGATCAGCACGAGGCCGACGCACAGCAGCAGCGCACGCCAGTTGCGCAGCAGCGTTTCGCGAAAGCGCGCCTTCGGCACGGCCTTGTCCTGCGCTTCGCGCTCTTCGGCCTGGCGCTTGAACGCGGGCGTTTCCTCGAGCTTCATCCGGATGTAGAGACCGATCAGGCCGAGCGGGCCGGCGATCAGGAACGGCACGCGCCAGCCCCACGACAGCAGCGCCTCCTGCGACAGCGACGCGGTGAGCAGCGCGACGACGCCGGCGCCCAGCACATAGCCGATCAGCGTGCCGAATTCGAGGAAGCTGCCCATGAAACCGCGGCGCTTGTCGGTCGAGAACTCGGCGATGAAGGTGGCGGCGCCGCCGTACTCGCCGCCGGTCGAGAAGCCTTGCACCAGGCGGGCGACGAGCAGCAGCACGGGCGCCATGATGCCGATGGACGCGTAGCTCGGGATCAGGCCGATCGCGAAGGTGCCGACGGCCATCATGATCATCGTGGCGGCGAGCACGCGCTGGCGGCCGATGCGGTCGCCGAGCGGGCCGAAGACCATGCCGCCGAGCGGGCGCACGAGGAACGCGGCCGCGAACGTGCCGAAGGTGGCGAGCAATTGCGCGGACGGGCTGCTGGACGGGAAGAACACCTTGCCGAGCGTGACGGCGATATAGCTGTAGACGCCGAAGTCGAACCATTCCATCGCATTGCCGATGGCCATCGCGCTGACGGCGCGCTTGAGCAGGCTCTGGTCGACGACGGTGATGTCGTCCACGGCGAGCGGGGCTTCGGCGGACGACGAAGCGGGGGAAGAGACAGCGGTCGGGCTGACGTGTGTTGCGGTCAAGGTCATGCACTCCTTTGACAGCGCCGGAACGGGCAGGCCGTCCGACACGGTTTGCCGGCGAGCGCGGGGTCGTGTGCTGCGCGTCGGGGCAGACCATCAAGCACTGACTGCGCAAGGCGCAGCAAAGGGCCAAGGGGCTGCTTCGACGCGGGCCCGATGGGCCGTCGCGACAGTGCGCTCATGAAGAAAGGGCCGCGTGATGCAGGCGGCAGATGCCGGTGCGGACGATGGTCCGGCGTTCCGGCAACGCCCCGGAGGGGCAGCGAAACGAGAAAAGCGGGCCTGTCGGGCGGGCTTTCCTGTGGATGCAATTTCGATCGAGGCACCGGCCCGCAGCGGGCGGACGGACTTCTCTCAAAATCGAAAAGACAGAGATTGAATGTTGAAACAGGCGACATGATAGCACGATGACGGACGATCGTGCAAATTGACCGGAGTCGCCCGTCTGGCGCGGGATCCGGCGCGGCCCGCTCGGGTATGATCGGCGGCGCGCGGCGCGGCCGCGCCGCCCGTCGCGACGGGGCTGAATTCGCGAGGAACCGGATGACCGAACTGATGAGGATCGCGGCGCTGTTCGCCGCTACTGCGCTGGCCGAAATCGTCGGCTGCTATCTGCCGTGGCTCGTGCTGAAGGCCGGGCGCCCGGCGTGGCTGCTGGTGCCGGCCGCCCTGTCGCTCGCGCTGTTCGCGTGGCTGCTGACGCTGCACCCGAGCGCGGCGGGGCGCACTTATGCCGCGTACGGCGGCGTGTATATCGCGGTGGCGCTGATCTGGCTGCGGGTGGTCGACGGCGTCGCGCTGACCCGCTGGGACGTGGCCGGCGCGGTGCTCGCGCTCGGCGGGATGGCGGTGATCGCGCTGCAGCCGCGCGCGTAGGCGCGGCCGCACGCGCGGCGGGGTGGGTGCCGCGTCAGGCGGCCTGGGCGGCGTCCGCTGCTTCCGTGTCGGCGGACTGGCGCCACACGCAGGCGCCCTTGACCGACTTGTCGAGTTCGTCGAGCTGCGTCTGGTGCGCGGCCAACTCGTCGTCGCTTGCCGCGATGACCGGCAGGTCGAGCGCGGCGAGCGACACGCGCTGGCCGTTCGCGGTGCCGCCGTCGGTGCCCGTGTCGTCGAGCATGTCGATCACGAGGCTGTCCTGGCCGCGCGTCATCGCGAGATACACCTCGGCGAGCAGCTCCGAGTCGAGCAGTGCGCCGTGCAGCGTGCGGTGCGCGTTGCTGATGCCGAAGCGGTCGCACAGCGCGTCGAGCGAATTGCGCTTGCCGGGGAACATCTGCTTGGCCTGCACCAGCGTGTCGATCACGCCGCCGCAATGCTCGGTGAACGGCGGCAGGCCGAGCCGCGCGAATTCGGCGTCGAGGAAGCCAAGGTCGAACGGCGCGTTGTGGATGATCAGCTCGGCACCCTTCACGAAGTCGCGGATCTGGTCGACGACTTCCGCGAACTTCGGCTTGTCGCTGAGGAACTCGGTCGTGAGGCCGTGCACGGCCAGTGCGCCCGGATCGCTGTCGCGCTCGGGGTTCACATAGATGTGGAGATTGTTGCCGGTGAGCCGTCGGTTCAGCAGCTCGACGCAGCCGATTTCGATCAGGCGGTCGCCCGTGCGGGCGTTCAGGCCGGTGGTTTCGGTATCGAGAATGATCTGGCGCATGTCGGATAAATCGGCGGATAAATCGGGAAAGAGAGGGGGGTGGCCCGGATTCAGGCCGCGAGCGATTCGACGCCGCGATTCGCGAGCGCGTCGGCGCGTTCGTTTTCGGGGTGGCCCGCGTGGCCCTTCACCCAACGCCATTCGACGTCGTGCTGCACGACGAGCGCGTCGAGCCGCTTCCACAGGTCGGCGTTCTTCACGGGCGTCTTCGCCGCGGTGACCCAGCCTTTCTTCTTCCACCCGTGGATCCACTCGCTGATGCCTTTCTGCACGTATTGCGAATCGGTATGCACGATCACCCGGCACGGCCGCTTGAGCGCCTCGAGCGCGGCGATCACGCCCATCAGCTCCATGCGGTTGTTGGTCGTGTTCGGCTCGCCGCCGAACAGTTCCTTTTCTTGGGCGCCGTAGCGCAGCAGCGCGCCCCAGCCGCCGGGGCCGGGGTTGCCCTTGCAGGCGCCGTCGGTATAGATGTCGATGGTGTCGGTTGTCATGAACGTTCTTGATGGGTGGTCGGGGAGGCCGCCGGCGTCAGGCCCGGTGCGAGCACGGGCTTCTTCATCCTGATCGGGCCGACGAGACGCATGCCGCGCACGCGCTTGACGGCCGTCACCATGTAGACGGCGCCGAAGATCGGCCACCAGCGGTCGCCGGCGGCCTCCATGAAGCCGTAGCGGGTCAGCCACTGGTCGGTGGCGAGCGGCGGCCGGTAGCAGCCGAAGCGGCCGCGTTCGAGGTCGAAGCCGAGCAGCTTGATCCAGTCCTTGAGCCGGATGAACGCGATCTGGTCGCGCGTGGCCGGCACGAACGGGCGGTTCGCCATGCGCCCGAACGACTGCCGCATGCCCCACAGGCTGAGCGAGTTGAAACCGGTGATCACGAGCTGGCCTTCCGGCATCAGCACACGCTCGGCCTCGCGCAGCAGGCGGTGCGGATCGGACGTGAATTCGAGCGTGTGCGGCATCACGATCAGGTCGACGCTCTGCGACTCGAACGGCAGGTCGAGCAGGTCGCACCAGATCGTGCTGCGATCGGCAGGTGCGTGGGCCGCCGTGTGCGCTTCGCGCGCCCGCGGATACTGATACGGCGCGCTCGCGCCGCTCGCCGGGTCGAGCACCAGGCCGCGACACGGCATGCGGTTCTCGCGCAGCGCGTCGAGCTGCGGCAAGCCGAGCTGCAGCGCGTGGAAGCCGAAGACGTCGGACACGATCCGGTCGAGCTGCGCCTGTTCCCAGCCCAGCACGTAGCGGCCGGGCGGCGAGTCGGTCCAGGCGGGCCAGTCTATAATTTGACGGTCAGACATAACGATGATTGCGCGCCCATGAACGAGCTGGAATACGTGCCGGTTCCGGCATTCGAAGACAACTATATCTGGCTCGTCTCGGACGGCCGCGATGCGATCGCCGTCGACCCGGGTGAAGCCGCGCCCGTACGCCGGGTTCTTGCCGAACGAGGCTGGCGGTTGTCCGCTATTTTACTCACGCACCACCACGCCGACCACGTCGGCGGTGTCGAGGCGCTGCGCAACAGCCAACCGGCCGATGCTCCGCTCGCCGTTTACGGCCCCGCGGCCGAGGCGATCGACGTGGTCACGCGGCCGCTCTCGGGCGGCGATCGCGTGACGCTCGGCGCACCGGCCGTCGCATTCGACGTGCTCGACGTGCCGGGTCATACGCGCGGCCATATTGCGTATTTCCAGCGGGCCGGGCAGGGCAATGCGGTGCCGCACGTGTTTTGCGGCGACACGCTGTTCTCGTGCGGCTGCGGCCGCCTGTTCGAAGGCACGCCCGCGCAGATGCTCGCGTCGCTCGACGCGCTTGCGGCACTGCCGGGCGACACCCGCGTGCATTGTGCACACGAATACACGCTGTCGAACATCCGCTTCGCGCTCGCGTGCGAGCCCGGCAATGCGGCACTCGCCGCGTGGCGCGACGACGCGCAGGCGCTGCGTGCGCGCGGCGTGCCGACGCTGCCCACTACGATCGCTCACGAGCGTGCCGTTAACCCGTTCATGCGGGCGGACAGCGCGGCAATCCGCGCGACGCTCGAGGCCGAGCTGCACGAAACGGTGACGGATCGTCTGGCGGCGTTCACGCTGATGCGCGAATGGAAAAACCGGTTTCGATGACGTTTTCCGGAGGACTCCAAAGCTCAAGCGGTGTCTGTAAAAATTGCTCCAAATGTAGGATTTCGCTGAGTTTTCGGTGTTTTTATTGACGTGAAGCACGCACTTCCGTAGTATCGCCTGCAATTTCCAGCCGTCGGAAGCCGAGATTTTCATGCGACTTATATTGAGTGCGATGGTGGTGCTACTACTCGCCGCGTGTGCGAGCCAGCCCCCTGTCGCCAACAACGCCGCCGATTCGCAGGCGACGTCCAACTACCTCCGTAAATCAGCCACCGCCAAAGAAACTGTCGACGTCGACAAGCAATCCGTCGGCGACCTGACCAGTGCAGACTCCGATCTCTGGGCGCGCATCCGCCGCGGCTTCCAGATGCCCGACCTGCAGAGCGATCTCGTCGACATGCAGACGACCTGGTACACGCAGCGGCCCGATTACGTGCAGCGCATGACCGAGCGCTCGCAGAAGTACCTGTATCACATCGTCGAGGAGCTCGAGGCGCGTCACATGCCGACCGAGCTCGCGCTGCTGCCGTTCATCGAATCCGCGTACAACCCGCAGGCGCTGTCTGTCGCGAAAGCGGCCGGCATGTGGCAGTTCATGCCCGGCACCGGCCGCACGTACAACCTGAAGCGCAACATGTGGCAGGACGAGCGCCGTGACGTGCTCGCGTCGACGAGCGCCGCGCTCGACTACCTGTCCCGCCTACACGACATGTTCGGCGACTGGTATCTGGCGCTGGCCGCGTACAACTGGGGCGAAGGCAACGTGCAGCGCGCGATCGCGCGCAACCAGGCGGCCGGCCTGCCGACCGACTACCAGAGCCTGCGGATGCCGAACGAGACGCGTAACTACGTGCCGAAGCTGCAGGCGGTGAAGAACATCATCGCGAGCCCGCAGCAGTACGGCCTGACGCTGCCCGATATCCCGAACCACCCGTATTTCGTGACGGTCACGACGTCGCGCGACATCGACGTGGCGGTGGCCGCGAAGCTCGCGAACCTGCCGCTCGACGAGTTCCGCTCGCTGAACCCGTCGTTCTCGAAGCCGGTGATCCTCGGCGCGACCGAGCCGCAGATCCTGCTGCCGTTCGACAACGCGTCCGCGTTCGAGAAGAGCCTGAAGGCCTACAGCGGCCAGCTGTCGTCGTGGACCACCTACACGGTCAGCGAGCGTGCACGCCCGGCCGCGATCGCCGAGAAGATCGGCGTCGACGCCGATACGCTGATGTCGGTCAACAAGATTCCGGCCGGCATGCGCCTGAAGCCGGGCTCGACGATCGTCGTGCCGCGCGGCGACGACGACGACGAGGACATCAGCGCCGACGTCGCCGAAAACGGCGCGCTCGCAATGGAGCCGGACGTACCCGATACGCGCAAGATGCTGATCCGCGTGCGCCGCAAGCAGTCGATGGCGGCGATCGCCGGCCGCTACGGCGTGTCGGTCGGTCAGTTGAAGGCGTGGAACCGTACGCACCGCGATCTCGCGATGCCGGGCCAGACGCTCGTGCTGCACGTGCCGGTCGGCCGTGCGGTGCCGGCGGAACCCGGCCCGGAGCGGATCGCGACGTCGACGGGCGGTGCGCACATCGAGCGCGCGAGCCTGGCGGTGGGCGGCAAGTCGCACGGCAAGCGCGGCGCCGCCAAGTCGTCGGCGAAGCCGGCGAAGGCCGCTCCCGCGAAAGCCGCTGCCGCGAAAGCCGCGCCGGCCAAGACCACCGCTCACAAGGGCAAGAAGAAGTAAGCGCGGCGGGTGCGCGCAGCGTGGCGGCCGGTAAGGCCCGCACGATTGCGCTATCATCCGACGAATTCGACGAAACGCCGTCACCGAGGTGACGGCGTTTTCGTTTGTGCGCGGCGCGGCAGCGTGGCGTCGTGCGTCTTCATATGACAAGGGGAAGCGATGTCGTCGGTGCAGGTGAGGGTGCTCGCGCTGTTTTCGGTCGGGTATTTCGTGTCGTATGTGTTTCGCGGCGTCAACCTGGGCTTCGCGCCGTTCGTCACGCATGAGCTCGGGCTGTCGGCCGCCGATCTCGGCCTGCTCACCAGCCTCTATTTCCTCGGCTTCGCCGGCGCGCAGATCCCGGCCGGCGTGATGCTCGATCACTTCGGCCCGCGCCGCGTGACGGCCGGCATGCTGCTGTTCGCGGCGGCCGGCGCGGCCGTGTTCGGCGCGGCGCACGGCATCGGCACGATGATGGTCGGCCGCCTGCTGATCGGCGTCGGCGTATCGGTGTGTCTCGGCGCGGCGTTCAAGGCGCTCGCGCAGCATTTCCCGGTCGGCCGGCTGCCGCTCGTCAACGGCCTCGTGATGGCCGTGGGCGGCCTCGGCGGCGTAATGGTCGGCTCGCCGCTGACCTGGCTGCTCGACTGGACGAGCTGGCGCACGATCTGTTTCGGCCTCGCGGCGCTGACGGTGGTCGTGGCGGCGTCGATCGGCTTCGGCGCGCCCGACGCGCAGCAGGCACGCCATCAGGGCGGGCTCGTCAGCCAGTTCAAGGGCACGTGGCACATCCTGAGCAGCCGCGCGTTCTGGAAGATCGCGTCGTTTTCCGTCGTCACGCAGGGCGTGTTCTATGCGATGCAATCGCTGTGGGTCGGCCCGTATCTGCGCGATGTCGGCGGGTTCGATGCGCCGCATGCCGCACGCCTCGTGTCGGTGCTCGGCTTCGCGATGATGGCCGGCTGCGTCGGCTTCGGCGCGGCGGCGCGCGTGCTCGAGCGGCGCGGCGTGTCGGTCTATGCAACGTGCGGTATCGGCATGGCGCTGTTCGTCGCGACGCAGCTCGCGATCGTCGCGCGCGTGCCGTTGCCGCCGGCCGGGCTGTGGGCCGCCTACGGCATGTTCGGCGGCGTGGGCATCCTGACCTACGCGGTGATGGCCGGCCATTTTCCCGCCCATCTGATCGGCCGCGCGAACACGACGCTCACGCTCGTGATCTTCCTGCTGATCTTCGCGTTCCAGATCGGCGTCGGTGCCGTGCTGTCGCACTGGCCGGCGGTCGACGGCCGTTATCCGGCGGCCGCGCACTTCACCGCCTGGGGCGTGCTGCTCGCGCTGCAGCTCGCGAGTGCGCTCTGGTACGCGTGGCCCGCGCGCGCCACTGGCCAAGCGCACTGATCCGGCGGTACGCTGGCGGGTAGGGCAGCCCCAAAAACGGGGCCGCAGCACGTCGCGCTGCGCCGCGGGGCGCGACGCGACCGCGATCGGACGGCCATATCAATTGAAGATAGGCCCATTTTCAGGCTATAATTTGAAAGTTTGTGCTGATCAACCTCGCACCCTAGCGCCTACCTCATACATCCCGTTCATCCGCCGCATGCCGCCTGTCGGGCGATGCCGCGAAGCCTCGTGCGCCATGCGCCGGGTTCGCGTCTCGACAACGCAGGCCGCGTCCAGCTAGCGACCGCGCGCGCCCACGCAGCGCGGCGCTCGCGCGGCAGGGTAAACAGGTCGGCAGCAGGGTGTTCCCCAAGGAGCCTCCCGTGTTGCCGTCTTTTTCTCCCGCCTTGCTTGCACTCGCCGACGGCACGGTCTTTCGTGGTTATTCGATCGGGGCCGAAGGCCATACGATCGGCGAAGTCGTGTTCAATACCGCGATCACCGGCTATCAGGAAATCCTGACTGATCCGAGCTACTCGCGCCAGATCGTCACGCTCACCTATCCGCATATCGGCAACGTCGGCGTGAACGCCGAAGACGTCGAAGCCACGAAAGTCCATGCCGCCGGCCTGATCATCCGCGATCTGCCGACGCTCGCATCGAACTTCCGCATGGACCGCACGCTCGGCGACTACCTGCGCGACGAAGGCGTCGTCGCGATCGCCGGCATCGACACCCGCAAGCTGACCCGCATCCTGCGCGACAAGGGCGCGCAGAGCGGCTGCATCCTGACGGGTTCCGACGACGCAGCGAAGGCGATCGAGCTCGCGCGCTCGTTCGAGGGCCTCGCCGGCATGGATCTCGCGAAGGTCGTGTCGACCGCGAAGCCGTTCGAGTGGAAGCAGACGGAGTGGCGTCTCGAAGGCGGCTACGGCATGCAGGAAGCGCCGAAGTATCGCGTCGTCGCGTACGACTTCGGCGTCAAGTACAACATTCTGCGCATGCTCGCGGAGCGCGGCTGCCACGTGACGGTGCTGCCGGCCCAGGCGAGCGCGGCCGATGCGCTCGCGTTGAATCCGGACGGCGTGTTCCTGTCGAACGGCCCCGGCGATCCGGAGCCGTGCGATTACGCGATCGCGGCCACGAAGGAATTCATCGAGCGCGGCGTGCCGACCTTCGGCATCTGCCTCGGCCACCAGATCATGGGCCTCGCGGTGGGCGCGAAGACGCTCAAGATGAAAACGGGCCACCACGGCGCGAACCATCCGGTGAAGGATCTCGGCGACGGCCGTGTCGTGATCACGTCGCAGAACCACGGCTTCGCGGTCGACGCCGATTCGCTGCCGGCCAATGCGCGCGTGACGCACGTATCGCTGTTCGACGGCACGCTGCAGGGCTTCGAGCTGACCGACAAGCCGGCGTTCTGCTTCCAGGGCCACCCGGAAGCGTCGCCCGGCCCGCACGACATCGGCTACCTGTTCGACCGCTTCACCGCGCTGATGGACGCGGCGAAGCAGCGCAACGCCTAACGTCATCGACGCAACCGAAGGACGGGAGATTCGCATCATGTTCGGCCACGCACTCGGCATCACGGATATCTGGACCTACGTGTTCGGCGTGATCTTCATCATCCTGCTGCCGGGGCCGAACTCGATGTACGTGCTGTCGCTCGCCGCGCAGCGCGGCGTGAAGGCCGGCTATCGCGCGGCCTGCGGCGTGTTCGTCGGCGATACCGTGCTGATGGTGCTGTCCGCCGCGGGCGTCGCGTCGCTGCTGAAGGCGAACCCGCTGCTGTTCTCCGTCGTCAAGTACGGCGGCGCCGCGTACCTGCTGTACATCGGCATCGGGATGCTGCGCAGCGCATGGAGCAAGCTGCGCGCGCGCGGCGACGCGCCGGTCGAGGCGCCGCAGGCGGACGACGGCGAGCGGTCTTTCGACAGGCCGTTGCGCAAGGCGCTGATCGTGAGCCTGCTGAATCCGAAGGCGATCCTGTTCTTCATCTCGTTCTTCATTCAGTTCGTCGACCCGGCATTCCCGCATCCCGCGCTGTCGTTCGTCGTGCTCGGGGCGATCGCGCAATGCGCGAGCTTCCTGTACCTGAGCACGCTGATCTTCGCGGGGGCGCGGCTCGCCGAGCACTTCCGTCGCCGCCGCAAGCTCGCGGCAGGCGCGGCGAGCAGCGTGGGCGGCCTGTTCATCGGTTTCTCGGTGAAGCTTGCGCTCGCGACCATGAGCTGAGCGCCGCCGGCCGACCCACGACAACGATTACTTATTGAATTCACAAGCCATGCCAAAACGCACAGACATCAAGAGCATCCTCATCATCGGCGCCGGCCCGATCATCATCGGCCAGGCGTGCGAGTTCGACTATTCGGGCGCGCAGGCTTGCAAGGCGTTGCGTGAGGAGGGCTACAAGGTCGTCCTCGTCAACAGCAACCCGGCGACGATCATGACCGACCCGAACACGGCCGACGTGACCTACATCGAGCCGATCACGTGGGAAGTCGTCGCGCGCATCATCGAAAAGGAGCGCCCGGACGCGATCCTGCCGACGATGGGCGGCCAGACCGCGTTGAACTGCGCGCTCGACCTGCACCACCACGGCGTGCTCGAGAAGTTCGGCGTCGAGCTGATCGGCGCGTCGCCGGAAGCGATCGACAAGGCGGAAGACCGCCAGAAGTTCAAGGAAGCGATGACCAAGATCGGTCTCGGCTCCGCGAAGTCGGGTATCGCGCATTCGATGGAAGAAGCGTCCAAGGTGCACGCCGAGATCATGGCGGAGACGGGCGGCAGCGGCTACCCGATCGTGATCCGCCCGTCGTTCACGCTCGGCGGCTCGGGCGGCGGCATCGCGTACAACCGCGAGGAGTTCGAAGAGATCTGCAAGCGCGGTCTCGACCTGTCGCCCACGCGCGAGCTGCTGATCGAAGAGTCGCTGCTCGGCTGGAAGGAATACGAGATGGAAGTCGTGCGCGACCGCGCCGACAACTGCATCATCGTCTGCTCGATCGAAAACCTCGACCCGATGGGCGTGCACACCGGCGACTCGATCACGGTCGCGCCCGCGCAGACGCTCACCGACAAGGAGTACCAGATCCTGCGTAACGCATCGCTCGCGGTGCTGCGCGAGATCGGCGTCGACACGGGCGGCTCGAACGTGCAGTTCTCGATCAACCCGAGGGACGGCCGCATGGTCGTCATCGAGATGAACCCGCGCGTGTCGCGTTCGTCGGCGCTCGCGTCGAAGGCAACCGGCTTCCCGATCGCGAAGGTCGCCGCGAAGCTGGCGGTCGGCTACACGCTCGACGAGCTGAAGAACGAAATTACCGGCGGCCAGACGCCGGCGTCGTTCGAGCCGACGATCGACTACGTCGTCACGAAGATTCCGCGTTTCGCGTTCGAGAAGTTCCGCGAAGCCGATTCGCGCCTGACTACGCAGATGAAGTCGGTCGGCGAAGTGATGGCGATCGGCCGCACGTTCCAGGAATCGTTCCAGAAGGCGCTGCGCGGCCTCGAAGTCGGGGTCGACGGCCTCGACGAGAAGTCGACCAACCGCGACGAGATCGCGATCGAGATCCACGAGCCGGGCCCGGATCGCATCTGGTACGTCGGCGATGCGTTCCGCATCGGCATGACGGCCGAGGAAATCTTCGCGGAAACCGCGATCGACCCGTGGTTCCTCGAGCAGATCGAGCAGATCATCCTGAAAGAAAAGGCGCTCGGGGGCCGCACGCTCGCGTCGCTGACGTTCGACGAGCTGCGCTACCTGAAGCAGAGCGGCTTCTCCGATCGCCGCCTCGCGAAGTTGCTTGGCGCGACGCCGGAAGACGTCCGCAAGCGCCGCGTGGAACTGAACGTGCGCCCGGTCTACAAGCGCGTCGACACGTGCGCGGCCGAGTTCGCGACGAAGACGGCCTACATGTACTCGACCTACGAGGAAGAGTGCGAGGCGCAGCCGACCACGAACAAGAAGATCATGGTGCTGGGCGGCGGCCCGAACCGGATCGGCCAGGGCATCGAGTTCGACTACTGCTGCGTGCACGCGGCGCTCGCGATGCGCGAGGACGGCTATGAAACGATCATGGTCAACTGCAACCCGGAAACGGTGTCGACCGACTACGACACGTCCGATCGCCTGTACTTCGAGCCGCTGACGCTCGAGGACGTGCTCGAGATCGTCGACAAGGAAAAGCCGGTCGGCGTGATCGTCCAGTACGGCGGCCAGACGCCGCTGAAGCTCGCGCTCGACCTCGAGGCGCACGGCGTGCCGATCGTCGGCACGTCGCCGGACATGATCGACGCGGCCGAAGACCGCGAACGCTTCCAGAAGCTGCTGCAGGACCTCGGCCTGCGCCAGCCGCCGAACCGCACCGCCCGCGCCGAAGACGAAGCGCTCGCGCTGGCCGACGAAATCGGCTATCCGCTGGTCGTGCGTCCGTCGTACGTGCTCGGCGGCCGCGCGATGGAAATCGTCCACGAGCCGCGCGATCTCGAGCGCTACATGCGCGAGGCCGTGAAGGTGTCGAACGATTCGCCGGTGCTGCTCGACCGCTTCCTGAACGACGCGATCGAGTGCGACGTCGACTGCATCTGCGACGGCGACGCCGTGTTCATCGGCGGCGTGATGGAGCACATCGAGCAGGCGGGCGTTCACTCGGGCGACTCGGCGTGCTCGCTGCCGCCGTATTCGCTGTCGAAGGAGACCGTGGCCGAGCTGAAGCGCCAGACGGGCGCGATGGCGAAGGCGCTGAACGTGGTCGGCCTGATGAACGTGCAGTTCGCGATCCAGCAGGTGCCGCAGGCGGATGGTTCGAAGCAGGACATCATCTACGTGCTGGAAGTGAACCCGCGCGCGTCGCGCACGGTGCCGTACGTGTCGAAGGCGACCAGCCTGCCGCTCGCGAAGATCGCGGCGCGCGCGATGGTCGGCCAGAAGCTCGCGCAGCAGGGCGTGACGAAGGAAGTCGAGCCGCCGTACTTCAGCGTGAAGGAAGCGGTGTTCCCGTTCGTCAAGTTCCCGACCGTCGATCCGGTCCTCGGGCCCGAAATGCGTTCGACCGGCGAAGTGATGGGCGTCGGCCGGACGTTCGGCGAAGCGCTGTTCAAGTCGCAGCTCGCGGCCGGTTCGCGCCTGCCGGAGTCGGGCACGGTGCTGCTGACCGTGATGGATGCCGACAAGCCGAAGGCCGTCGAAGTCGCGCGCATGCTGCACGACCTCGGCTACCCGATCGTCGCGACCAAGGGCACGGCTGCCGCGATCGAAGCGGCCGGCGTGCCGGTGAAGGTCGTGAACAAGGTGAAGGACGGCCGTCCGCACATCGTCGACATGATCAAGAACGGCGAGATCGCACTCGTGTTCACGACGGTCGACGAGACGCGCCAGGCGATCGCCGATTCGCGTTCGATCCGCATGAGCGCGCAGGCGCACAAGGTCACGTACTACACGACGATGTCGGGCGCGCGCGCGGCCGTCGAGGGCTTGCGCTACCTGAAGGATCTGGAAGTCTATGATTTACAAGGTCTTCACGCTCGCCTAAACTAAGCGGTCAGTTACCTGTCGAAGCAACACGTGCCGCGATTAGGCGGTGTTTCCAGTGCATCGGAAGCGCGCTTAATCGCGGTGATTTTTTTTATAGCCGTTTTTAGCGATTGAGCCGTTTATGAGCACCATTCCGTTGACAAAGCGTGGCGCGGAGCAACTGCGCGATGAATTGCAGCGCCTCAAGTCCGTCGAGCGGCCGGCCGTGATCAACGCGATCGCGGAGGCCCGCGCACAGGGCGACCTGTCCGAAAACGCCGAATACGATGCCGCGAAGGAAAAACAGGGCTTCATCGAGGGGCGCATCGCCGAACTCGAATCGAAGCTGTCCGCCGCGCAGGTCATCGATCCCACGGTGCTCGACGCCGATGGCCGCGTGGTGTTCGCCGCGACGGTCGAGCTCGAGGATCTCGAGTCGGGCGATACCGTCAAGTACCAGATCGTCGGCGACGACGAAGCCGATATCGATCACGGCCTGATCTCGGTCAGCTCGCCGATCGCGCGCGCGCTGATCGGCAAGTCCGAAGGCGACGTCGCCGCCGTGCAGGCGCCGAGCGGCGTGCGCGAGTACGAAATCATCTCGGTCAGCTACATCTGAAGCGGGGCGACGTGATGCCGCATCGCGTGTTCCGTCTGCTGTCGGCCGTGTGGGTCGGCAGCCTGCTGACGATCGGGTATGCGGTCGCGCCCGTGTTGTTCAAGACGCTGGAGCGGATGACGGCCGGTTCGGTCGCCGCCCAGCTGTTCCGCATCGAGGCGATCCTCGGCGTCGTGTGCGGCGTGCTGCTGCTCGCGTTGTCGAACCAGCAGGTGCGGCGCGGCAGCAGCGAATATCGCCGCGTGCGCTGGATCGTCGCCGCGATGGTCGTGTGCGTGCTGGTCGGGTATTTCGCGTTGCAGCCGTTCATGAACGCGCTGCGGGTGGCCGCGATGGATGCGGGCACCGATATCGCGAATTCGCCGTATGCGAGCCGCTTCGGGATGCTGCACGGCGTCTCGAGCGTGTTCTATCTCGTCGAGAGCGTGCTGGGGCTGATGCTGATCTGGCGTCTGCCGGCGCGCGACGCCTGAGCGGCGCGCCGGGGCAGGGCGGCACGGGAATCCGTGCCGCACCGGCGTGTTACTTGTCCTGGAACGGCCGCTTGGTGCTGGCCTGGCGCTTTTTCGCACGCTTCACGGTGCCGCCTGCGGTCACGCGTTCGTTGCCGCGCACGGTGACCTTGACCGGGCGCGGACGGCGCACGGGGCTCGCGTTCGGCGACACCTTGACGACCTTGACGGTGCGCGGCGCACGCCCCTTGCGGTCGTCGGCGGCTTCGGCCGCGCTCGGCAGCGCGCCGGCACGGCGGCCGCGGGTCGGGGCCGCAACCGCCGCCTCGGGCTTCCAGATCACCAGCAGCTTGCCGATGTGCTGGATCGGCGCCGCGTTCAGGCGGTCGCAGATCTCGTCGTAGATCGCGACGCGCGTGTCGCGTTCGTCGCCGAACACGCGGATCTTGATCAGTTGGTGCGCGTCGAGGTGCACCTTGATTTCCTTCAGTACGGCGTCGGTCAGCCCTTCGGCGCCGATCAGCACGACGGGCTTGAGCGCATGGGCCTGGGAGCGCAGCGCGGAGCGCTCGGCGGGAGAAAGCGAAAGGGCGGGCATGGAAATGTCGAAATCTTAATAAGGGCGCGCCGACTGGATAGCGATCGCGGAACGTTACCGCGTCAGCCGTGCGCCGAAACCACGTAAAATCGCGGCTTGGGCCTGAAAAGGGGCCGCAGCCGCGCGAAGAAGACGCGTATTATCCGCTAAAAGCGCGGCTTCACGAAGCAATTGGCAGCAATCTCTCTCTCGAATGGCAAAAAACCGCTTCAACCAGCACTGGCTGCACGACCACATCAACGACCCGTACGTCAAAATGGCGCAGCGGGAGGGCTATCGCGCGCGCGCCGCGTACAAGCTGAAGGAAATCGACGAGCAGGACAAGCTGATCCGTCCGGGCCAGGTGATCGTCGATCTCGGCGCCACGCCGGGCAGCTGGAGCCAGTATGCCCGCAACAAGCTCGCGCAGGGCAAGAAGCGTGACGCGGAACGCGAAGGCGGCATCGACGGCACGATCGTTGCGCTCGACATCCTGCCGATGGAGCCGATCGCCGACGTCCACTTCCTGCAGGGCGACTTCCGCGAGGACGATGTCCTCCACCAGCTCGAGGAGGTGCTCGAAGGCCGCGCGGTGGACCTTGTTATTTCCGACATGGCCCCCAACCTGTCCGGGGTGGCCTCGGCGGACGCGGCGCGCATCGAGCATCTCTGCGATCTGGCGCTCGAATTCGCGCAGAATCATCTGAAGCCGGACGGTGCGCTGCTCGTGAAGTGTTTTCACGGCAGCGGCTACAGCCAGATCGTCGAGAAGTTCAAACAGCAGTTTAAGGTCGTCGCGCCGCGCAAGCCCAAGGCATCCCGCGACAAATCGTCCGAAACGTTCATTTTGGGTCGGCAACTGAAGCACCCGCGCTGATGCGCAAACGGGCTCCGGCCCTTGCCAGACAAGCGAAGCGCTATCGCGGCGGTTGTCAATGCTTATGGCAGGGGTGGTCGGACTGGATTAGAATGACCGAGGGGCGCCGCAAGGAAAATGTAGGCGCTCGTCTACGAGTGAAGGAGTGGTGCTTTGAACAACAATATGTTTTCGAAGGCAGCGGTGTGGCTGGTGATCGCACTGGTGCTGTTTACGGTGTTCAAGCAGTTCGACAAGCCCCGCGTCCAGGAAGGCGTGTCCTATTCGCAGTTCATGGACGACGCCAAGAACGGCAAGGTCAAGAACGTCATCGTTCAGGGGCGCAACCTCACCGTCACTCCGGCTGATGGCCAGAAATACCAGATCGTGTCGCCCGGCGACATCTGGATGGTCGGCGATCTGATGAAGTACGGCGTGCAGGTCAGCGGCAAGGCCGACGACGAGCCGAACGCGCTGATGTCCGCGCTGTACTACCTCGGGCCGACGATCCTGATCATCGTGTTCTGGTTCTACATGATGAGGCAGATGCAGGGGGGCGGCAAAGGCGGCGCATTCTCGTTCGGGAAATCGCGTGCGCGGCTGATCGACGAGAACAACAACGCGGTGAACTTCTCCGACGTCGCGGGCTGCGACGAAGCGAAGGAGGAAGTGTCCGAGCTCGTCGACTTCCTGCGCGATCCGCAGAAATTCCAGAAACTGGGCGGCCGCATTCCGCGCGGCGTGCTGCTGGTCGGGCCCCCGGGTACCGGCAAGACGCTGCTCGCTCGCGCGATCGCGGGTGAAGCGAAGGTGCCGTTCTTCAGCATCTCGGGTTCGGACTTCGTCGAAATGTTCGTCGGCGTCGGCGCGGCCCGTGTGCGCGACATGTTCGAGCAGGCGAAGAAGCATGCGCCGTGCATCGTGTTCATCGACGAAATCGACGCGGTCGGCCGTCATCGCGGCGCCGGCATGGGCGGCGGCAACGACGAACGCGAGCAGACGCTGAACCAGATGCTCGTCGAGATGGACGGCTTCGAGGCGAACTCGGGCGTGATCGTGATCGCCGCGACCAACCGTTCCGACGTGCTCGACAAGGCGCTGCTGCGTCCGGGCCGTTTCGACCGTCAGGTGTATGTGGGCCTGCCGGACATCCGCGGCCGCGAGCAGATCATGCGCGTGCACCTGCGCAAGGTGCCGATCGCGAACGACGTCGACGCGGCGGTGATCGCGCGCGGCACGCCGGGCTTCTCGGGCGCCGATCTCGCGAACCTCGTGAACGAGGCGGCGTTGTTCGCCGCACGTCGCGGCAAGCGCATCGTCGAGATGCAGGATTTCGAGGACGCGAAGGACAAGATCTTCATGGGTCCGGAGCGCAAGTCGGCCGTGATCCGCGAGGAAGCGAAGCGCGCAACCGCGTATCACGAGTCGGGCCACGCGGTGATCGCGAAGCTGCTGCCGAAGGCCGACCCGGTGCACAAGGTCACGATCATTCCGCGCGGTCGCGCGCTGGGCGTCACCTGGCAGTTGCCGGAGCATGACAACGAGACGTATTCGAAGGATTACCTGCTGGACCGCCTCGCGATCCTGTTCGGTGGGCGGGTGGCCGAAGAGCTGTTCATGAACCTGGTCAGCACCGGCGCATCGGACGACTTCAACAAGGCCACGCAGACGGCGCGTGCGATGGTTGCGCGTTTCGGCATGACCGACGCACTCGGGCCGATGGTCTACGTCGACGACGAGAACGATGCGTCGCCGTTCGGCCGCGGCTTCACGCGCACGATTTCGGAAGCGACGCAGCAGAAGGTCGACTCGGAAATCCGCCGCGTGCTCGACGAGCAGTACAACCTCGCGCGTCGCCTGCTCGAAGAGAACCGCGACAAGGTCGAGGCGATGACGGCCGCGCTGATGGAGTGGGAGACGATCGACGCCGATCAGATCAACGACATCATGGAAGGCCGTCCGCCGCGCTCGCCGAAGAGCTCGCCGGCTGTCGGCGGCGATTCGTCGGGCGGCGGCAGCGCCGAGGTCAAGCCCGGCAGCGCGCCGGCGCCGGCTACGCCGGCGGCATAATCTCCGCTTTAGCACCGTTCACGGGCTGGTGTGGCTTCACACCGGCCCGTTTTGCATTCATCCACGCCCGTTGCTCGTGTCCGATTCCGCAGTGTCCCCGTTCATTTCCGCGCCGCTCCGGTGCGGCCGCTTCGAACTGACGTTCGAACGTCCGCTCGTGATGGGCATCCTCAACGCCACACCCGATTCGTTTTCCGACGGCGGCCGCTTCTTTGCGCGCGACGATGCGCTGCGCCAGGCCGAGCGGATGATCGCCGACGGCGCGGACCTGCTCGACATCGGCGGCGAATCGACGCGCCCCGGCGCGCCGCCTGTGCCGCTCGACGACGAGCTCGCGCGCGTGATTCCGCTCGTCGAGGCGCTGCGGCCGCTGAACGTGCCGCTGTCGATCGATACCTACAAGCCGACCGTGATGCGCGCGGCGCTGGCCGCCGGCGCGGACCTGATCAACGACATCTGGGGGTTCCGCCAGCCGGGTGCGATCGACGCGGTGCGCGACGGCAATAGCGGCCTGTGCGCGATGCACATGCTCGGCGAGCCGCAGACGATGCAGGTCGGCGAACCCGACTACGGCGACGTCGTGACCGACGTGCGCGATTTTCTCGCGGCCCGCGCCCAGGCGCTGCGCGACGCGGGGGTGGCGGCGGAGCGCATCTGCGTCGATCCCGGCTTCGGGTTCGGCAAGGCGGTCGTCGACGACAACTATGCGCTGCTGGCCGCATTGCCGGACACGGCGCCTGCGCGACCCGACGGGCGCACTTATCCGATTCTCGCGGGCATGTCGCGCAAATCGATGCTCGGCGCTGTGATCGGCGGCAAGCCGCCGATGGAGCGCGTCGCGGCGAGCGTGGCGGCCGCGGTGTGCGCGGTCGAGCGCGGCGCCGCGATCGTGCGCGTGCACGACGTCGCGGCGACGGTCGATGCGCTGAAAGTATGGAATGCCGTGCGCGCAGCCGCGCGGCAACGATAAGCAAGTCAGAAAGACGAAGGAGGAAGGATCCCATGGGACGTCGATATTTCGGCACGGACGGCATTCGCGGCACGGTGGGCGACGCGCCCATCACGCCGGATTTCGTATTGCGTCTCGGCTATGCGGCCGGCAAGGTACTGGCCAGCTCGGCCGACGTCGCGGCAGGCTCGCGTCCGACCGTGCTGATCGGCAAGGACACGCGCGTGTCGGGTTACATGCTCGAAGCCGCGCTCGAGGCCGGGTTCTCGGCGGCCGGCGTCGACGTGATGCTGGCCGGCCCGATGCCGACGCCCGGCGTCGCGTATCTGACGCGTGCGCTGCGTCTGTCGGCCGGTGTCGTGATCAGCGCGTCGCACAACCCGTATCACGACAACGGGATCAAGTTTTTCTCGGCTGACGGCAACAAGCTGCCCGACGACACCGAAGCCGAGATCGAAGCATGGCTCGACAAGCCGCTCGAATGCGCGCCGTCGGACGGGCTCGGCAAGGCGCGCCGCCTCGACGACGCAGGCGGCCGCTACATCGAATTCTGCAAGAGCACGTTCCCGGCCGCGTTCGACCTGCGCGGGCTGAAGCTCGTGATCGATTGCGCGCATGGCGCCGCGTACCAGGTTGCGCCGCACGTATTCCACGAACTCGGCGCGGACGTCATTCCGATCGGCGTCGCGCCGAACGGCTTCAACATCAACGACGGCGTCGGCGCGACCGCGCCGGACGCGCTGGTGCGCGCGGTGCGGGCGAACCACGCCGATCTCGGCATCGCGCTCGACGGCGACGCCGATCGCCTGCAGGTCGTGGACGCGACCGGCCGCCTGTACAACGGCGACGAGCTGCTCTACGTGCTCGTGAAGGACCGGATCGCGACCGACGGCAAGGTCGATGGCGCGGTCGGCACGCTGATGACGAACCTCGCCGTCGAAGTCGCGCTGCAGCGCGAGGGCGTGAAATTCGTGCGGGCGGCGGTCGGCGATCGCTACGTGCTCGAGCAGTTGCGCGAGCACGGCTGGCAGCTCGGCGCGGAAGGGTCGGGCCACATCCTGTCGCTCGACCGGCACTCGACCGGCGACGGCATCGTGTCGGCGCTGCTCGTGCTGGCCGCGCTGAAGCGCAGCGGCCGCACCCTCGCGCAGATGCTCGACGGCGTCACGCTGTTCCCGCAGAAGCTGATCAACGTGCGGATGAAGCCGGGCGCCGACTGGAAGGGCAGCGCGTCGATTCGCGCCGCGATCGATGCAGCCGAAGCCGCGCTCGCCGGCAGCGGCCGCGTGCTGATCCGCGCATCGGGCACGGAGCCCGTGCTGCGCGTGATGGTCGAAGCGCAGCAGGCGGCCGATGCGGTGCGCCATGCGGAGACGATTGCCGACGCGGTGCGCGCGGCGACGACCTGACCGGGGGCTGGGGCGCGCAGCGATCCGACCGGCCCGCGCGCCGGCTGCCGGTGAATATGCGTGCGGCGCCCTCGGGCGCCGTCGTTTCGTCTGACGCAAAGGTTTGCCATTGCCTGATGAGGCAACATTCGACAAACGCGCTTTTCGGATCGAATCGGGTATCCGACCCCACAATCAAACCTGCTGCCGGCCCGGGCTTCCCGTCCGGTCGATGCTGCGCTACGATGCGCCCGCACGCCCTGGGAAAAGGGCGGTCCATCTTCCCTTCCGAGTCAGGCAATTCTTGCCGCCAGCGCCGTTCCCGCGCCTCGCCGCGCCACCCCGATACTCCCTTTCAACCAGTCATGTTACTGTCACGCCAGTTTCATCGATTGTCACATTACCGTCATGAGGAGCCCCTAACCTTCGCGGTGCCGTAGTCATCCGCTCACACACTGGAGGTCTCATGAAATTGATGCAAACCGCGATTGCCGGCCTGGCTGGCGCGCTTTTCGCCGTCGCCGCCCACGCTGCCGACATCACGGGCGCAGGTAGCACGTTCGCGATGCCGATCTATACGAAATGGGCTGCGGACTATCAGCAGTCCGGCGGTTCGAAGGTCAACTACCAGGGCATCGGCTCGTCGGGCGGCCTGAAGCAGATCGTCGCGAAGACGGTCGATTTTGCCGGTTCGGACGCACCGCTGAAGGACGAAGAGCTCGCGAAGGAAGGCCTGTTCCAGTTCCCGACGGTGGTCGGCGGCGTGGTGCCGGTCGTCAACGTGCCGGGCGTGAAGGCCGGCGAACTGACGCTGTCGGGCCCGGTGCTCGGCGACATCTACCTCGGCAAGATCAAGAAGTGGAACGACCCGGCGATCGTCGCGCTGAACCCGAAGGTCAAGCTGCCGGATACGGACATCGCCGTGGTCCGCCGCGCTGACGGTTCGGGTACGAGCTTCATCTGGACGAACTACCTGTCGAAGGTCAACGACGAGTGGAAGTCGAAGATCGGCGAAGGCACGACGGTCAACTGGCCGACGGGCACGGGCGGCAAGGGCAACGACGGCGTCGCGGCCTTCGTGCAGCGCCTGCCGGGCGCGATCGGCTACGTCGAGTGGGCGTACGCGAAGAAGAACAACATGACCTACACGGCTCTGAAGAATTCGACGGGCACGGTGGTCGAGCCGAAGACGGAAACGTTCAAGGCCGCAGCAGCAGGCGCGAACTGGTCGAAGTCGTTCTACCAGATCCTGACGAACCAGCCGGGCAAGGAAGCGTGGCCGGTCGTCGGCGCGACGTTCGTGCTGCTGCACGCGAAGCAGGACAAGCCGGAGCAGGGCGCGGAAACGCTGAAGTTCTTCAGCTGGGCGTTCAAGAACGGCGAGAAGGCTGCCGACAGCCTCGACTACATCTCGCTGCCGGCGTCGGTCGAGACGGAAATCCGCAAGCAGTGGAAGACGAAGGTGACGGACGCTTCGGGCAAGCCGGTCGCCGCCGAGTAAGCCATCCAGCGGTTCGCTGCCCGGCCGTGCCGGTCGGGCAGTGTGTGCGGTAAAGCCGGGCGTTACGGCGCCCGGCGATCAAAAGCAGGCACCCATGTCTGATATTTCATACACGTCCTCCCGATCGCCCGACAGTGCACAGCGCGCGCCGAGCCGTCTCGGGGATGTCCTGTTCGGCGGCCTTGCGCGGCTCGCCGCGATCGTGACCCTGCTGTTGCTGGGCGGGATCATCGTTTCCCTGATCTTTGCGTCGATGCCGACCATCCAGAAGTTCGGCCTCGGCTTTCTGTGGCAATCCGAGTGGGATCCCAACTCGGACATCTACGGCGCACTCGTGCCGATCTACGGCACCATCGTGACGTCGATCATTGCGCTCGTCATTGCAGTGCCGGTCAGTTTCGGCATCGCGTTGTTCCTCACCGAGCTCGCACCCGTGTGGCTGCGCCGTCCGCTCGGCATCGCGATCGAGCTGCTCGCCGCGATTCCGTCGATCGTGTACGGCATGTGGGGGCTGCTCGTGTTCGCGCCGATCTTCGCCGAATACTTCCAGAAACCGATCGGCCGCCTGTTCAAGGACGTGTGGGTGCTCGGCCCGCTGACGTCTGGCGCGCCGATCGGCATCGGCATCCTCGCGGCCGGCGTGATCCTCGCGATCATGATCATCCCGTACATCGCATCGGTGATGCGCGACGTGTTCGAGGTCACGCCGGTGCTGCTGAAGGAATCGGCATACGGAATCGGTTGCACGACCTGGGAAGTGATGTGGAAGGTGGTGCTGCCCTATACGAAGACCGGTGTGATCGGCGGCGTGATGCTCGGCCTCGGCCGCGCACTCGGCGAAACGATGGCCGTGACCTTCGTGATCGGCAACACCAACCTGCTCGACAGCGTGTCGCTGTTCGCGCCGGGCAACAGCATCACGTCGGCGCTCGCGAACGAATTCGCGGAAGCGCAGCCGGGCCTGCATACGTCGGCGCTGATGGAACTGGGCCTGATCCTGTTCGTGATCACGTTCATCGTGCTGTCCATCTCCAAACTGCTGCTGCTTCGTCTCGAGAAGGGAGAGGGCAAGAAATGAGCGAGCCCATCATGAATTTCCCGGGGCCGGACGGCGCCGCGCTCGACGCGATGCGCAACCGCCTGCAGCGCAAGCGCAAGGCGGTCAACGCGATCGCGCTCGCCGCGTCGCTCGGCGCGATGGCCTTCGGCCTGGTGTGGCTCGTGTGGATTCTCTACACGACGGTGCACCTCGGCGTCGGCGGCCTGTCGCTGCAACTGTTCACCGAATCGACGCCGGCACCGAACACGGAAGGCGGCGGTCTCGCGAACGCGATCGTCGGCAGCCTGCTGCTCTGCGGCTTCGGCACGCTGGTTGGCACGCCGATCGGCATCCTCGCGGGCGTCTATCTCGCCGAATACGGCCAGAAGAACCTGCTGGCGAGCACGATCCGCTTCATCAACGACATCCTGCTGTCGGCGCCGTCGATCGTCATCGGCCTGTTCGTGTACGCGATCGTCGTCGCGAAGTCGGGGCGCTTCTCGGGCTGGGCCGGCGTGATCGCGCTCGCGCTGCTGCAGATCCCGATCGTGATCCGCACGACCGAGAACATGCTGAAGCTCGTGCCGAATGCGCTGCGCGAAGCGGCCGTCGCGCTCGGCACGCCGAAGTGGCGCATGGTGCTGAAGATCACGCTGCGCGCGTCGGTCGGCGGGATCGTGACGGGCGTGCTGCTCGCGGTCGCGCGGATCGCCGGCGAAACGGCGCCGCTGCTGTTCACCGCACTGTCGAACCAGTTCTTCTCGTGGGACATGAGCCAGCCGATGGCGAACCTGCCGGTCACGATCTACAAGTTCGCGATGAGCCCGTTCGCGGAATGGCAGTCGCTCGCATGGGCGGGCGTGTTCCTGATTACGCTCGGGGTGCTCGGACTGAACGTCCTGGCGCGCTCGATCTTCTCGAAAAAGTAACGGCGGAGCAATCCGATGAATATGGCAGAAAGCCACCTGAATCCCGTCGAGCGCAACGCTGCGCCCACCGGCACGCAAGATGCGGCGAACGGCCGTCCGCTCGCGCCGCTGAACGCGAAGATCGAGGTCAACAACCTCAACTTCTTCTACAACAAGTTCCACGCGCTGAAGAACATCAACCTGCGCATTCCCGAAGGGAAGGTGACGGCGTTCATCGGCCCGTCGGGCTGCGGCAAGTCGACGCTCTTGCGCACGTTCAACAAGATGTTCGCGCTCTATCCGGAGCAGCGCGCCGAAGGCGAAATCCTGATGGACGGCGAGAACCTGCTGACGACGAAGCGCGACATCTCGCTGCTGCGCGCGCGGATCGGCATGGTGTTCCAGAAGCCGACCCCGTTCCCGATGTCGATCTACGACAACATCGCGTTCGGCGTGAAGATGTTCGAAAAGCTCACGCGTTCGGAAATGGACGACCGCGTCGAGTGGGCGCTCACGAAGGCCGCGCTGTGGAACGAAGTGAAGGACAAGCTGAGCCAGAGCGGCTACGGGCTGTCGGGCGGCCAGCAGCAGCGTCTGTGCATCGCGCGCGGCATTGCGATCCGTCCGGAAGTGTTGCTGCTCGACGAACCGTGCTCGGCGCTCGACCCGATCTCGACGGGCCGCATCGAAGAGCTGATCGCGGAGCTGAAGAGCGACTACACGGTCGTGATCGTCACGCACAACATGCAGCAGGCCGCACGCTGCTCGGATTACACGGCCTACATGTACCTGGGCGAGCTGATCGAGTTCGGCGAGACCGAAAAGATCTTCATCAAGCCGGTGCGCAAGGAAACGGAAGACTACATCACCGGCCGCTTCGGTTGATGACGGAGAACAACAGTCATGTCGGATAAACATCTGTCGAGCCAGTTCGATGCGGACCTGAATGCCGTGTCGTCGAAAGTGCTGGAAATGGGCGGCCTCGTGGAGTCGCAGATCGTCGGCGCGATGCACGCGCTGAACGAATTCGATCGCGGTGCGGCCGAGAAGGTGATCGCGGCCGAGGAAACGCTGAACGCGATGGAAGTGGACATCGACCAGGAGTGCGGCAACATCATCGCGCGGAGGCAGCCCGCAGCGCGCGATCTGCGTCTTTTGATGTCGATTTCGAAAACGATTACGAACCTCGAACGCGCCGGCGACGAGGCCGAGAAGATCGCGAAGCGCGTGCGCCGCCTGGTCGACGAGCCGGCCGCGCGCGCGGTCAACATCGCCGAGATCAAGGTGTCGGGCGAGATGGCCGTGACGATCCTGCGCCGCGCGCTCGACGCGTTCGCGCGTCTCGATACGGTGGCCGCCGCGCAGATCGTCAAGGACGACAAGGAGATCGACATGGAGTTTCGCGCGTTCGTGCGCAAGCTCGTGTCGTACATGCAGGAAGATCCGCGCACGATCTCGGTCGGCCTCGATTACCTGTTCATCGCGAAAGCGATCGAACGGATCGGCGACCACGCGAAGAACATCGCCGAATTCATCATCTACATCGTGAAGGGCACCGACGTACGGCACCAGCCGCGCGACACGCTCGATCGCGAAGCCAACAGTTAATCGACTCCGTATAGGAAGAACAGAGGTGCCGATGCCCAGCAACATTCTCGTCGTTGAAGATGAGCCCGCGATTTCCGAACTGATCTCGGTGAATCTCCAGCACGCCGGTCACTGCCCGATCCGTGCGTACAACGCCGAACAGGCGCAGAACCTGATCAGCGACGTGCTGCCCGATCTCGTGCTGCTCGACTGGATGCTGCCGGGCAAGTCCGGTATCGCGTTCGCGCGCGACCTGCGCAACAACGAACGGACCAAGCACATCCCGATCATCATGCTCACCGCCCGCGGCGACGAGCAGGACAAGGTGCTCGGCCTCGAGATCGGCGCGGACGACTACGTGACGAAGCCGTTCTCGCCGAAGGAACTGATGGCGCGCATCAAGGCCGTGCTGCGCCGCCGCGCGCCGCAGCTGACCGAGGACGTCGTGTCGATCAACGGGCTGCGCCTCGACCCGGCCACGCATCGCGTCGCCGCGCACGGCGACGGCAGCGAGATCAAGCTCGATCTCGGCCCGACCGAGTTCCGCCTGCTGCATTTCTTCATGACGCATCCGGAGCGCGTGCACAGCCGCACGCAACTGCTCGATCAGGTGTGGGGCGACCATGTGTTCGTCGAGGAGCGTACCGTCGACGTGCACATCAAACGATTGCGCGCGGCCTTGAAACCGGCCGGCTGCGATGCGATGATCGAAACCGTGCGCGGCAGCGGCTACCGCCTCGCCAAGCACGCGTAACGTATTCGGGCATGCCGTGTGCCGCGGCATGCCGTTCATTCTTTCGGACGCTGAATCATGAACATCATCTGGGCGCGCTTTCTGGTGTCGCTCGTGCTGCTCGTGCTGATCGGCGTATTGGTCGGCGTCTTCGCCGGCCCGACCGCGGGCCTTGCGTTCGTGGTCGTGATGCTGGTCGCGCAGGGCTTTTTCAGCACTTTCCATACGCAACGTTTGTGGCGCCTGCTCGATGCGCCGGTCTACGGCGAAGTGCCGAGCGCGCCGGGCATCTGGGGCGAAATCTATTATCGGCTGCACAAGCTCGCGAAGCAGTGGCATGCGCAGGTGCGACAGGTCGAACAGCAGCACTCGCGCTTCATCCAGGCGATCCAGGCATCGCCGAACGGCGTCGCGATGCTCGACGACCACGACCAGATCGAGTGGTGCAACGCGATCGCCGAAGTCCATTTCGGGCTCGATGCGAAGCGCGACTTGCGCCAGCACATCACGAACCTGGTGCGCCATCCCGATTTCGTCCGCTACCTGAATGCGCAGCATTACGACGAGACGCTCGTGATGCGCGGCATGGGCGACTCGCGGCAGAACGTGCTGGCCGTGCAGGTGTTTCCGTACGGCGAGAACCGCAAGCTGCTGCTCACGCAGGACATCACCGAGCTCGAGCGCACCGACGCGATGCGGCGCGACTTCGTCGCGAACGTGTCGCACGAATTGAAGACGCCGCTCACCGTGCTGTCGGGCTTTCTCGAGACGATGCGCGAGCTGCCGCTGAACGAGGAGGATCGCGCGCGCTATCTCGACATGATGGAGCAGCAGGCATCGCGGATGCGGCACATCGTGACCGACCTGCTGGTGCTCGCGAAGCTGGAAGGCGAGAGCAAGCCGCCGGTCGATCACGCGATCGACATGCGTGCGGTGTTCGATCATCTGAAGGAGGATGCGCACACGCTGTCGAACGGGCATCACGACATCGCGTTCTCGATCGACGAGACGCTCGGCGTTACGGGCGCGCAGACGGAACTGTTCAGCGCGTTCGCGAATCTCGTCACGAACGCGATCCGCTATACGCCGGACGGCGGCAAGATCGTCGTGTCGTGGCGGCGCGAAGGCGCGCAGGGCGTGTTTTCCGTCACGGACAGCGGCTTCGGGATTCCGGCCGCGGACCTGCCGCGGCTCACCGAGCGCTTCTACCGCGTCGATCGCAGCCGTTCGCGCGATACGGGCGGCACGGGCCTCGGGCTCGCGATCGTCAAGCACGTGCTGCAGCGGCACGACGCGCATCTGTACGTGCAGAGCGAGGAAGGGCGCGGCAGTACGTTCACCGCACGGTTCCCGGGCTCGCGCATCATCGCGATCCGACCGGCCGCTTACGAGGCATGATCGCGTAGCGGTCGGCGTAAAAAAAGCAGCCCGCGGGCTGCTTTTTTTTGGCGAAGCGGCGCTCGACCCGCATCGCGCCGAGGGCTCACGAGCAGAACTTCGCGAGTAACCCGAGCTGCGCGTTGCGGATCGTCTTGCCGGTGCGACGGCGGCGATAGTGGCCGTCGCTGTGCATCTGCCATGCCGACTGATTGTCGCCGAGGCACACCGACAGCCCTTCGGCGATCACGCGCCGCTTGAGCTTGCGCTCGCGGATCGGGAACGCGACTTCGACGCGGCGGAACAGGTTGCGGTCCATCCAGTCGGCACTCGACAGATAGACGTCCTCGGCGCCGCCCGCGTGGAAATAGTAGATGCGGTGGTGTTCGAGGAAGCGGCCGACGATCGAGCGCACCGTGATGTTTTCCGACAGCCCCGGCACGCCGGGCTTCAGCGCGCAGACGCCGCGCACGATCAGGTCGACCTTGACGCCGGCCTGCGACGCTTCGTACAGCGCGGCGATCACCGACGGCTCCAGCAGCGCGTTCATTTTCGCGACGATGCGGGCGCGCTTGCCGGCCTGCGCATTGACGATCTCCGCGCGGATCGAATCGATGATGCGCGGATGCAGCGTGAACGGCGACTGCCACAGCTCGTGCAGCGTCAGTTCGCCGCCGATCCCGGTCAGTTGCTGGAATACGTGATGAACGTCCTCGCAGATTTTCTGGTCGGCCGTCATCAACCCGAAGTCGGTGTAGAGGCGCGCGGTGCGCGGATGGTAGTTGCCGGTGCCGAGATGCACGTAGCGGCGCAGCGACGCCTTGCCGGCCTGCACCACGCGTCGCACGATCAGCATCATCTTCGCGTGGCACTTGTGGCCGACCACGCCGTACACGACATGCGCCCCGACGGCTTCGAGCTGCGATGCCCAGTTGATGTTGGTTTCCTCGTCGAAGCGCGCGAGCAGCTCGACGACGACGGTCACTTCCTTGCCGTTGCGCGCGGCTTCCATCAGCGCGTCCATCAGCGGCGAGTCGGTGCCGGTGCGGTAGATCGTCTGCTTGATCGCGACGACGCTCGGGTCTCTCGCGGCCTGCTGCAGCAGTTCGAGCACCGGCTGGAAACTCTCGTACGGGTGGTGCAGCAGGATGTCGCCGGCGTCGATCGCGTCGAACATCGTCGGCGCGTTGGTGATGGCGGCAGGCGTCGATGCGGTAAACGGCGTGAACTTCAGGTCGGGGCGGTCGACGAGATCGGGAATCTGCATCAGGCGCACGAGGTTCACGGACCCGGCCACGCGATAGCAGTCCTTGTCGCCGAGTTCGCTTTCCTCGAGCAGGCGTCGCACGATGTGCAGCGGCGTGTCGGCCGACACTTCGAGGCGTACCGCGTTGCCGAGGTGGCGCGCGGGCAGTTCGCCCTGCAGCGCGACACGCAGGTTCGTGATTTCGTCTTCGTCGACGAACAGCTCGCTGTTGCGCGTGATGCGGAACTGGTTGCAGCTCTTCACGATGAGTTGCGGGAAGAGTTCGCCGACGAAGCGCTGCATGAACGAGCTCAACAGCACGAAGCCGTGCTCGAAACCCGACAGCGCATGGGGCATGCGCACCACGCGCGGCAGCGCGCGCGGCGCCTGCACGATGCCCATCACGGCCTGGCGACCGAACGCGTCGCGGCCTTCGAGCTCGACGACGAAGTTCAGGCTCTTGTTCAGCACGCGCGGGAACGGATGGGCGGGATCGAGGCCGATCGGCGTCAGCACGGGCAGCAGCTCGTCGAGGAAGTAGTGGCGCGCCCATTCGAGCTGCTCGTCGTTCCACGAGTCGCTCGCATGGAAGTAGATGCCTTCCTGTTCGAGCGCCGGCAGCACGGTTTCGTGCAGCATCGTGTACTGTCGATGAACGAGCCGTTGCGCGCGTTCGACGACGAGATCGTAAGCGTGCTGTAACGACATGCCGTCGGGCGTCAGCGCGCCGGGGTTGTCGCGGATTTGTTCCTGCAGGCCGGCCATCCGGACTTCGAAGAATTCGTCGAGGTTGCTGCTGGTGATGCAGATGAAGCGCAGGCGCTCGAGCAACGGCACTTGCGGATCGGCCGCCTGGGCCAGCACGCGCTCGTTGAAACCGAGGATGCCGAGTTCACGATTGAGAAGCGGGTAACGGACGGACATCGGCAGAGTAGGGGGGAATTCAGGCGATGAATCGAAAGGACGCTCGGAAACTCTCACGGTACGATGACGTGCTGATGACAACAATGGTTTTATATCGGGAAATTCTACGCCGTAACCGTTTCGTCGCATAAATGTTTCGGCTATATGGAATCGAGCCGTGTGCATGCCCGTGAAGCGTGGCAACGGCAAGCGTTCCACGCTTAAAATGTCGCCTTTGATTGATCGCCCGCGGTTGCCGGAACGGCTGCCGCGGAAGAACGCGCACGGAGCCCCCTTCTGATGGTTACAACTCCCCACTTGCTGGCTGCCGTGGATCTCGGCTCGAACAGCTTCCGGCTGATCGTCGGGCGCGTCGAGGAAACGCCGGCGGGCAGCCAGATCTATCCCGTCGACGCGCTGCGCGAGCCGGTCCGGCTGGCCGCCGGCCTGTCGAGCGACAAGATGCTCGATCGCGCGTCGCAGGAGCGTGGCTGGGAGGCGCTCAAGCGGTTCGGCGAGCGCCTGCGCGATTTCCATCCCGATCATGTGCGCGCGGTGGCGACCAACACGCTGCGCGTCGCGAAGAACGCCGCCGAATTCCTCGGCGAGGCCGAGGCGGCGCTCGGGTTCCCGATCGAAGTGATCGCGGGCCGCGAAGAGGCGCGCCTCATCTATGCGGGCGCCGCGCACTCGGTGCCGGCGAGCGCCGGCAAGCGGCTCGTCGTCGACATCGGCGGCGGCTCGACCGAATTCATCATCGGTTCGCACTACACGCCGATCGTGATGGAGAGCCTATATATCGGCTGCGTGAGCCATAGCCGCGCCTTCTTTCCGGCCGGCAACGTCGACGAATACACGATGCGGCAGGCCGAACTCGCGGCCAAGCGCGAGATCCAGATCATTTCGAGCGAATACAAGAAGGCCGGCTGGGACCAGGCGATCGGGTCGTCCGGCACCGCGCGCGCGCTCGCGGAACTCGTCGAGGCGAACGGCTTCAACGATCCGGGCATCACGCACGGCATTTCGCGCGGCGGCCTCGAGCGGCTCAAGCGTGCGCTGATCAAGGCGGAGAACGTCAACCGGCTGAAGCTGATCGCGCTGAAGCCCGACCGCGTGCCGGTGCTCGCGGGCGGTCTGGCGATCATGCTCGCGGTGTTCGAGGAGCTGGGCGTCGACTACGTCGATACGACCGACGGCGCGCTGCGCCTCGGTGTGCTGTACGACCTGCTCGGCCGGACGCAGCACGAGGACATGCGTGCCGTGACCGTCGAGGGTTTCATGCGCCGCTACGGCGTCGATCGTGCGCAGGCCGAGCGGATCGGCGCGCTCGCGGGGCGTTTCTACGACGAGCTCGAGGAAGACGACGAGGAAGCGCGCGAGGAAGGGCGGATGTTCCTCGGCTGGGCGGCCGCGTTGCACGAGATCGGCCTGTCGATCTCGCACAGCGCGTATCACAAGCATTCGGCCTATATCGCGAGCAACGCGGACATGCCGGGTTTTTCGCGCACCGACCAGGCGCGGCTCGCCGCGCTCGTGCTCGGCCATGCAGGCAAGCTCGGGAAATTGTCGCAGGCGCGCGAGGTCGAGTGGCCGCTGCTGTTCTGCTTGCGGCTCGCGGCGCTGCTGTGCCGGCGCCGGACCGACGCGGGGCTGCCCGACATTTCCGTTTCGCAGATGAAGAAGGGCGGCTATGAGGTGCGTCTGCCGAACGCCTGGGTCGAGCAGAACCCGTTGACCGACTACAGCCTCAGCCAGGAGGCGGCGGAGTGGGAGAAGGTCGGGATCCCGTATCGCGTGGTGTATACCGGCGCGTGACAGGTCGATAGCGGGCCCGGAAGGCGCTCAGGCTCCGGGGGGGAGGCGATATGCGGCGGCGCTCCGTCAGGCGCGCCGCACGAGCGTGCTGGCGGTCCGCTCAGTCCGACGAGCAGACGATCGCGGTCAGGAACGGGAACGCCTGCTTGACGGTTGCGTCGCTGCCGGCCTTGCGCACGGCTTCCTCGACCGAACTCTTCGTCCCGCGCACGACGACCCCGTAGGCCCAGTCGCCGATCGGCGTGCCGTCGCCCGGACGGAAGATCGGGTCATTCGCCTGGTAGCCGAGCACGACATAGACGCCGAAGCCGTAGGCCGTCAGCGGGCGGTTCGTGCGGAACGCATTGACCGAATTCGATTCGACGTGCATCGGCTCCGACTGGATGTCGCCGGAGGCGAGCAGCGGTGCGACGAACTTGTGGCCGGTCGAATGGCAGTCGAGTGCGTCGTCGAGCGCTTTCGCCGACGCGGTGCCGGCGGCGGCGAGCACGAGCAGCGACGCGCAGAGGGCTGGCTTGAGAACGTTGTTTTTCATGCGCGGTGGCGGGTTGTTCACACGTATTATCGCGTGTTCCAGCAAGTTCCGTGCGCGGGCTTGGCGGTGGAGGTGCGGGCGCGTCGCTGCGGCGGTCGATTCGTGCCCGGGCCGCACCGGGGCGAGTCCCGAAAGCGGGCGAGCATCCAAGGGTCGACAAAAAACGCCCGTAAAAACGGAAAAAGGGGCCAGCCTCAGTTCGGAGGGAGCCGGCGGCGCATGTCGGAAGGCATGCAGCGCGTGACCCGGGTAGAGGGCTTGGGCTTCCCATTCGTCAATCGTTGGATCGAAAAAACTCGTACTGAAGAACGGGCGCGGTAACGGCGGAAGGTGTAGGCGACGTTGGAACAGGAATCTGAGTAGCGCGCCGCCTGAGAAACAGTACGACGCCGGTACAGACAAGAATCAGAACAAGGGCATTGCCAATGGCGAAGGCAAGAGTGGGATGCACGTGAAATTCCTGAGCTAAGGGCACCGATGCGGGATTACATCGGCGGTGCGCCCGTAATAGGCCGTACTCGGGAAAGTGATATATGAGTGAATCTTTTTAGAATCGACCGCTGCGGTCGAACCAGGGCGCGCGCGAGTTTGTTCTTGAACGGGGTGCTCGTGTAGATGGATATATGCCTTCGCGAATTCATTGCCTGGCGCCCACTCAAAAATAACGGGATGTCCGGGAGCTTCGTGAAGGCGGGCCGGATGCAGCGATTGTTCGACGTTATATTGCAACCGACAGATATGTCGAGCGCGTTGGCATGTGACTGCATAGCTTTGTAAGGAAGCGCCGTCGCACGAAGTTAATCTAAGTTGGCTTTCTGAAAGCAATGTCTTTATAAGGCGACGGGCGTGCGCATTTTCCACTAACGTTTGCTATGCTCTAATATCGAAATCAGATCGGGATTTTATTTCCATTTGCTTTCGGAAATTTTACATTAACATTATCGTCGAATTGTCTGAGAGCAATCGACGTGTTCCCTAAACGGGGTTGATGCATGGCATCGGACATGCTGGATAAGGTGCTGCGCGGCGGTTACGCGCAGTTCGATCGAATCGTCAAACTCGACACTCCACTGGGCAACAACTGGCTCACGCCACTGTACGTCAAGATCAAAGCGCGGCTTGGGCGCAATTTCGAGGTGACTGTCGATGCCTCGTCCGTCGTCGGCGACAAGATCAAGCTCAACGCTCTGATGCTGCAACCCGTCACGCTCTGGATCCGCCAGACAGACGGCGGCTATCTGCCAATTCACGGCTACGTGCAACAGGCTCGCCGTCTGGGAAACGATGGCACGTTGTCGTATTTTCAGCTCCATTTCGCTTCGTGGTTGAGCTTCCTCAAGCTCAGCAGCGATCGGCGCGACTGGCAGGAAGCCGGCGGCTGGCAGATTCTCACCGACGTATTCGACAAGCATCCCCAGGCTTCCGGCAACTATGGACAGGAACTGCGCACGGCAATGCGCTCGTATTCGCACCGTGTGCAATGGGAAACCGACTGGAATTTCGTGCACCGGAGTCTGGAGGAAGTCGGGGTGTTTCCGCGCTTCGATTTTGCGAAGGATGGCAAGTCGCACAAGGTCGTCATGATGGACGACCTCTATTTTGGGCCGTCGCTACCGAATTCGGAGATGAAGTTCAGCCACGCGGGTACCGACGAGGATTTCGATGGGCTTACCCAGTTGAGCGAACAGCAGGACGCCCAAAGTGCGACGCTGACGCTGGGCACCGTTGACTACAAGCGGCCTGACCTCGACAAACAGGCGAGCACGCCAGCGGCTGACCTTGATGAGTTACCCGGTCAAGGCGAAGAGTATCTCTATACCGGCTCACAGACGTGGGCCGAATCTGATGCTGGACAGCAACAGGCGCGCATCCGCACCGAGGAATGGGCTTCGCGAGCAAAACGCTATTTCGCGATCGGCAGTCCCCGCTATGCATTGCCCGGCTACTGGTTCAAGGTGTCGGGACATCCCCTCTTCGATACATTGCCGGAGGAGGAGCGTGAGCTGTCGATCATCGCGAGCGACTGGTTAATCCAAAATAACTTGCCCGGCATAGACGCGCTCACGCGATTCCCGCGCAGTCTGCGCAGCGAGATCGAACAGGTCAAGGTGGCCGGAACCGGTACGACCGTGAGTCACCGTGATGGCGGTATCGGATTTTTTCACGTCGAGATCGAAGCGCAACGCCGCAAGACGCCGTTCCGCAGCCCGTTCGAGCACGAGAAGCCCGAGATGCACTTGCAGACGGCGATCGTCGTGACGGACAGCGACGAGGAAATCCACACGGACGACGGCAATCGTGTGCGGGTCCGCACATCAAACAGTCGAAAGGATCGCAATACGAAGTCCACGTCGTGGATTCGTGCAGCGATGCCGGACGCAGGTTCAAAGCGCGGCGGTTACTTCCCGTTGCGCAAAGACGATCAGGTGCTCCTCGGATTCGTGAATGGCGACTGCGACCGGCCGGTGATCATCTCGCGACTGCACGGCGGCGCGACGATGCCGGTGTGGCACACGCACGGCCTGCTGTCCGGCTTCCGTTCTCGCGAATACGGCGGCGACGGCTTCAACCAGCTTGTCATGGATGATTCGAGCGGTCGGAACCGAGTTCACCTTTATTCGTCGAGCTACAGTTCTCACCTGCATTTGGGTTACCTGATCGAACAATCCGATAACACGCGCGGCTCGTTCCTCGGCAACGGATTCGACCTGAAGTCCGGTGCGTACGGCGCGGTACGCGCCGAGCAGGGGCTCTATGTATCGACGCAGCCAGCCACTGCCCAGCCGCTGAACGTAACGGCCGCCACCGATCCGCTTGCCGGCGCGGAAGCCGTGCTCGAGACCGTGTCGAAGGC
Organism: Burkholderia sp. MSMB1072; assembly: GCF_001524725.1. NCBI lineage: Bacteria > Pseudomonadati > Pseudomonadota > Betaproteobacteria > Burkholderiales > Burkholderiaceae > Burkholderia > Burkholderia sp. MSMB1072. The sequence goes on from NZ_LOYC01000034.1 coordinate 130,301, forward strand.
CAGTGAAACGAACCGCGCCGAAAGCCTCCAGGACGGTCAGGCCGCGCTGAAGTCGTTCACCGACGCAACACAGCGCACGGTTGCTGGTTCTGCCAGCGGCGGCCGTACAGCGGGCGGCGGCACGGGCAATGCGAACGGTTTTGCGAAGCCGGTGATGCTGCTGTCGAGTCCTGAAGGCATCGCCGCGTCGACGCAGCAGTCGGTGCATGTCACGGCGAACCAGCACGCGAACGTTGTTGCAGGCAAGAACGTCAACTTGGCCGCCGGTAAAGCGTTACTGGTCAGTGTGCTCGACAAGATCAGCCTGTTCGCGCAAAACCTCGGCATCAAGATTTTCGCGGCGAAGGGACCGGTAGACATCCAGGCGCAAAGTGGCTCGGCCTCGCTAGTGGGGCTGCAGGACGTGAAGATCGAAAGCGCGGACGGACGGCTGATTCTGACGGCCGCGAAGGAGGTGTGGATCGGCGCGGGTGGCTCATACATCAGCATCAAGGGCGGTTTGATCGAGAACGTGACGACCGGACAGATTCTGGAAAAATGCGGGAACTGGGACAAGTCGAGCGGCGCGAGCGGGACGATTCGCGATCCGTTGCAGGCAACGCCGGTGTCAACTGACGGCGGACGAGGTTCGCTCTTCTCCGGCTGACGCCCGACCGGCAACCCCGTAGCGACAAAAAAGAGAAACGAGAGATTCCGAGAAATATGAGCAAAAAACCTCCTTCCCAGAAGCCAGCCGCGCCGGCCAACCCCGCAGCCGCGCCAAGCACACCGGCGACGCCGCCTTACACGCCGCTGAACTGGGCCTTCCCATTCACTCCCGCCGGCAAGGACGACGCATCCGATCCGATGACCTACATGAAGGCTCTTGCGGTCGCTGAGGATGGGTTCTATCCACTAGGCGCGAACGGCATGTGGCACGGCGGCATCCACTTCGACCAGAACACGAGCGCTCAACTGAAGCAAGGTGACGGCATTCGCGCGATTGCCGACGGTGAAGTCGTCGCGTACAGGCTCGACAGCAAATATCCGGAACAGGATTACCAGGACGGCCGACACGCGCTGTATTCGACGGGCTTCGTACTGATTCGCCATCGACTGCAATTACCACCGCCTCCGCTGCCGAAACCGGCCCCCACGAAAAATTCTAAAGGGGAGCCCGTACCAGCATCCAATTCGACGCCGGCACAGAACAAACCGGCGCCGAATGAGACGCTCACGTTCTTCAGCCTGTACATGCATACGATGGACTGGAATAGCTACCAGTCGGCGGCGGAACAGGCAAAGTTCGCCCAAGTCGACCTCTCCAAGTTGAACATGGCACCGATGCCGTATTGGGAAGGCGACCGTTACTACCGGGTCGGAGAAAAAGCGAAAGACAAGCAGAATGTCCCATTGCCGAAGGCACCCATGCCGCCGCAGCGAAACAGCGCCGATAGTGATCCGCTGGGCGACCTCATCCGAAACAATTTCGTGCCGCCAACCGAACCGGAACAAGCAGAGAAAGACGCGACACCGCTTCCCGCCCCGATCACGGGGCTTCGTATCTGTGATCTGCCGAACGGCAAGATCATCGGCATCTTGCCGAAGGGTGCGGAATTGATCGTCTCGGATACGGACGAGCAGGCAAAGGCAAAGCCCGGCTGGGCGAAGATCAAGACGATCAAAACCGGTACCGCGGTCGCAGCGATCGTCGGTCAGCCTGTATCACCGCACGCGCCGTACGGATACGTCTTTCTAGGCGAGCTTGATCCTATAGTGGATCCGAAACCGCTGGACACGGTCGTGGTGCTCAAACAACCGTACGCAGTCAAGGCAGGCGACGTGATCGGTCAGCTCGGTCACTATTTGCGCTACCCGGATGCGAAGTTGTTGCCGGCGAAACCGACTCGGCCACTGCTGCACTTGGAGGTGTTTGCCGGCCCCGAGCTCGAAGCGTTCATCCAAAGGAGTCGCGAACGAGCCAAGCAGTTACCGGCGTCCAAAGCGTTTCTGGAGATCTCGCCGGGCGCGCGGCTCGTCAGCGATCTGCCGGAACCGGACCAGAAGCTGCAACCCGGCGTCAAACTTGCGCCTCTCGCCGGCGACTTGAAGGGCAAGTGGGTCAAGGTACAACCGAAAACGGCCGCGCCCTTACATGGCAGCCGCCACGCGAAACCGGTATTCAACGACGCCGGTACGCCTGTCTGGGTCGACGGCAGCCTCGCCGACACGACCACCACCGCAATCGTACCCGGTTGGAAGGACTTTCCGTTGAGCTTCTCGAACGCAAAGGGGCCGGGCGCGGATTTCCGTGACGTGTTCCGAACTGCCGGCCTAGAGTAGAACGGCGCAGGGAGCATCGCGAAAGACGACAAGGGGCGTCGCTGGTATTACGTGAAGATCGGCGCCAAGGACGGCAAAACACGCGATGGATGGGTGTGCGAGCGAGACCATCCGCTCGTGCGAATGTGCGGGCCGTGGGACTGGCCGGGCTTCGAACTGATCGATAACAGCAGCATCATGCCGATCGACATGCTGAAGCGCTACATCCACGTCGCAGAGCTGTTTCTGGCCGACGAAGACAAAACCGAATTCGAGACGAGCGCGGCCACGGTCAACGGAAGTCCGCTTATAACGACGCTCGAGAAGGCCATTGACGCGAACCACGATGGGAAGGTGACGGCTCAGGAGCTGAAGCACGCGCAGGAAACGCGGTGGACGGCGGAAGCCCTCTCCCACCTCGTCGTGCGCTGCGAAAGTGAATGGGGCGGCGGCCTGGGTAAATGGGAAGCGCTGTCGCCGCTGATGAAGAAGCTGCTGTGGCTGTGGAGGAGCGAAATCGAACGAATCGGGAAGTTGCAGTGGTGGGAGCATGTCGCCAGCGTGAAAGGTTTCCCGAAAGAACCGAACCCGTGGCATCTCCATCCGATCGGGTTGATTGGAAACTTCGCCCAAAAAAGCGAAGAAGGTTGTGGCGATTGCGCCGCTCGTTTCAAGAAGATATCTAAAATTATTCTGAATCACGAGGGTGGAATTGTGAACAACAAAAACGATAAAGGCGGACTCACAAATAGAGGGATAGCTTGGCCGACGTGGCAGAAATATGCCAAGGAAGATCTTGGGGTTGAGCCAACTGTCGAAAATCTAAAAGCGCTTACCGAGAGTCAAGCGGAGGTAATTTATTTAAAGAGATTCTGGGAGCCAAAAGGATTTTGTCAATTCCGCGACGACCGTATTGCCCTTATGACATACGATTGGACAATCACATCCGGCGGCGCCGTGAGGCAAATTCAGAAAATGCTCAATTCAAAATACGGTGCTGGCGTAGGTGAAGATGGCGGCCTCGGATCCAACACAATCAAAGCGATAAACGCGGTTCAAGATCAGGATCAGTTACTCCAGGATATTGCAGAAATTCGCCGAAAATATTACAAGATGCTGGTCGACAATGATTCCAGTCAAGTCGTTTTTTTGAAGGGCTGGATTGGCCGTGTTGATGATTGCCTTCAGGTAAAATTATGAATAGATTGATGCGTATTTTTATTGGCTTGTGCCTTCTTATTGGATTCGAGGCGGCGATTGCGCAAGTGCCTAAAACTGAGGTGAACCCACTTCTTGGCGAATGGCGATATGTGTCTGAGCAACACGAAGGCAAGAAGCCTTATTCTACTTTTGTCATTAAATTACACAAATCCTCGGGCAATCAAGTTGCAGGGAGTTATTGCTTTATCACCGAGGAAGGACGAAGAATTGATTGCGACCCGGAAGGGGGCGACAATTTGGATGGAACGATATCGCTCGACGGATTGCGCGCCACGATCAACTTCTTCTCGTTCTTTGGTGCAAAAAATGGAGTCTCGGATATTTCACTAAGTAACGGAGAGTTACACTGGAAAGTCACAAAAAATCCAGATGGTGATTTTTTTTACGGCCCATTCGATGTTTACCTGACCAAGGACAGCAAAGCATCCAAGAATAGACAGGTGACCGCGAATCGAGCGTACCTATACGCAGAGCCAGTCAGTAAAAATAAATCAAAATCCTACATAATAAAGGGGGATGTGGTTGAATTATTGAACATTTCTGACGATCTCAAGTTCTGGAGGGTTAGATATACCGCGAAAGACGGAAGGATTATAGAGCGCTGGATTGAGTGCGGCACAGTTAACGCATGCCCATAGCTCGGAGCGAAGATGATTAATTTGATTCGGGTAGGCGACGACACCGACCACGGCGGCAAGGTCGAAACAGGGTCAACTTCGATGCGCTTCGATAGCCGCTATGTTGCCCGCAAGGGCGATCGTGTGTCATGCCCGCAGCATCCCGACGTGTCGCCCAACATCATTGAAGAGGGCGATTCGTCGATGACGGATGGCGGCATCCCGATCGCGCGGCACGGCCACCGTGCTACGTGTGGCTGCCACCTGATCTCAAGTCTCGTTTGATCCTGCGGAATCGGGGTGCCGTGTCAACAACTGCCTTCGGTTGTGTATCGAAATCAACGATCGCAGATGTGTAGTGAAGCTGGCTGTAGGAGGGGCAGGTGACGCAGTCGAAATGGATCGGGATTGATCGGTGCAGGCCGAATCGGGTTACATGAAGCCAGAATTGGAAAAGGGGCTACAGGGAAAATTCCTGTAACCCCTTGATTCCTTTGGTCGGAGCGAAAGGATTCGAACCTTCGACCCTCTGATCCCAAATCAGATGCGCTACCAGGCTGCGCTACGCTCCGACGAGCCAAAGATAATAACGTCGAATGGCCGATTCGGTCAATCACGATATGCGGGTAAATGCCCCGGCCGCGAACCGGCCGCGATTTGCGACAATTCTCGTGAGATCGGCCGCCCCGCGCGCATGCGCGCGGCCGCTCGCCGAAGCAAGGAGAACATCATGATGAACCTGATCCTGTGGCGCCACGCCGAGGCCGAAGATTACGCGACGAGCGATCTCGCGCGCCAGTTGACCGTGCGCGGCCGCAAGGATGCGCAGGCAATGGCCAAATGGCTGCGCGGCCGTCTCGAGACGAATACCGTGATCCTCGCGAGCCCGGCGGCGCGCACCGTACAGACCGTCGAGGCACTGACCGACCAGTACCGCACCGTCGACGCGCTTGCCCCAGGCGGCGGCGTCGACGACGTGCTGGCAGCCGCCGGCTGGCCGGAAGGCATCGCCCCGACGGTCGTGATCGTCGGCCACCAGCCGACGCTCGGCAGCGTCGCCGCGCAATTGATCGCCGGCGGCGACGACAGCTGGAGCATCAAGAAGGGCGGAATCGTGTGGCTGGCGAGCCGCACGCGCGACGGCAGCCGGCAGGCCGTGCTGCGGGCGGTCCTGACGCCCGAATTGGTGTAAGGCCCGTCTGAATTGGTTTGAAGGGATTGATCATACCGTTTCGCGAGCTTTCTGCTAAAGTCAAATCGGCGACACGTCATTGAAAGGACACGGTCGTGCCACATAACGGTCACGGCCGATTACTACATTGGCGGGCATGTCGTCCTATTCCTTACGACCAGGAAAGCCTAATGCGAGAACTGCCGACGCCTACGCTCCCTTTTGCCTCGCTGCCCCTCGACACGTCGCGGCGTCACCTGCCGCGCGCCAGTGAAACCGTCACATCGGAGTATCGCCTGCGCGCCGCATGGGCGCGTACGGAAGACGAATTGCGCGAAGCCCAGCGCCTGCGCTACAGCGTGTTCGCCGAAGAGATGGGCGCGCAGGTCAGCGGCCCTTCCGGGCTCGACGTCGATCCGTTCGACGCGTATTGCGACCACCTCCTGGTCCGCGATCTCGACACGTTGAAAGTCGTCGGCACGTACCGCGTGCTGCCGCCGCACCAGGCGGCGCGTGTCGGCCGCCTGTACGCCGAAGGCGAATTCGACCTGTCGCGGCTCACGCACCTGCGCGGCAAGATGGTCGAGGTCGGCCGCTCGTGCGTGCACAGCGACTACCGCAGTGGCGCCGTCATCATGGCGCTGTGGGGCGGCCTCGGCGCGTACATGATGCAGAACGGCTACGAAACGATGCTCGGCTGCGCGAGCGTGTCGATGGCCGATGGCGGTCACTACGCGGCGAACCTGTACCAGTCGCTGTCGGCAGGCTCGCTGACGGCGCCCGAGTATCGCGCGTTCCCGCACACGGCGCTGCCGGTCGACGAACTGCAGACGGGCACCGTGGTCGCGCCGCCGCCGCTGATCAAGGGTTACCTGCGTCTCGGTGCGAAGATTTGCGGCGCACCGGCCTGGGATCCCGACTTCAACTGCGCGGATTTCCTGACGCTGTTCCGCCTGTCGGACATCAACGCGCGCTACGCCCGCCACTTCCTGGGCTGAGCGGGTCGAATCGCGTCGCACCTTCCGAGGTGCGGCGCGCGCAAGCGAACGCCGTCGCGTGGCCTGTGCCGCGCGACGGCGTTCGTGTATGCGGTTCACGTGTGCGTACCTGGCCCCTGATAATTTCAGCGATACGCAGCGATCACCGTGCCGCGGGGCGGCACGTTCGCGGCGGCCCGGAGGAGGGCCGTACGGCAGCGGCGCGCGCTCAGTGCTTGCGCCGCCAGTCGAGCAGGTGGTGTTCCGCCATCCAGTGGTGGATCATCCCTTCGCCTTCGTGGCTGCGCTTGTATTCGCGCGACTCGAAGTACGACAGCGCGACCAGCACCATCACACCGATGAACAGGCCGATCAGGCCCGCAATTTCCTCAGACGACATGGCAGCCTCCTTTCAACGGCCCAGCGCCATGCGTACATAGTAGGACATGCACGGCGCAACTCCGAAACCGGATTTCCGCTAGACTCGGCGCGGTCCCGGCGTGCGATGGGCGCGCCGTTTTCTGGAGCCCTACCTGATGAGCCGTATCATGCTGGCCGTGCTGGCCGTGCTGGTCGCATCCCTTCTTGCCGCCTGCAGCAGCGATCCCCGCCAGGCGCGCCGCGGCCACCCGCCCGAGGATCCGGCCGACTATCGCGGCGTGCCGACCGACATGACGCCGCCGTCGATGCTCGACGCGCCGTCGCCGAAACCCGTGCAGTAACGGTCGCTCGGCCCCGCTGTCACGCGCGGGCCGCGGATGCGGCTTGCGGGTCCGCGCCAATGCGCTGCAACAGCGCCGGCAGGTAGCGCGCGAGCGTCGCGCCGCGCGCCGCCATGAACAGCAGTAGCGCGAACCAGAGACCGTGATTGCCGAACGTGTCGACGGCGGCGAGCGTGGCCGCGATGAAGATCGACAACGACATGACCATCGCGCGCATCAGCGACTGCGTCTGCGTCGCGCCGATGAACACGCCGTCGAGAAGGAAGCCCCAGACCGACACGATCGGCGAGATCGCGGCCCACGGCAGGTAGCGTAGCGCGACGGCGCGGATCTCGGCCTGATCGGTCAGACGCGCGACGATCCAGCCGCCCGCGGCCCAGTAAACGAGCGCGAACAGCAGCGCACCGAGCGCCGACCAGAACAGCGTGACGCGCACGGCTTGCCGGAATGCGTGGCGATCGCGCGCGCCGGCCGCCGCGCCGACGAGCGCCTCGGCCGCATGCGCGAAGCCGTCGAGGCCGTACGCCATGAAGGTCTGAAAATTCAGCAGTAGCGCATTCGCGGCGAGTGTCGCGTCGCCTTGTTTTGCGCCGAGATGCGCGAACCACCCGAATGCGCCGAGCAGGCACAGGGTGCGCAGGAAGATGTCGCGATTGAGCACGATCAGCCGCTTGAGCGCGACCCGATCGGCAAGCGCGCGTACCGCGAGCGGTGCAAGGCCGCGCGGCCGCAGCCGCCACAGCATCCACGCGCCGAGCGCGAAGCCGCACGCGTCCGCGGTGGCGGTCGCGGCGCCGATGCCGGCGATGCCCCAACCGAGACCGTACACGTAGAGCAGCACGGCGCCGATGTTCACCGCATTGATGAACACCTGTGCGACGAGTGCGAGCCGAACGCGCTGCACGCCGAGCAGGTAACCGAGCACCACGTAGTTCGCGAGCGCGAACGGCGCGCTCCAGATCCGTGCGTGGCTGTATGCGAGCGCCGTCGTGTGGACGGCGTCGCTGCCGCCGAGCGCGGACAGCGCGAACGACAGCAGCGGCGCCTGCAGCGCGAGCACCGCGGCGCCGAGCGCGAACGCGACGATCAGCGCGCGCAGCAGATTCAGGCGGATCCCGGCGGCGTTGCCGGCGCCATGCGCCTGCGCGACGAGGCCGGTGGTTCCCATCCGCAGGAAGCCGAAGCCCCAGAACACGAAATTGAAGAACAGCCCGCCGAGCGCGACGCCGCCGAGATATTGCGCCCCGTCGAGGTGGCCGGCGACGGCCGTGTCGACGGCGCCGAGGATCGGCTGGGTCAGGTTCGCAACGACGATCGGGAACGCGAGCGCGAGGACGCGCCGATGCGTGACGGCAGCCGCAGCGCCGCTGGCCCCGTGAGGTAAGGCGGATTCGGACATGGCGGACGCGTCAGGCGCGTTCCTGTACGCAGACCCACGGCGAGACGACGACCGCCCACAGTTCCGGATTGCGCGCCGCGTAGTCGGCTGCGGTCTCGGCCGGCATGCGCGCGACGAGGCCGGACGACAGCCAGCGCGTGACCTGTTCGGTATCGTCGCTGGCGACCGCTTCCGCGACGCTGACGAGATCGAGGTCGCGCGCAACCGACAGCAGCTTGCCCTGCGCGAAGAAGCGCTCGAGATCGCACCAGTCGATCTTGGCGGTCTCGCCGAGGAGTTTGGCGTAGAGCGGGCTGTGCGGCGCGCCCGTGGCGGAGTGTTGATCAGAGGACATCGGTTTCTTGGAAAAACTGCGTGGCGCCACTATAAACCATCCGGCCGGGCGGGCCGAGCGAGCGGGCCGCTCACGCGTCGCGCAGCGCGCGGCGCACGATCTTGCCGGTGGCGGTCATCGGCAGGCTATCGACGAACGCGATCGCGCGCGGATACTCGTGCGCGGCGAGTCGCGTGCGCACGTGTTCCTGCAGCGCGCTCACGAGCGCAGCGTCGCCGGCGTGGCCGGGGTTCAGCACGACGAACGCCTTGACGATTTCGGTGCGCGTCGCGTCGGGCACGCCGACGACGGCCGCCATTCGCACCGCCGGATGCGTGAGCAGGCAATCCTCGATCGGGCCCGGGCCGATCCGGTAACCGGCGCTCGTGATTACGTCGTCGTCGCGGCCGACGAAGCGCACGAAACCGTCGGCATCGATCGTGCCCGTATCGCCGGTGAGCAGGTAGTCGCCCGCGAACTTGTCGCGCGTCGCGCCGGGGTTGCGCCAGTATTCGAGAAACATCACCGGATCGGGGCGGCGCACCGCGATGCGGCCTTCGACGCCGGGCGGCAGCGGCGCGCCCTCAGCGTCGACGATCGCGACCGCATGGCCGGGCACCGCCTTGCCGATCGCGCCGGGCTGCGCATCGAACAGCGCCGCGCACGACGACAGCACCATGTTGCACTCGGTCTGCCCGTAGAACTCGTTGATCGTCACGCCGAGCGCGTCGCGGCCCCACGCCGTCAATTCGGTGCCGAGCGATTCGCCGCCGCTTGCGACCGATTTCAGCGACAACGCGTAGCGTTCGCGCGGCGCCGCGACGGCGCGCATCAGCTTCAGCGCGGTGGGCGGCAGAAACGCGTGGGTGACGCCGTGCCGCGCCATCAGCGCGAACGCCGCGTCGCCGTCGAATTTCTCGAAGCGGCGCGCGAGTACCGGCACGCCGTGATGCCATGACGGCAGCAGCACGTCGAGCAGCCCGCCGATCCATGCCCAGTCGGCGGGCGTCCAGAACAGGCGTGCGTCGCGCGGGAAGCACTGCTGCGACATCTCGACGCCCGGCAGGTGGCCGAGCAGCACGCGATGCGCGTGTAGCGCGCCTTTCGGCTTGCCCGTCGTGCCGGACGTATAGATGATCACGGCCGGATCGTCGGCGGCCGTATCGGCCGGCACGAAGTCCGGCGATTCGGCGGTGAGCGCCGCGTCATAGCGAAGCACGCCCGGCGCATCGGGCACATCGTCGCCGATGCAGTAGACGGTATGCAGTGCCGGCAGCCGTGCGCGCAGCGGCGCGATCTTCGCGTAGCCGGCCGCGTCGGTGACGAGCGTGGCGGCTTCGCTGTTCGCGAGCCGGTACTCGAGCGCATCGACGCCGAACAGCGTGAAGAGCGGCACGGCGATCGCGCCGAACTTGTACGCGGCGAGATGGGCGATCGCCGTTTCGGGGCTCTGCGCGAGAAAGATGCCGATCCGGTCGCCGCGCCGCAGGCCGGCGCGCGCAAAGCTGTTCGCGAGCCGGTTAGAAGCATTCTTCAGGTCGTCGAACGTGATGCGGGAGACGTCGCCTTGCGCCGTTTCGTGGATCAGCGCGAGGCGTCCGCTGCCGTCGGCCCATTTGTCGCACACGTCCACGCCGATGTTGTAATGCGTCGGAATGTCCCAGTGGAAGCGGGAGAGGAGGTGGTCGTAGCGGTCGGCGGCGGGCAGCATCGCATGGTCTCCCGGATGTCGGCGTGGCGTCGGGTGAACGGCTTACATCAGGATTTCACGCAGACGAATTCACAATGGTGTTCGCTGATAGGGAATGTTCTGACTCGTCCAACAGTTACGGCTCAGTGCACGATTCCACAATGACGCATAAGATCAAGACAAAACAGTGGTGTGACCATGGATTTGCTTCTGATAGCTGCGGGGTTCAGCCTGATCGGAATCGGTGTGCTGGTGGCGTTTGCTCGTCATGTCGATCCGTTGTCCGGCCGTTTCACCGGACGTCTGCGCAAGCGCTGACTCGATTTTTTCCGTTTTCGCCGTGACGGCACGCGATGCGCGCCGGCGTCGCGTGCCGTCCATCGCGCGCTCAGCGCGCCGGCAGGTAGCGTGACGGATCGATCGAGCGGCCGCCATAGCGCAACTCGAAATGCAGCGCGACGCGATCGCTGTCGCTGTTGCCCATCTCGGCAATCGATTGCCCTTGCGTGACCGACTGGCCTTCCTTCACCAGCAACGCGCGGTTGTGCGCGTAGGCCGTCAGGTAATCGGCGTTGTGCTTCAGGATGATCAGGTTGCCGTAGCCGCGCAACCCGTTACCGGCATAGACCACGACACCCGGTGCGGCCGCGACCACGGGCGTGCCCGGCGAATTCGCGATATCGATGCCCTTCGATTTCGAACCGTCGAACGTGCGCACCACGTTGCCGGCCGCCGGCCAGATCAGCGCAATGCTCGTGGCCGGTTTCACGGCAGATTCGACCGGCGCGGAAGGGGCCGGCCGCGCGCGGCCTGCGCTGCCGGTGCCGGTGGTCGATGGCGTCGACGCGGTGGCCGTGCCGGGCGGCGGTGCGACGCGCAGCACCTGGCCGACTTCGATCGCATCGGGGTTCGTCATCTGGTTCCAGCGCACGATGCTCTGTACCGACGTGCGGTTTTCACGCGCGATCTTGTAGAGCGTGTCGCCACGCTCGACGCGATAGAACCCGGGGCCGACGGGCGCGGAGCCGCACGCGACGAGCAGGGCGGCGCAGGCGGCTGCGAAGAGTCGCTTCGTTGTTGTTCCGAACATTGAACCTCGCAAAACCCTGCCGCGCGTGACGCGGCAGGCAACACAAAACGTCCGATTTTAACGGGTTCGACCCGCGCACCGCAGTTTCGGTCGCAGGCGGGCCGCCGCGCCCCGGTTCGATGCGTGCCGAATCAGCCGGCGAGCGGGGCGACGCGGATCCGCAGCGTGGCCGTTTCGGTCGCGCCCGGTGCGAGCATGCGCAGCCCGAGGCCGTTGTGGATCGCATCGGGCAGGCCGAGCCACGGCTCGACGCAATAGAAGTCCGAATCCGGCTTTTCGGTCCACGTCGTGACCGCATACCACGGGATCGAGCCCGGCACGTCCAGCGCGATCTCGATCGTGCGACGGCGGCCCGGCATCACGATGCGCACCGGCGCGGACGGCTCGCCATCGAGACAGTGGAAACGATCGAGGATGTCCGGATTGTCGAGGCGGTAACGGGCTTCGCCTGGTTCGAGCGGGCTGATCGAGCCGTCCGCGCGCTGTTGGCAACGGCGGGTCGGCGGCAGCTCGAGGAGGGTGTCGGCCCGCTCGTCGTGCGGCAGCGCGAAGTAGAAATGGTGGCCGGCGTAATAGGGTAGTGGCGTGTCGCCGCGATTGGCGGTCGTCAGCGCGACCTCCAGCGTATGCGCGTCGGCCAGCCGGTAGGTCGTTTCGAACCGGAAATCGAACGGGTAGCTCGCGTGCAGCGCGTCGTTCGCGTCGAGCGTCATCGTCAGCGCGGCGCCGTCGGCCGACGGGTGCGCGTCGAACGGCAGGTCGCGCGCAAAACCGTGCATCGGCAGATCGCGAACCACGCCGGCGGCGTCGCGCCAGCGACCGATTTCACCGTCGACGCGGTGGCGGCCGAGGAACGGAAACAGCAGCGGATTGCCGCCGCGCACGCGGGCGAGGTTGTTCCAATCGGCGGTTTCCGGCCAGAAGATCACCGGTTCGCCATCGACGTGCCAGGACAGCAGACGGCCGCCGAATTGCGGAGCGACCCGGGCGAGCGACGGGCCGGCGTGAAGTTCGTGAATGTCGTGTTGCTGGAAGGTGGGCATGGCGAATCGGGTTGGAAGTGACTGGAGCAACGTGCGTTCCATTATCGGGCCGCGGTCGGTCGGGGAAAACCCTTCTCGGGAAATTGCGAGTTTTTAACGCTGTCGACGGTCTGGATAATGCCTCTAAACCGGTGATGTTGCCGGGTCATGACACTTCGCGGAGGGGGCCATGGATCTGGCAATGGCAATGGGAATCGCACTGTTCGGCATGTTTACCGGCAGCACGGTATTATTTTTCTATCAGCTCGGCCGCTGACGGCAATTTCTGCCGAAGCCTACAAGCCCGCCATGCAAATGGCGGGCTTTTTGCTTTCTGAGCGCTTACAAGTTGCAAGCGTTTGTGTGCATTGCCGCAATATCCTGCCAAATGCCTTGGCGCAGTAATCCTGCCTCGGCATAATCGGGGCGCGTTTTTCAGGACGCGCATCGCGTCGTCCGCCTTCCTTCCCGCTTAATCTTCACTAAAAGGACCGACGCGTGAGCCTCTGGTTTCTGGTATTCCTGAGCGTCCTGCAGGGCGTTACCGAACTCTTCCCCGTCAGCAGTCTTGGCCATACGCTGCTCGTGCCGGCGCTGTTCGGCATGCACATCGACAAGCACGCGCCGCAACTGCTGCCCTTTCTCGTCGCGCTCCACCTCGGCACCGCTCTGGCGCTGCTGTGGTACTTCCGCGCGCGCTGGATCGCGCTGATCGGCGGCTTCTTCGCGCAGCTCGGCGGCCGCAAGAACGACGACGGGCACCTGATGTGGGCGCTGATCATCGGCACGATTCCGACCGGCATCGTCGGGCTGCTGCTCGAGAAGCGCATCGAACGCGTGTTTCACGATCTGCGGATCGTCGCGATCGCGCTGATCGTCAATGGCGTGTTGCTGTGGCTCGGCGATCGTATTCAGCGCAGCCGCGCGCATCGGCCGCCCGAGAAGATGACGTTCAAGCAGGCGTTCTTCGTGGGCCTCGCGCAGATCGGCGCACTGATTCCGGGCTTCTCGCGCAGCGGGTTGACGATGATCGCCGGCAACGCGGCGGGGCTGACGGCGGAGAAGGCGGCGGAATTTTCGTTCCTGCTCGGCACGCCGATCATCTTCGCCGCGGGCGTGCTCGAATTGCCGAAGCTGTTCCATGCGCGCGATCAGCTCGCCGATGCGCTGCTCGGCGGCGTGCTGACGGCGATCGCCGCGTACCTGAGCGTGCGGTTCCTGATGCGCTATTTCGAAGGGCGCGGCCGGCTCGCGTCGTTCGGCGTGTATTGCGTGATCGCCGGCGTGTTCTGCCTCGGCTGGTTCATGCTGCATCCGCAGCCGGTTTGACGCCGCGGGCGCCAGTCTCGCGTGATCCGGCGCAATGATCGGGTATAATTTCGGGCTCGGCTTCGTGTCGGGCCCGTTTTGGTTTCGGGGGTTTGAGTGGTTGTGATTGCGGGCGGTGTTGCCGTTGCTCGTCGCTCAAAAGCCCGATGCTCCAATGCGGTCCGCGTCAGGCCGTGTCTTTTCTCCCTCGACCGCCCTTAGCTCAGTTGGATAGAGCAACGGCCTTCTAAGCCGTAGGTCACACGTTCGAATCGTGTAGGGCGGGCCAATAACATCAGTGCGTCGGCTGATAGTTTCAAATTTCCCATCCCCTGTCGGCATGCTCGTGTAGGCAACGTGTAGCGGCGGTATGGAAGCGCAATCCGGCACCGGGCATCATGATTCATCCGGATCAAGCCAGCTAATTGCCGGTCGGTGGCACGGAACGGTGATGTCGTGCGTGTGCGTACGATGGCCGGAAGCTAGGGCTTAAGCTGATGCACCCAATCGCAACGGAACGTGGTGGTCAATGCATCTCGACGGAATACGTGAACTCCAGCACAGGCTCGAGTGGAAATGCCATATCGGGCATCGCTCGTTCGCGACGCCGAATACGATCCGAAACGGACCCTGGTGTCGACAGTGCACCTATCTGGAGATGACGACAAATCCGAAGACCATTCGCAAGCACCGCCACTTGCGACCAAGGTCTGATAGCGCACCAGGCGGGCAGTCTGGCGTTCAGGTGAGGATGTTTTAGAATTTGGCAGGCTGATACGATCAGCATGGAGCGCCCGAATAATTGTAAGAAATGAAAACGAGGGCGTCATGTTCAAGGGCATCAGTGCCATTGTGATTAGGGTGGGTCCTTCTTGTCGCTGCTGCAATCAGCGCACAGTCGACTAGAGAATTTCTTCGAACATCGATTGTGGTACCGGGCCTCGTCGTTAAGCTCAATGTCGGCGGATACCCTCCCGAGATTCAATTTACCATCAAGACAGGACAGCAGATTTCGTATCCGCAAGGCGGGATTGTCACGAAAGTGGAACTCGGTTAGCGAGTCGAGGTGCGATACCAAGCCGACGATCCCGATGGCAGCGCAACGATGAATGTCTTCGCCGCGATCTGGGATTCGCCGATCGTTTTTACCATCATGGCGGCGTTCGCGATCGTGTGCGGAGTTATGAGTTTTCGGTCGCGGACATAGCGTGAGAATAGACAAGGTTATTTTTGTTGCGCGCGCCGGTTGTGCGTTCCGACGTGCACTCTCTTGAGGCACTGGAATGCAGTGGGATAGTCCCATCTTCCGGGCTCGCGTTGTGTATCATCCCGGCTGCTATTTGACGAGCGAGCACATTTATGTACAAAGTCGTAGCCTTTGTCGTGATCGGAGTTGGCTTTTTGATCGCAGCGGCTATAAACGTTCAGCTGACGCGTGAATTCATGCGGACGTCGATCATGGTGCCGGGCGAAGTGGTGAAGTTGAACGCGGGCGGTTATCACCCTGAAATCGAGTTCATAACCAAGTCAGGCGAACACGTTTCGTATCCGCAAGGCGGTATCGTGTCAAAAATGGCCGTCGGCGATCGACCGCAGGTGCGCTATCTTGCCGAGAATCCGATTCCGACTGCGAGAATCGATCGGTTCGATGCGATCTGGGGGAACGCGGTCTTTTTCGCAGTCTTCGGATTGGGCTTTATCGTTTGTGGGCTGATCAACCTTCCGTCACGACAATAACCAGATCACTGGGGCGCGGGCATGTCATTTCTGAGGCTGAGCAAGTGGACCTATAACACCGGGGCAGGCGGCGGTCTGAGCGTTGAGATCGTAATGGCAACGGGCGGCACGATCATACTGACGGACCCTGAGAAGCACGATCAGAGCTTCTACTACGGTGGCGTCGGCGTCGGGATCGGCGCGGGTCTGAAGATCCCAAAAATCAAATTGCCGAGGTTCTCGACACCTGAGATCAAGCTGCCGCCGATTCGGGGCCGCAGCGTTGGGGCGGCGGGCTCCACACTGGACTTTCCGAGTTACGGCAGTATCTACATGACGAGCGCGTTTCGCGGTACTGAACTGTCGCGATCGGATTTTCAGGGCGGAACGATTTACGTCGACGGGTCGTTGTCGGCGATTTATGGCTGGGCGGGTGATGCAATGTTGCTCGGCATGAATCCTGCATTGCTCGCGGCTGGATTGTCAGGCCCCGGCTTTAGTTGGCTGCTCCAACGAGCAATTTCGGAGGCGCCGGCTGTGTTGATCATGCGTGGGCAAACGGTCGGCTTCCAGGCCGGGGGAAGTATCGGGATTCTTGCCGGATATGTTCACTGAGTTAGACCAACGGTTGCGTGCCGGGCTGCGGCGCGCACCGCAAAAGCTCCTTGCCGCTCTCGGCCGATAACACGACGAGTTGAACGTAGCTGTTTGATTGAGCGTACGGGCCGAAGAACCGGTCCATGACGGCCGAGAACCGATGCAGGCTGACATCTCGTGTCGCAGCCTCCGAGAACGAAAGCAGGATCTCCACACCGCGAACGAATGACGGGAAGTGATTGTCGAGAGACATCCACCTGATCGCCGGTTTGTAGTCGATGGATACGATCGCGTCGATGCAACGTTGGGCAACCACGCTGGAACGCGGAGCATGGAAACGGAGAAACTCCTTCAGCGCGGGTAGTCCGGTCCGCGTCAGGTCGAGCGGATGCGGCGCCAGTGCCGACAGGACGCGCCAAAGTACACCGCCACGCGGCAAGGCAGTCGGCAAGGTGGGGCGGGAGAGCAGCATGATCGGGCACGCCAACGCCGAACCCTCGTACAGAAGATCGCTGTCCGGCGCACCGATCGGCAACCGGGACGGCATGGCTCCGTTGGTTGCCAGTACATCGACATCGACCTGAGGGTGTCGCGGATGAGCAGTTTGACCTTTTAAGTCGACCAACGCCAGTTGCAATTCCGCCAGCGGTTCGTTCGGCATGGCTTCCGGATCTCGGTAGGCCAGCCAATAGATGGCAGACGAATCTGTGGGCCGCGCGTGACTGAATGCACGATACGGCCACACATGCGTGCGCGGTGCCGCGTGTGATGCGATGGCGGCCTTGTCTGCGTCCGATTTCGTGCGCTCGCCTAGATACACGGCTTCGACCGAATAGATGCTCAACGGAATGCCGGTTGCCATAGGGATCGGCGTGATCGGATAGGCGGCATCACTACTGGTTAGCTGGATAGGTGATGCCGCGCGTTCGAACAGGTTGACGACCGGCGTGCAAAACAATCGGAACGTGCGGATGTTCAGCGTTGCCAGGATCTGAGCGGCCCCGGAATCATGGGCGGTGCCTTGCACGGCGATGTGAAGCGTCAGTCGTCGAGCTGCTTCGGCGCGCGCGGCGCGACGCATTCGACCCAGGTCGATGTCGACGAAATCAAACTTCTCGGGGAAGGCAAAATACTCGATCAGATGCCGGAACGATTGTGCGCTCGTGTCATCCTCGTTCGGCAACAAGCGCTCGCCATCGGCAAAGCCAGCCGGCTCAATGGGGACTTTCGGCAAGCGGGTCCAGCGTCCGCTTTCGTCCACCTCCACGTAGGCGGCCGATGCGCGAAGCAACAGCGTATCGGAAAGCGCGGCGACGAGCGGCCGCTCTCCGGACAGATGTAGCCGCACCGGGGCGGATGGAATGGCGTCATCGAATGCTTGCGACGCGGATTCGCTTGTAAAGGTAATCGAAACGATCCCCGTCACTTCCGCCGGGATGCGCGCCGCTGCTGGTGCAAGCGTCGCTGGCGAATAGCGAGCCGAGTGAATACGCAATGGCGACAACGTGACGTCGTAGACGGTACGGAAGCGACACGGTGCGGCATTGGCGTCCAGCATCGTGCCGCGCGCGATCGTCAGCGGTTCGGTAAGCTGACCGAACAGAACCGATGGGTCGAACGAGGCAATCGCGCACGACGGGACCGTGCGCAGATACTGCGGATAGGCAATTTCGAGAAGTGCCTCGGTGAATTGCGGGTAGTCGTCATCGAGCTTCGCATCGACACGGGCGGCTAGCAGCGCGAACGTCTGTGCCATTCGGTCGACGTGCGGATCTTCGACGTGGCCGCCAGACATGCCCAGGCGTGCTGCAATCTTCGGAAAGCGTCGAGCAAAGTCCGCCAGACTGCGTGCAAGCAGTCCGACTTCACGTTCGTAGTGTGACAGCAGGTGGTCCATTCGTCGCAAATAAACAAAATCCGCGATAACCCGTCCCCGTTTTCCCGGGGCCGACATCTAGTCCAAATGATGCGAGGACATATTAAAATGGCCGCGCCAACAAAAATCTGCCCCCTCCGCTGAGAGATTCCGAGGCTACATATGCAAATGTCCGAAATTGCGAGCTTCTTCCAGCTCCAGAGCAATCGCCTGTTTACGATTGAAACGCCTTTGAAAGGTCGATCGGATTTGGTACTCGTCGATTTCCATTGTACCGAGGGGTTATCTCAGAATTTCGAGATACATGTCCGGCTCGCGTCGCAAGACAAGAATATCGAGCTGAAGAAGCTGATCGGACAGCCCGTGACAATTACGTTACAGCTCACCGATGCGCTCGCCAGTTCCGAAGAACGCTACTTCCACGGATACGTCGCGGCGTTTTCGCATCTGGATACCGATGGCGGTTTTGCGATGTATAGCGCAACGATCCTGCCGTGGCTTTGGATGCTCTCTCGCCGGCAGGATATTCGGATCTTTCAGGAAGAGAATACAGAGGCGATTCTCTCGCGCGTGTTTCGCGAGTACGGCAAGCTCGCGTCGTTCGAGTTTCGGCTCTCGAAGGGAACGCAGAATCGCAGCTATTGCACGCAGTACAGGGAAACCGATCTAGCCTTTGTCGAACGGCTGATGCGAGAGGATGGCCTGTTCTATTACTTCGAGCATGCGAAGGATGGGCACAAGCTGATCATTGCCGATAACTCGGTGACCGCGAAGCCGATCGACGGGCGCAGCCCATCGCTGCAATACAACCAGGGGGAGGCGATGGACAATCTTGCCGTCGTCACGTCGTTTCAAGCGCAGCGTCAGCTTGCACCGGACACGGTCGGACTGAAAACTTTCGACTACAAAATTCCCCATGCCCGGCGATTCGTGTCGGGTGGTACGGAAGTCAATCAAGGCGACGTACCGTCCTACGAGATCTACGACTACCTCGGCGAGCATGGTTTCGCTGACAGCGATCGAGGTGAAGAGCTCGCGCGCTTCCGAACGGAAGCGCTGGCTGCACACAGCAAGACGTTCGTCGGGGTGACGACGGGGCGGCGGATGATGCCGTGCCGATACTTCGAACTGGACGACCACTACGATCACGCCAGTACCAAACAGGAAGACCGACAATTCTTGTTGCTGACTGTCTCGCACACTGGCACGAACAACTATGAGCCCGGTGAAGCGACTTCGGCGTACTCATGCAGCTTCACCTGCATCCGCAAGAAAATTCCGTACCGTCCGGCGTTCGAGGGCGAGCGTCCGACGATCGTCGGGCCGCAGACTGCGATCGTCGTAGGGCCGAAAGGCGAGGAGATTTATACGGATAGCCTCGGCCGGGTGAAGGTGCAGTTCCACTGGGATCGTCTCGGCAAACGCGACCAAGGGAGCTCCTGCTGGGTGCGCGTGAGCCAGCCGTGGGCGGGCAGCGGTTTCGGGATGATTCAGATCCCGCGAATCGGGGATGAAGTGGTCGTGAGTTTCCTGGATGGAAATCCGGACCGTCCCCTTGTGACGTCGCGCGTTTACAACTCCCAGAACATGCCGCCGTGGGCGTTGCCAGCCAACGCGACACAGAGCGGGATTCTGACGCGTTCGACCAAGACCGGCAACGTCAACACGGCCAATGCGATTCGCTTCGAGGACAAGAAGGGCGAGGAAGAGGTCTGGCTTCACGCAGAGAAGGATCAGCGTATCGAGGTCGAGCACGACGAGTCGCATTGGGTAGGTAACGACCGCACCAAGAACATCGATCACGATGAGACTGTGCACGTCGGCCACGATCGTACGGAAACGGTCGACAACAACGAGACGATTCACGTTGGGGTGGATCGCACCGAGACCGTTGGCAACAACGAGACGCTGACGGTCGGCGGCAACCGGAACGAGACGATCGAGGGGATGGAGAATCTTCTGATTGCACTGACGTCCACGGAGACGGTAGGGCTTGCGAAAGCACTGACCGTGGGCGGCGCGTATACGGTGACGGTAGCAGGCGCAATCAATACTGCGGCCGGCCTTGCCAGTGCTGAGGAAGTCGGTCTGTCGAAAACCACGATGGTGGGCAAGACCTACACGGTTACTGCAGGCGATCGCATTGAGCTGCGAACCGGTAAAGCGTCGATCGTTTTGGAAAGCAGCGGTCACATCACGATTAGCGGGACGAGCATTGACATTCTCGGTTCCGACGCGGTGACGGTTGATGGAAAGACCGTCGATCTGAACTGAGCGCGACAGTGATGGAATTCCGCAACCTTACGCCGCTGCATGCGATGTCGTTTAGTGCCGTCGACGTGCCGGGCAACGAAATCCACGTGGTGGCGCTCAAGGCGGCGTATCGGCTTGAGCCGGCGCAGTCGCTCGACGCCGATGGCGATACGCATCGTTGCGTGCTGCTGAGCGGCGACAATGCCGTCCCGTTGGCAATGGCAGACGAATACGAAGGCGAAACGGGTAAGAGCAGTGTGAAATGGGAAAGCGATCTCGCACCGTTCAAACCAAAGTGTGATGTCCTTGTTCGTGCGACGGCACACGCCCCGCATGGCACGCCTGCGGCTTCGTGGCCCGCTCGCGTTCGGGTCTTCGATGCTGGCACGATGGTCATCGACAAAGGACTGCGCGTAACGGGGCCGCGCTCGTTTACGAAGGGCTGGCGCGGGTGGAAGCTCGGTGAACCTGAACCGACACGAGCTGTTCCGGTACGCTGGGAGCAGGCATACGGCGGCACGAGCCGCGTCGCCCTTGCGCAGAGCGCAAAGGGGGCGAGCGCGGATCTTGAGCTGAACGAAGTCTGCTTCACCAACCCGCTGGGCCGCGGTTGGGTCGAGAAGCGCTTCCTCGATCGGGCGATCCATAAGTCGGTCGTCGCTTCGTTGTGTGCATCATCGATTCCAGGACCATTGCAGAAGATTGCCGAAATTCCGGCGCCGCAGATAGAAGCATGGGACATTCCGATAACCAGTCTCGACGTTGCCGAGCACCCCGCTTCGGGGCTGGATGCCAAGCAGATGAAAGAGGTCGTAGCCAGCTACGCGACGACGCCTGTCGGATTGGGTATTGTCGGTCGCGCCTGGACACCGCGTTTGCAGTTTGCCGGGACTTACGACGAGACCTGGCATAAGACACGATGGCCGTACCATCCGATGGATCACGACTTTCACTATTGGAATGGTGCGCCGGCAGACCAGCAGATCGAATGGCCTGCGCCGGGGCTCGCCTTCGAGCTTGCCAATCTCGCGCCGCCGGAGCACACGCGTGCAGGCTTTTTGCGTGCGAGGCTTCCGGGGCATCGCGCCCTTGTGGCGCTTCGCTTCAAGAGCGGTGAAATCGTGCCACTCGAGATGAAGCTCGACACACTTTTCATCGATACCGAGGAAATGCGCGTATCGGCTACATGGCGGGCGGTTTTTCCGTTGCAGCCGGCGGTGCGCGTGTGCGAGGCACGTTTCGAACTCGATCGGCATGCGCCTCTGCTGCGAATGGCTGTCCCGAAAACAACCAGCGAACCGGAGGACGCGTGGCAGACAACGTAATGGCTCGCAAGGATGGCCAGTGGACCATCGTGTCGATGATGCCGGACGTATGCAAAACCCCCATGGGGAGTAGCACGCCGCCCGTACCTTATCCCGTCACGGCGAGCCTTGGCGACAGTCAGATGACGTCGAAGACGGTCTTTGCGAACGGGAATCCGATCGTGCGGTTCGATTCGAGTTTCGCGCCGGATACGATCGGCGATCAGGCCGGTGTGGCACATGGAGTCGAAAGCGGAACCGTTGGCGCCAAGTGCTGGCCTATCGACCATAGCAAGACCGTCCGGGTCGAGAGCAAGATGGTCGTGCGTCACAGCGATCAGTTCTGGATGAACGGCAATTACGTCGGCAAGGAAGCAAAGGCTGCCCGTTGGCGTGGTCGGAAGGCCCAGATTGCCGAGGCACGGGAGAAGGCTGCTTCGATGCCACCGGGACCGGAGCGGAGCAAACTCGAAGCGGCGGCAAATCGCTTCGAGCAAAACAATACAGCCGTCGAAAAGGCGCGTTTGGCTGAGAACGTTTACCACCCGGGGCAGGCGGCGCCAGAGGGATGGACGAACGTCAGTAGCGACCCAGCGAAGCTGGCACAGTTCAAATTGAAGCCCAACGATTTTTCGATACCGGGAACAAACTTTCGTGCGCAGGTTTACGAGCCCGATCCGGCAGTTTTCGGAAACGACTTCAAGACGCAGGTGGTTTTTCAGGGAACAGACAAATACAAATGGTCCGACTGGGCCAATAACATCGCTCAAGGGGCCAATAAGAACTCGGCCTATTACGATCGTGCAGTCAAGATCGGGCGAGCGCTTGAGAAGAGTGGAACCGATGTGGATATTGTGGGGCATTCGCTCGGCGGCGGCATGGGTTCTGCCGCATCGCGCGCAAGTGGCTTGGCTGCGACCACGTTCAACGCAGCTGGCCTCAATCCGGCGACGGTAGCGCGCTATGGCGGGACGCCGGTGGCATCCGATATTCAGGCGTACCGCGTGGAAGGCGAGATCCTGACGAAGGTTCAGGAAGGCAGTCACGGCATGATGCCTACAGCTGTAGGCACGCCGCACATCCTTCCGGGAACGGGTGGTGCGGTCGCACGCCATGGCATGAACCAGGTCATCGATGGCATCGAAGCACAAAAAACAGCCGATCAGGCGACGATCGTTCAGGAGACTCGTCCTTGAGGACCAACACGACAACTTCGCCGGCCCGAAGCGTGAGGTACACGGCGCGGTGGCGGTGGATGGCTCTAGCCGCTGTCTCTGCACTAACAATCATCGTAAGTGGATGCAATATGAGCGCGAACTCACCCAGCAAGTATTTTGACGGCAGCTATCTGTCTGCTGCCAAGGCGATCAGCGATGGCGACGTTGCGCAACTGAAATCGGCGTTGTCCGGGATCGACGTGAACAAGCCCGGGCGACAAGAGATGACGTTGCTTTGGTTTGCCATCTCGACCAAGAATTTCCCCGCGATCAGCGAACTGATCGCGCATGGTTCAAAGCCGGACGCTCAAATTGTGGAGGGGCTGGGTAGCGCGATGTACTTCGCGATCACCAATGAAGACACTCGCTACCTGAAGGCCATGCTCGATGGGGGCTTGTCGCCGGATACGGTCGATAGCGATGGCACGAGTCTGTTGCAGCGAGCGATGGAAGGCAACGGCGCGATGGAACGAGTAAAACTGCTAGTCGAACATCACGCAAACATCAATCATCGCGACAGCATTGGCGGGACCGCACTGGATTCCGCGCTCGACGTCGCCAAGCCGGACATTGCGATTTTTCTCGTTGAGCATGGTGCCGATGTCAACGCCCATACGACGAACGGCGTGAGCGTGGCCTACTCCGTGCAGAAAGACATCGACGCACTCCAACCGGAGGCCAAGCAGGCCACGGTCACCGACATCTCGTTGGATAAGGATGGGCAACCGGTCAGAACGACACAGACGCCTCCCGCACCAGGGTTGTCGCCCGAGGGCAAGGAACGCCTGGAAAAATTCGAGCGTCTGCGCGCGCTGATGATTGCGAAAGGGGCGAAGTTTCCGCCCGACCCGCCGGCGAAGGTTCGAGAACAGATGAGCCAAAAATAAGGCGCGGGGCATATCGTGAGCGATCAAGGGAACACCGTCGGTAGGCTCTACGGACAAACGGCCATGTCGCGTGTTGCTGCGTCGGCGGCCAATCCACCTGTCGTGGCTGAAACAGCGGCGGAAGCGGGATGGTTCAGTCAGGCAGTGGGATACGTTCACACCGGACTGGATGTCCTTGGGGCCATCCCGGAAGTTGGCGCCATATTCGACGGTGCGAACGGTTTGATTTACGCGGCCGAAGGCAACACGGCGGAGGCGACTATTTCCGGTGGCTCAGTCATTGCGGACCTTGTGCCCGGCTTAGGCACGGCCGGAAAAGCTGTCAAGTACGGGGCAAAGGGCGTGGCAAAGCTGGGGGCCAAGGAAGCTGCGGAGCAACTAGCGAAGCAAGAAGCGAAAGTACTCGCCGAGAAAGAAGCCAAGCAATTGGCAGAGCAGGAAGCTAAACAGGCCGCAGAGCAAGCCGCTAAAAAGGCCGAGAAGGAAGCCGCGGAGAAGGCGGAGAAGGAAGCCGCTTCGAATGGCGGAAAAGACGGCGGTAAGATCAAGGGTAAGGGTCGCTGCAATCTTCGTCCCTACCAGCCAGATACCTGCAAAGCGGAAGGAAAGACCGGACACCATGTCGTGGCAGACCGAGCTTTTCGCTTACCGGGGGCGCGCAGAGGATCTGAGCGTCGTCAGATTCCTGGAGGCATTTCAGAAGGCGACGGTTTGGTGATCTGTTTAGAGGGCAAGGATCGTACACCGACAACCGAGCATGGTAAGGCGCACGCATTGTACGATGCAGCGGAGTTGGCATTGGGCTTGAAGGGCAATCCGCCGGGTACGACTGAACTCTGGAAACTAGAGGCGGCAGGAGCAGCGTCGGTCGCAGCGGTAACAAAATGTAATCCAGCTTTAATTATGGCTGAGCTTCGGGCGTACCATCAATTGAAAGGCATGGGGCCAGACTTCAAGGTCCGTGCCGATCCGACGGGGGGCTTAACTAAGGGTATGGAATTGAAGGATTTTGCCGAGCAGATGAAGACTGGGGCAGGCGACTTCTGAGGAAGATTTTTATGGCGAAGCAAAAAACGAAGCTGACATTCGGCACTGGTTGCGCAATTAATCGAGACATGTTCTATCTGTCCAGCACTTTGGACGAGTTGGAGGCTACGGAAGACACTCCTGTTTCGCGGATGGTGTTTTATCAACATCAAACGGCCGACAAATGGTTCTACCATGACCTTCCTGCGTGGCGTATTGTGTCAACCTGCTACCCAAATCCCGCTCCCAATAGTGTTCGCAAGATCTATGCACTGAGTGAGCAGGGAGATGTCGAAAGTTACAGTCGGGATGGTTCGGTAATCGAGAAAATCGCGGATGCTGGCCTAGAGCCGGCGTCACCCAACTACGGATACGTTACGCGTATTCGAGAAATTGATGGTCACCTTTATGTTTGTGGATATGGTGGCCAAGTCTATAAGCGCGACTCAGCGGGCTGGGCACATGTTGATGCCCAGCTTCTCCAGAAGAAAGTTGACATTGGTGGCATTGAAGACCCAAGCGAGTTACTTGCGGCATTGACCAAATCCGCCGACGAAACGATCGGTCTCATCGACATCAACGGTCTCGATGAGAAATCTATCTATGTCGTCGGTAATGATGGATACATGGCATTCTTTGACGGCACGAGCTGGACAAAATTGCCAAAAGCAACAGCAGCTCATCTCAATTGTGTCATGCCAGTCTCGGCCGATAGCGTTTGGGTCGCCGGAAGCAAAGGGACTTTGCTAAAAGGCAACTTTCAGACCGGTTTTAGTGCGGTGGCCCGGAAGAGCCTCAGTACGGACTTTTATTCGCTGGCGTGGTTTAACGATCGACTCTTCATCGGTGCCGGCGACGGCATCTATGAGCTCGATGAAAATGGACCACAAAGGTTGATGGTTAGCGACAAGTTTTCCTTGGACGGTATTTCGACCGTGGAGGCGAAGGATGGTGTTTTATGGGTGTTAGCGTCTCGAAGGCTGGCCCGATACGACGGGGTACAGTGGGAAGTATTCGAAAATCCTCACAATAGTCCCTGAGTCTGGGTAGGTTTGCATATCGTCGACCTCGGGGCTCTCGGAAGAATTGATCATGAACATATATTGAATTAATGTGATCTATGACGTGAGGTCATTCGAGAGTTCTTGTCTGTGACATCGAGGTTGTGCATCGTTGCGTAAGGTTGAAGTCATGAAGCCCTCGGAAGATCTGATCAAAGACATATACGCTTACGGCGTCGCTGGTCGGGAGGCGTGGAGGAAGGGGGAAATTGCTGACGCTGAGGTAAGTTTCATTAGAGCGTGGGAGGTTTTGCCCGAGCCTAGAGAACAATATGATCTCGCGCAATCGATGACACGCGGATTCGTCGTTTTTTATCGCAATACTAAACAGTTTGATAAGGCTGTCCACTGGTTGGAAGAAGTGAAGAAGGCGTACGGTTCCGGAACCGGCCCGGATCCGATAATCGGATTTCTCAGCGGAACAGTGTATTTCGAAGCCGGTGATCTAGATAAATCCGCGGAATTTTTTGTGCCGCTGTATGAGCAATTTGGAAGCAGACCATTTTCCGGTGAGGATAAGAAGTATCTCGAATTCGCGAAGCGTGCATCAAGGGGAAGCAAATAAAGATGACCAGGTTTCCCAAGAAAATCCAAGATGAGTTAGATGCTCTCTCGGAGCAGGGTAATGTCTTGTGTGGTGCATCGAAGTTCGATGAAGCGATTCAGCGATGGAGTGCAGCTCACGAGTTGCTTCCCGAACCTCGGGTTGATTGGGAAGCATACGGGACTAAGTTGAAGATGCGGGAGCGGACGCTTCCTTGATCGCTTGCTGTTTGAATTCCCGCGCATACGCGCGATGGGCCGGGCGCGCTGCGTTCGGCATAGCTGACCGTCTCCGTCAATCTAAACGTGCCTATCGTGCGCTAGCAAAATCCGCGTCGGGAAACGGTCGGACCGCGCCGCTTACGCCCGAGGGCCGACCTTGACCGCTACGCCGCGTTGCACGCGCAGGCATATGGCGAGGCCGTCGATGCCACGATGACCTGCCCCCGGTTTTAGTCCGAACTACAGTTAGAGTCCGAGGTTAAAAACTGCTGCTTCGCGTCGTGCGCGCGGGCGAACTGCGCAGGCGTCAGATAGCCGAGCGAACTATGAGGCCGCTCGGTGTTGTACTCGATACGCCATTCCTCAATCAGCTGCTTGGCGTGGCGCATCGAGACGAACCAGTGCTCGTTCAGGCATTCGTCGCGGAAGCGCCCGTTGAAGCTCTCGATATAGGCATTTCCACCGGCTTGCCAGGCCGAATGAACGACAGCGTGACGCCGGCTTCGTAGGCCCATGCATCCAGCACCTTACCAGCGAACTCCGGCCCGTTGTCGACCGTGATGGATGCGGGCAAGCCTCGCATCTCCTTGAGCCGCTCGAGCACTTGCTGCACTCGTAGGCCCGGCAGCGAAGTATCGACCTCGATGGCCAAGCACTCGCGCGTGTAGTCGTCGACCACGTTCAGGCATCGAAACCGCCGACCATAGGCCAACCCGTCAGAAACGAAGTCCATCGACCAGCTCTGATTCGGGCCTGTTGGCAACGGCAGCGGCGTGCGCTCGACAGCCGCAATACGCTTGCGTCGCCGCTTGCGCACGCTCAGTCCCGCCTTGCTGTACAGGCGCCAGATGCGCTTGTGGTTGGCGAAGCAGCCATCCCGCTGCAACAACACGTGAATCCGGCGATAGCCGTAACGACGCTTCTGCGCGGCGATGGCCATCATCCGGCCAGTCAGCGCTTCGTCGTCAACTCGGCGGCGTGATTCGTAATAGAACAGCGAGCGCGAAATCCCTACCAGCCCGCAGGCCCGGGTAACACCCATGGCGCGTTCGGTCATCAAGATTCGGACCGCTTCGCGCTTGGCCCGCGGGCTTGCTACTTTCGGGCCAACAGGTCCTTCAGCGCGGCATTGTCGAGCATTGATTCGGCCAACAGACGCTTGAGCTTGCTGTTCTCCTGCTCCAGTTCCTTCAGGCGCTGCGCTTCGGAGACCGTCATCCCGCCGAACTTCGCTTTCCAGTTGTAGTAGGTCGCTTCCGAGATGCCGTACTTGCGACAAAGCTCCGCCGGCTTCAGGCCAGCCTCGGCTTCCTTCAAGATGCCGATGATCTGTTCTTCGGTGAATCGCTTTTTCATTGCCGTTCCTCTCTGGAACGGACTCTACACCGTCACCGTACTAAACGCCGGGAGCAGGTCAGAGGACGCCAGACGCAAAATCGAAGTCTGGCGCGAGTACTATAACGAGGCGCGCCCTCACTCTGCGCTGCAGTGGATGACACCGGCGGAATTTGCCCGCCAGTGCACCGATCGGGCCGATTCGGCCCACCCCGAAGAGCCGGAATTCTCCAATTAAGACCGGGACGGAAATTGGGCCAGCCTCAAAGACCAACACGACAACTTCGACGGCCCGAAGCGTGCGACACATGTCGCGATGGCGGTGGATGGCCCTAGCCGCTGATCCGCCGCGTCAAAAAAAACGCTCGTCACTCCACCGTCACCGATTTCGCCAGATTCCTCGGCTTGTCGATATCCGCCCCCCGCAAGCACGCCGCGTGATACGCGAGCAACTGCAACGGTACGACGTGCAGAATCGGCGACAACAACCCGTAGTAATCCGGCATTCGCAGCACCGACACGCCTTCGCCGTTATCGATCCGCGTATCGGCGTCCGCGAACACATAAAGCTGCCCGCCGCGGGCCCGCACTTCCTGCATGTTCGACTTGAGCTTTTCGAGCAGCGCGTCATTCGGCGCGATCGTGGCGACGGGCATCGTATGCGTGACGAGCGCGAGGGGCCCGTGTTTCAGCTCGCCGGCCGGATACGCTTCCGCGTGGATATACGAGATCTCCTTCAGCTTCAGCGCACCTTCGAGCGCGATCGGGTAGTGCAGCCCGCGCCCGAGAAACAGCGCGTTTTCATGTCGCGAGAATTCCGCCGCCCAGCGGGCGACCTGCGGCTCCAGCCCCAGCACGTCTTCGAGCGCGCCAGGCAGGCGCCGCAACTGCATCGTGTAGCGCGCGAGCTGCGCGTCGTCGACGTAGCCGCGCAGCCGCCCGAGCGTGACGGCGAGAATGAACAGCGCGACGAGCTGCGTCGTGAACGCCTTGGTCGACGCGACGCCGATTTCCGGGCCGGCCCGTGTCAGGAAGCGCAAGCCGGTCTGGCGCATCATCGCGCTGGTCGGCACGTTGCAGATCGCCAGCGTGTCGATGTGGCCGAGCGCCTGCGCATACTTGAGCGCGGCGAGCGTGTCCGCGGTCTCGCCGGATTGCGACACGCTGACCACCAGCGTATTCGGCATCGCGAGTGCGTCGCTGTAGCGGTATTCGCTCGCAATCTCGACCTGCGCGGGGATGCGCGCGATCGTCTCGAGCCAGCGGCGCGCAGTCAGGCCGGAATAGTGGCTCGTGCCGCACGCGAGGATCAGCACGTTGTCGATCTGCTCGAACGCGCGCGCGGCGTCCGGGCCGAATACTGCGGGATCGAACAGCCCGGCATCGGGGATGGTCGCGGCCACGGCCTGCGGCTGCTCGAAGATTTCCTTCTGCATGAAGTGCCGGTATGGCCCGAGTTCGACCACGCCTTGCGCGGACGAAACGGTCTGTATCGCGCGTTCGACCGGCGCGCCGGCGCGATCGAGCACCCGTACGCCACCCGGCGTCAGTTCGACGATGTCGCCTTCCTCGAGAAAGATGAAGCGGTTGGTGATGCCGGCGAGCGCGAGCGAGTCGGACGCGAGAAAGCATTCGCCGTCCTTCACGCCGACGACGAGCGGCGAGCCGGCTCGCGCGCCGATCAGCCGCTGCGGCTCGTGCTTGCTGAATACCGCGATCGCATAGGCGCCGTGCAGTTGCGAGGTCGCATCGCGTACGGCGGCGAGGAGGTCGCCGCGATACTTGCTGTGGATCAGATGCGCGACCACTTCGGTGTCGGTCTGACCGTCGAACTCGTAGTGTGCGTCGGAAAGTTGCTTGCGCAACGTTTCGTGGTTCTCGATGATGCCGTTGTGAACCAGCGCGATTTCGTCGCGCGAGAAGATCGGATGCGCATTGCAGGTGGCGGGCGCGCCGTGGGTTGCCCAGCGGGTGTGCGCGATGCCGGTGCTGCCGGTCAGGCCGGCGCTGCGCACGTGGGCGTCGAGATCGGCGACGCGCGACATGCTGCGCTCGCGGCGTGCCTGGCCGTCGACGACCGTCGCCACCCCGCATGAATCGTAGCCGCGATATTCGAGGCGGCGCAGACCCTCGATCAGAATCGGGACGATATCCCGTTGCGCGACCGCGCCGACGATGCCACACATGACTCGTCTCCTTTCCTGTAGATGTCCCCGGACCGTGCGCACGCGTGGATCAGCGCGACGCGGTCTCCGTCGTCGCCGCCGTCGTGAAGCCGCATTGAGCGGGCGCGACCGGGTCGGCCATCCGGCTTTCGAATGCCAGGTAAAGCGCCTCCTCCAGTACGTTCCAGTGCGCGCCGTGCCGGTACGGGCCCGATCGCGCATGCCAGCACGCGACCGTGCTCCTGTCGTTCATCTTGAATGCGACCAGTGCGATCAAGCCCCACGGATAATCGGATCCGGCGAGTTGAAGCCAGGTCTTGCCGTACTTCTGCATCCACTGCGCGTAGATCGTCTCGTTCGATTGTTCGGGAACCTGAATACCCGACAGGAGCGGAAAGATTTGTGCGACTTTCGCTGGATAGAACGTCGTGTCGCTGATGCGCTGCGTGCTCGCGCGAAAACCAGTCTGCATGCCGCGCCAGAACACCTTCAGGATCGCGGACGCGAGCCGGTCGGCGCGCTGGCTCCACGGGCCGGCGCGTGCGTAATCGGCATGCCGGACGTAATACGCCGCGAGCGCCCGGAACGCGCTGTGCACCTCGACGTTGTCCATCAGCAGCGCGACGTGCAGCGTCGACGAGATCTGGTAAACGCCGGTGGGCTTGCCGAGCAGCGTGTCGAGATGCGCACCTGCGCGATTGAGGCTGAGTTCCCATGCGGCAGGCAGGCCGTCGGGCGGCGCGAAGCGGGCGAGGAGTTCGATCCAGGTCGCCATCATCGCGTCGTCGGCGTCGGCTTCGGCACAGGCGCTGTACTGGCCGTTCTTCACGCAGTAGCGATCGAAACCGCCGTCCGGACGCTGGCGCGGCAACAGCCACGCGATCCATGCGAGCGCGGCCTGATGGGCGTCGAGCCCGGCATCGGCGGCGCCGAGCAGCGCCTTCGCCGCGAAATAAGGATCGATGCCGGAGCCGTTCAGGCGTACGGTGATCGCGCCGTCGGGGCGCTGGTAGAGTCCGTTGAGCTGGAGTTCGGCAGCGTTCGCATGCAGCGCGACGCCGCATGCGGCGACACAGCAGGCGACGCACCACCGGCGGCATAGCCGGGCGGTGGCCGCCGCGCGTGTGCGTGCGGCCGGGAAAAGCGCGGGCCGGTTCATGATCTGGGGGCTCCTGCGCGGTGGTCCTGCGCAAATCCCGCCGGGTGCGGCGTTGGCCGCGTCGCGCGCCGGCGGGTGTGTCGATGTCGCGGCTCAGTGCACCTTGGCGCTGGTGAACGTGAGACTGGTGCCGCCGTTCGCGGTCACGAGCCAGTAGGTCGCGTCGGTGATGACGACGCTGCCGGTGCCTTGCGTGATCGACGGCAGTGCGAAGCCCTTCTTCGGCAGCAGCCACGTCATGTTCGCGAGGCTGGTCGGGTGGCTGGCGGCGAACGTCCAGCCGCTGCCCGTGTCGGTGGCCGACCATGTGACGTTCAGGCGCGCGCGGTCGAAGATCGTGATGTCGCTCATCGTGTACCACCTGAACTGACCCATCAGTTTCAGCGTATTGGCTTGCGAGAAGATCGCGGACAACGTCGACGTGTAGGACGACGCACCGAGCGGGTGCGCGTAGATCAGCCGGCTCGTGCGGTTCGCGACGACGAAGTTCATCAAGGATGCGTACCAGTTGTTCACGTCGCTCGTCGGCACCGCGTACTGCTGGAACTCCTCGAACGTCGCGTACTTGCCGAACGGCATCACCGGGTATGCCCACAGGCCCGGGTTCAGCAGTGCGCCGTTGCGGTATGCGCGGGTCGGCGGCGAGCCGGTGTGGCCGGTGAAGTAGTAGCCGTTGAAGCCGTTGCTTTCGAGCCAGTTGACCGACCAGGTCGGCGTGTTGCCTTCCGGCGCCGCATACTCGACATCGGGCAAGCCCGTCGCGGCCTGAACGGCCTGGTGGTTCATCACCAGATACTGCGTGAACGTGCTCGCGTTCGTTTCGCTCGCATTCGCCCCCCAGTAATCGTGGATCCAGCCGCCGTGGCTGCCGACGTGCTGGCCCTTGGTCACGAAATACTTGACGAGATTCTGCGCGGTGGGGTTGTTGGCGAGGTTGATGCCGTTGCCGTCGCCGAATGTCGCTTCATCGGGGCCGGCCGTGATGACGAGTGAGAACGGCCCGTTGTTCCAGACGCCGAGGCTCTTCAGGTAAAGCGCCGGCTGGATCTGGTCGCCCGCGCAGAAGTGCCAGTTGAATACGAGACCCGGCATTGCCTTCGGCAGCGGCGACAGCGACGCCAGGTTCAGCATCTGCGTGCCGAAATAATGCAGGTAGCCGTGAATCAGCATGCCGTCGGTCTGGCCGTCGAGGTAGGCGAGCGGCAGGTTGACGAACAGCACGCCGCCGTTGCCGTACGTGTTGTAGCCGGACACCAGCCCGAAGGTCGGTGAAGTCAGGATCGTCGTGCCGGTATACGTCCCCTGCGTGACGAAACTCGGATAGGTGAGAAAGCCGTATACGTAACCGGAGATGCCTTCGAGCGTGTCGGTGCTGGTGGCCAGCGTCGATGCGAGCGTATTGGCCTTCTTGCCGGTCGACGTGCTCAGGAGCGAGCTGGCGGTATACGTCGTGGTCTTCTTCAGCTTGCCGGTCACGGTGCCGGTAAGCTTCGGAAGCGATTGGCTCAACACGCCGCTGCCCGTGGGCGGCGTCGTGTACTGGAACCATGCCCCGTGGTTGTAATTGACGAGGCCACCCGGATTCGACGGACTGGCGGCCAGAAACAGGGCGCTGCCCGACGTCGACGTCGAACTCGTCGACGTGCCCGCGGTGCTCGTCGATGCGAGCGCGGTCGCCGTCGTGGGGGACGACGAAGCCGTGGTCCATGCCATCGACTTGCCGGGGGGCACCTGGAGCGTGCGCAGCCAACTGCTCATGCCGGTCACGTTGCCGAGGCCGATCATGTTGCCGCCGTATTGGTCGTACAGCACATAGTCCACACCGACCATGCTGCTGAAGCGCGATTTCGGGCTGACGTAGAAGCCGGCCGCGTTCAGGACGCCGAAATCGTAGACGAGCATCACCTTGCCGCCGTTCAGCGCATAGTTCTGGATCGCCGTCACGAGCGTGTCGTCGGCCGTCGTATGCACCTGGTCGGGCAGGATCAGGCCCGGATACTGCGACAGCGACGCGCCGGCCGCCATGAACTGGCTGTCGGTCATCACCTTGATCTGCAACCCTTCCTCCTGGGCACTGTCGAGCCATGCCGACACGCGCGAATCGGGCAGCGTCAGCGTGTCGGGCACCAACAGGAGAAGCTGGTTGCTGGCTGCCCGAGCGCCGCCTGGACTGAATGCGAACGCGAGCGCGAACAGCGCGAACAGGATCCGCAAGAACTTGCCTGACTTTGCCAACATGGTGTGCTCCTCGCTCAAGGAATGGGGGCGTGCGGCAGCCGGGATGCGGTGTCGCCAGGTCGACCAATCCAGCCCCGTAGGTGTGTGCGGCTGTCCGGTTCGTCGGGTATCGAGCGGTGCGTGTAGACGCCGGCCGGATTGCGCCAATGCGCCGGTCTGCCGCGCAGCCTTCGCCGGTGAGAGGACTCGATGCGACGTTTTGGAAGAAGCGAACAACGTGCCATTGGCGCAGGAAGCCCGGTCCTGCTGGCTTCCTGCGATGCGGGTCGCGCGGCGCGTTCGGAAACACGGCGGAATCGTTTCATCGCTGATACGGTGCGTTTGGACGCGCTATCAGCAGACGGAATCGCGATCGTGCGTCAGCGCGCCGGGCCAGCTTGCACAGTAGGTATAGAGCGTCACCAGCAGGCCGATCAGCAGCGGGCCGCCGAGCAGGAAATAGCAGAACGGCAGGAACAGCAGCGAGCCGTGATGGATGATCGTCGCGTGCAGCAGCATCACGAATGGCAGCGCGAACACGAAGTAGCCGAGCACCAGCAGCGATGCGACGGCTTTTTGCGGCAGCGAGAAATCGAGCGGGTAGTACAGCGCGGCCATGACCAGCGGAACCAGCGCGATCGCTGCGCCGTGCAGCACGAACATGTCGCGCAGATGCAGTTGCGGGACATACGGGAACGTGCCGGGCGCGAGCCAGAAGTACGCGCAAATCAGCAGTTGGGTAAAGCTCGCGATACGTAACAGATATGCAACGGGCAACCAGTTCGTCCGCCGGATGAAAGATGCGGCGAAGCCGGTCGCACAGAGCGCGGCGGTGGCGGCGAGCAGGATGCCGCCCGGCCAGCGGGCGGCGACGTCGATCGACAGCAGCGGCACGCGTGGCGCATCGGGCGGATAGCCGATCACGATCACATGAAGTGCCGGATCGATCTGCTGCGCGCCCCACGCCATGACCGAGCGCCAGTAGCGCCACGCGAGCGGCAATCCGAACCACAGCGACGCGTACAGCGCGGGCGTCAGCAGCGCGATCGACAAGAGCCAGCGTTGCGGGTGCGCGTGGGTGCGCAGCGAACGATCGACGGGAGGACGGACGGGATGCGTGTGCATGGCGCCCGCCCGGTTACCAGCGATAGAAGACGCTGAGTTCGCCGCCGATTCGTGAGTAGTACGGGTTGTGGTAATAGACGAATTCGAGTTGCGTCCCCCACTTGCGCGTGAACCAGTAGCGCCATTTCGCGGTGATCTCGTGGCTGCGGAAATCGGCGATCTGCGTGCCTGAACCGGTGACCTGGTACGCTTCGCGGCCGACGCCGCCGCGCAGCACGATCACGCTCTTGCCGACTTCGCCGTAGGTGACGGCGCCGTAGTAGGCGGGCGCCTTCACCGATCCGGGCGAATCGACCGTATAGTTCGCGCCCGCCTCGAAAATCCACTTCGGCAATGCATACCAGATCACGCCGGCGTGATAGAGCTGATCGCGGTGGCCGCTGCGGTTCCATGCGTAGCCGGCGCCGAGCGACACAACCAGCGAACGATCGGACAATAGCTTGCGATTGATCGACACGTCGACGCGGGCACTCGGCAGGATCGTGCCCGACGTGGTGCCGGAAAAGCCGATTCCGCCGAACCAGTCGGGGCCGAGGTCCTGCACGTAGGTCAGCGCACCGAGCTGCGTGTTCTCGCCGAAGCGGTGCAATTGCGCCAGTTCGCCGAGCACGGTGCGCCCGCCATCCTGATAGACGCCGCGCAGGTGCACACCGTACCAGTCGCCGTAGCCGTGCGTCAGGTGTGCGCTCGAATAGCCGAGCGACAATTCGGTGTGGGACGCCTGCGGCGCCTGCACATGTGTGACGACTGCATCGGGCAGCGGCGGCCGGTTCGTATCCTCGGGCGTGAACTCGGCGAGCGGCACACCGTCCGGAAGGCCTTCGGCGTCCACGCGCACGAACATCGATTCATCGCGCTGCCGTGGCGTGATGACGGTCGTGGGGGGCGGAGGTTGCACGGTCGGCATCGCGACCTCATCGTCCGGCTGCGCCGCCAGCGCCGCGGGCGCGCCGAAGGCGACGCCGCACAGCATCGCGAGGGTGGCAACCGGCACGCGCGGGCCGCGATGGCTGGGGCGATCGGACATGAGGCGCTCCTTAACGGGATGTGTGGAACCAACCGCTGCGCCATGCAACGAGATCGCCATGCACGCAGGCATGATTGACGACCGAGACGTCGCGCGCACACGCACTGACCGGATGACCGGCGACGCCGATGCGCGCACCCGTCAGCCGAAGCAAGCCGCCGGCCGATACGACGCCGTCGATGCAGCTCGCGTTGGCGAGCAACACGTCGTCGCGCGCGAATACCGCGCCATGCAGCAACGCGTGACGTTCGAGTTCGACGCGATGCGCCTTGACGCTGCCGCGCAGCACGCAGCCTTCGCCGAGTACGAGCGTCCCTTCGACGATCAGGTTGCCTTGCACGACCGTGTGCGCGGGCAGGCGAACGTCGCACGGCAGCAGGTAACGACCGTGCAGGAAGCGATGCGGCAGCGATGCGAAGTGGCGGGTGAGCGAGACCGCGCGGCGCGGGGCGGGCGGCGTGTCCGCGGGTCGCGCGCGGGGCGCCGCGCCGAAAACGATCGGCTCGCCATACAGGCACGCGAAGCCGCCGGCGCCGCGCAGGCGCAATGTGTCGCCGACCACGACGCCACGGAGCACCGCGTCGTCGACGTCGATCAGCGGCGCATGCGCGAGCGTGCCGATCGTCGCGCCGGCGCGGATGTCGATGTGCTCGTCGGCGAACGCGTATGCCGCGCGTGCGCCATCGTCGAGCGTGATCGCGCGGCTGGCGTAGAGCACGTCGTCGCGATGCGCGTCGCGTGCGACATGGATCGTCTCGTCATGCTCGACAGCCAGCCCGAGCGCTTGCCACGGCGGCGCGACGGACGCATCCGCCGGTGGCGTGCCGGCCACGTGCGCGCGCAGCGCGTCGTGCCAGCGCGCGGCGAGCAGCGCCTGATCGACGAACGGCCCGTCGCCGATCGGCAGCGCCGCGACGTCGCTGCGCCGGATCAGTTCATGCAGCATCGGCAGGAACGGCAGGGTGAGCACGCCGGCCACCGGCACCATCACATTGAAGGTCGTCATCGCTCATCGCTCCGGTTTCAACTGCCGGCGAAAACGCTCGGTCTTGTCCCATTTCAGTTCGCGGCGGAACGCGGCGTCGAGCGCGAGTCCCCAGAGTGCGGAGACGACCGCCGCAATCGTCACGCAAAAGCCGACGACGTTGACCGGCACGAGCCGCAGGCGCGTCGAGCGGCCGTCGAGCCGTGCGGCGACGACGATCTCGAAGAACACGCCGAAGTTGCCGAAGGTGCTGAACGAGAACAGCGCGAACAGCGACAGGAGCAGGCCGAGGGCGGTCGAGTTGACGCCGTTGAACAGGTAGAGCGCGAGTGCGGCGCTCCATGCGAGCGCGAGCAGCGCCGGCATCGCGAACACGCCGAGCAGCAGCGCCCCGTCGAGCCGGCAGCGCCGCGAGATCAGCGGATTGCGCAGCACCGGGACCAGATGGCGCAGCATCGTCTGGTTGTGGCCCTTCGCCCAGCGCGTCAGTTGCCGGGCGCGGACGGCCCAGCGCTCCGGCACTTCCTCGTAACATTCGGCGTGGTTCAGATAGACCGTGCGCCAGTCGCTCAGCAGCAGGCGGTAGGTCATGTCGGTATCTTCGGCGAGCGTGTCGTCGCACCAGCCGCCCACGGCGTCGAGCGCGCCCTTGCGAATGCCGCCGACCGTGCCGCCGTACTGCGGCACCAGGTTGAGATTGTTGCGCGCTTGCTGATTGACCTGGTAGCCGCCCGCGCGCTCGAGATCGAGCAGCCGCGCGAGCAGGTTGCTGTCGGCGTTCTGCGGCACGACGCGGCCCATCACCGCGCCGACTTCCGGATCGAAGAACGGCGCGACCAGTTCCTTCAGCAGCCCCGGACGCGGCAGGTAGTCGGCGTCGAATACCACCATGATGTCGCCGCGGATGAAGCGCAGCGCGTCCTTCAG
Source organism: Burkholderia sp. MSMB1072 (assembly GCF_001524725.1). Classification (NCBI taxonomy): domain Bacteria; kingdom Pseudomonadati; phylum Pseudomonadota; class Betaproteobacteria; order Burkholderiales; family Burkholderiaceae; genus Burkholderia; species Burkholderia sp. MSMB1072. The sequence goes on from NZ_LOYC01000034.1 coordinate 167,774, forward strand.
CGCGGCTGCCTTGCCCGGCTTGCCGGTATCGCGGTGAAACGGTCGGATCAGCTCGGGCGCGAGTGCCCGGACTTCGTCGATCAATGCGCGCGTGTTGTCGGTCGAGCGGTCGTTGACCGGGACGATCGTCAGCCGGTCGCGCGGATAGGTTGTGGCCAGCAGCGCCATCAGGCAATCGACGATGACGGTTTCCTCGTTGTGGGCGGCGACGAAGACCGTGAGCCGCGGCCAATCGCCGTGCGTCATCGTCCGGTAGGGCGCGCGCTGCGGCTTGAACAGGCGGTCGAGGCTGAATACGTAATGCCGCGCGGCATACCCGCACGTCAACAGCGTGAACAGCCACAGATACGCGACGCACGGCATCAGCAGCAGTTCGGGATCGAACGCGAGGTCTGGCGTGGCGGCGGGCGGCGGCGCGCGCGACGCATCGGGATCGGGCGACGCCGGTGCGGCGAACGGGAGCGTCGCGCTGCCGAGCGCGGTGCGCTCCATCGCGATCCGGGCGGGCGCGGCGTTGGTGGCGGTCGCGGCGGGCAAGTCGAGCCGGGCCGGTTCGGCGATCGCCCGCGATGCGGTGTCGCGCACGATCAGCGAGCAGGCAAGCACGATCAGCAGCAGGATGCCTTGCTCGCAGAGTGACGCCATCCGCGTTTGCTTCATGTTCTGGTCCCCGTGCCCGCAACGACGACCGATGAGAGCTGAAGGCGCTCCGTGGATCGCGCGGATGTCAATGGGAAGCGGTCACGCATTCGTCGCACTGGGGCGGTGATCGGTTGCCCCCGGACGGACGCGTGGCGTCGCCTCCCGGCTTCGTTGCTGTGGCGTCCCCATCTGTCTGCTGCCATGCGAGTGTTTCGGGACCCACCCGTCTGACGTTAAGCAAGGCGTGAGCCATCTGCCGCGATGCCCCGCGCAGCAAGGGGCCACGCACGGGGAACGGATGCGGCAGACGTGCAGTCGACGCGTTTTGATTCATCGACGAATCAGCGTGCGCGCGTTGCGTTCGCCCCCGACGGCCGATCGCACGCAGCGAGCAGGGCGCGCGGCGACCGGGTCGTCCGGCCTGTCGATGTTGCCGTGCCGGGTGCGGCTTGGCGTGATTGATCGCCGTGCGTCGTGCATCGTGTGCGGGTCGGTCGAGCGGTCGAAACGGGAACCGCCGTCACGTGAGACGAATGGACCGGACTCCGATGTATTTGCCGGTTTCGGCTCGGCGTTACAGATTCGCAACATTTCCCACAACCGCGATTCGTGTGACGCAAGCCTCGTCGGGTGGCAGGAAATCCTGTGCGTGCAACGGTAGTCGACGCTCGGGTGCGTGCCGCGCACTGCACAGACGAAAGTGGCGAATCGAGGCGACGCAAAGCGCGTCGAAAGGTATACGCGATTCGCTTCGTCACGGGTACTCGACATGCACGTGCGATTCATCGGACGACGTCGTCAGACGGATCGTGCGAGCGTCCGGCCGTTCGTCGTCGTCGCGTCGAACCGGCGATGCGAGGGTCCGTAGCAGTTGTGAAACATTCCGCACCGCGCCGTCCGCACGCGATGGCCGTGGAACGAAGCGGGCCGGGATGCGGGCCGGCTGGTTTGAATATTGCTGTATTGGGAGGACTTGACGCTCGACACAGCGAGGAACGGCTCATGACGTGATCGCTTCGATACGACGGGACGCCGGTAGCACGACGATTCACGCGGCCCGGACCGCGCGGACGAGGCAGCGCGCTCGCCCCGTAGCACCGCCGCGTGTCGATCGCATGCGAGTACGGGATGCGCCGCCCGAATACATGCTTCGCGCCGTGTGCAGGATTGCCGGGCACGAAGCGGCTAAAACGAGGATAACGATGAAGAAGATCTTGCTTGTGTTCGGGACCCGGCCGGAGGCCATCAAGATGGCACCGCTGGTGCGCGCGCTGAAGGCGCAGACGGATGTCGACGCCCGGGTATGCGTGACCGCGCAGCATCGGGAAATGCTCGACCAGGTGCTGATGCTGTTCGACATCAAGCCCGACTACGATCTCAACCTGATGCGGCAAGGCCAGACGCTGACCGACGTGACGACCGGCATTCTTCAGGCGATCGGCATGGTCTTCGACGAATTTCGGCCGGACGTCGTATTGGTACACGGCGATACGACGACCACGCTCGCGGTGAGCCTGGCGGCGTTCTATCGCTATCTGCCGGTCGGTCACGTGGAGGCCGGCTTGCGCAGCGGCGACATCTGGTCGCCGTGGCCGGAGGAGCTGAATCGCCGCGTGACCGATGCGGTGTCGTCATGGCATTTCGCGCCGACCGGGCTGGCGCGCGACAACCTGTTGAGCGAGGGCGTGCCGGGCGGCGCGGTGTCGCTGACCGGCAATACCGTGATCGATGCGTTGCACGAGGTCAAGCGCATGCTGGATCGCACCGCCGCGCTGTCGGACAGGATCGCCGCGTACTTCCCGTTTCTCGAACCGTCGCGGCGCGTCGTGCTGATCACCGGCCACCGCCGGGAAAGTTTCGGCGAACCGTTCCGGCATTTCTGCGATGCGCTGTGCACGCTGGCGAACCGCTATCGCGATGCGCAGTTCGTCTATCCGCTGCACCTGAACCCGAACGTGCGGGAGCCGGCGCGCGCACGGCTCGGCGATATTCCCAATATTTACCTGATCGAGCCGCAGGAATATCTTTCGTTCGTATTCCTGATGTCGCGTGCTTATTTCATCATCACGGATTCGGGTGGCATTCAGGAAGAAGGGCCGGCGCTCGGCAAGCCGGTGCTCGTCACGCGCGAGACAACCGAGCGGCCCGAGGCGATTCAGGCCGGCACCGCGCGGCTCGTCGGCACCGATCGGGACAGGATCGTCTGGGAGGCGTCGCGGCTGTTCGACAGCGAGAGCGCGTACGAGGAAATGTCGCGTGCGAGCAATCCATACGGCGACGGCCATGCGAGCGAGCGGATCGTTCATGCACTGATGCGTACGCCCGGGGCGCCCACGAAGACGACGAGTTTCTCGATGGGCGCCACGGAGATGCCGTTCAACGCGCTCACGCTCGGGTTGCAAGCGTTGCGGTCGCCGTGACACGGAGCGCGCGGTAGCCTGCTCGGGCGCGTTCGGTGTGGACGTCGCGCATCCGGTCCGGCCGTTAGGTCGGGCCGATGCTCGCACGTGACGACCCGAAGCGAATTTCCCCGACGCATTCAAAGTCACGCCACCGACACGTCCCGTTCCGGCGCGTGCTTTCTCCCCGTTTGCCTGAAAAGCCCGAATCGCGCCGATCCGACGCCGAATCCGAAATGGTTCGATAATGCGGACGGCGATCCATGCGGACGAACGGCTGGCCGGAGTGAGATTGAAAGGTTGCGCAGGCAACCGGCCGGCAGCGGCGTTCGCGGCATCTGCCCGACCGTGCCTGCACGCGACACGGTCGACGAAACGGCGCCACGCCTGCCTGATCGTCCGGAACGTGAGCCGCGCCGTTCGAATCCCCACCCGATGCCTGCCCGGCGGGCATCGCAACCAGGAGGTGAACGATGATCACGCTGACCGTCAACGGTAGCGAGCAGCACTTCGACGGCAATCCCGACATGCCGTTGCTCTGGTATCTGCGCGATGTTCTCGGCCACACCGGCACCAAGTTCGGCTGCGGCATGGCGCTGTGCGGTGCGTGCACCGTGCATCTCGATGGCGTGGCGATCCGGTCGTGCATCACGCCGGTCGCGGCGGCGTCGGGCAAGCGCGTGACGACGATCGAGGGGCTGTCGACGGACCTCACGCATCCGCTGCAGCAGGCGTGGCAGGAGTTGAACGTCGCGCAATGCGGCTACTGCCAGTCCGGGCAGATCATGCAGGCCGCGTCGCTGCTGAAGACGAATCCTCATCCGACCGACGCCGATATCGACGACGCGATGTCCGGCAACATCTGCCGCTGCGGCACCTATACGCGCATTCGCGCGGCGATCAGGCTTGCCGTGCGCCGCGGAGGTGACGCATGAGCGCGCCCGAACTCTCCGTCCGCAACGAAAGCCGTCGCGCGCTGCTGCTCGGTTTCGCGTCCGGCGGGCTGTTGCTCGCGTTCGGCGTGCCGTCGCTCGCGCACGCGGCTGCCCCGGTGCAGCCGCCCGTCAGCGCGAATCCGCAATATGGCGGCGCGGGGATGCCGCACGGATTGCGCGACGATCCGAACCTGTTCGTTGCGATCGCAGCGGACGGCACCGTCACGGTGACCTGCATCCGCTCCGAGATGGGGCAGGGCGTGCGCACGAGCGTCGCACTCGTGGTGGCCGACGAGCTGGGCGCGGACTGGGCGCGCGTGAAGGTCGCGCAAGCGGTCGGCGACGAGCCGCGCTACGGCAACCAGAACACCGATGGATCGCGCAGCCTGCGCCAGAGCTTCGCCGCGCTGCGCCGCGCGGGCGCGGCCGCACGCACGATGCTCGCGCAGGCGGCGGCTGCCGTGTGGGGCGTCGACGTGGGTCAGGTGAAGGTGACGGTGCACGAGGTCGTCGATACCAGGAGCGGGCGCAAGCTCGGCTTCGGCGAGCTGGCGGCGAAAGCGGCCGCGCTGCCGGTGCCGGATACGAAGACGCTCGCGCTGAAGGCGCCGGCCGAATTCCGCTATATCGGCAAGGGCAAGACGGCGTTGATAGACGGACGCGACATCGTCGGCGGCCGTGCGCAGTACGGGATCGATACGCGGCTCGACGGCATGCTGTATGCGGTCGTCGCACGGCCGCCGGCCTACGGCGACACGGTGGCGTCGTTCGATGCATCGACCGCCGAGAAGCTGCCGGGTGTCGTCAAGGTCGTGCAGTTGGCGTCGGCGCCGCTGCCGTCCGGCTTCCAGCCGCTCGGCGGGGTGGCCGTCATTGCGCGCGATACGTGGACGGCCATCCAGGCACGCGCGCAGTTGAAGATCGACTGGAAGCGCGGGCAGCATGCGGACTACGACTCGGCTGCGTATCGCAAGACGCTCGAAGCGGCCGCCGCGCAGCCGGGCGACGTGATCCGCAACGACGGCGACGCGGCCGCCGCGCTCGCCGGCGCCGCGAAACGCGTGCGTGCGACGTACTACATTCCGCATCTCGCCCATGCGACGATGGAGCCGCCCGCGGCCGTCGCGCGGGTGGCCGACGGTCGCTGCGAAGTGTGGACCTGCACGCAGGCGCCGCAGACCACGCGCGACGAGATCGCGAAGGCGCTCGCGTTGCCGACCGAGCGCGTGACGGTCAACGTGACGCTGCTCGGCGGCGGCTTCGGCCGCAAGTCGAAGCCCGATTACGTGGTGGAAGCCGCGCTGCTGTCGAAGGCGGTCGGCGCGCCCGTGAAGCTGACGTTCACGCGCGAGGACGACATCGCGCACGACTACTTCCACGCGGTGTCGCTCGAAGCGTTCGACGGCGGGATCGACGCGTCGGGCAAGGTGGTCGCGTGGCAGCATCGCACGGTCGCGCCGTCTATACAGTCGACGTTCCGGGCCGGCGTCGTGCACGAGCAGCCGGGCGAACTCGCGCAAGGCATCGCGGATCTGCCGTTCGCGATTCCGAACGTGCGGATCGAGAATCCGGCTGCGGAAGCGCACACGCGGATCGGCTGGTTCCGCTCGGTGTACAACATCCCGCATGCGTTCGGCATCCAGAGTTTCGTATCGGAACTCGCGCATGTCGCCGGTCGCGATCCGAAGGATTTCCTGCTCGAACTGATCGGGCCTGCGCGGCGTTTCGAGCCGCACATCACGGTGAAGAACGTGAACTACGGCGAGGATCCCGCGCTGTATCCGGTCGACACCGGGCGCCTGCGGTGCGTGATCGAGACGGTCGCGCGCGAAGCCGGGTGGGGGCGCAAGCTCCCGAAGGGGCACGGGCTCGGAATCGCCGCGCATCGCAGCTTCGTGTCGTATACGGCCGCGGTGTGCGAGGTGCAGGTCGGTGCGGACGGCAGGATTTCGGTGCCGCGCGTCGACATCGCGATCGACTGCGGGCCGCAGGTCAATCCGGAGCGGGTGCGCTCGCAGCTCGAGGGCGCGGTGGTGATGGGGCTCGGCATCGCGCTGCACGGCGAGATCACGTTCAAGGACGGCCATCCGGAGCAGAGCAACTTCAACGGCTTCCAGGTGCTGAGAATGAACGAGGCGCCGCGCGAAATCCGCGTGCATCTCGTCGCGCCGGACGATTTCGCGACGCCGCTCGGCGGGGTCGGCGAGCCGGGTCTGCCGCCCGTTGCGCCGGCGCTGACCAACGCGATCTTCGCGGCGACCGGCACGCGCATCCGCAGCCTGCCGATTGCCGATCAACTGGCGAAACCGCAGGCGGGTTGACGCGGTATCTGTCCCGCGCCGGGCCGCATCGTGCGGCCCGGCCCCCTCTCGAAGCCCCGAACACCGGGACCCATGATTGGCGTGAACCGGCCCCGATGCTCGGCGTTGTCGTTTGCGAACGACCGTGCTAAATTCCTGCCAGCACTTGCAGTCACGCAACCCTACATTCGGCTGACATGGCCGGCACCCCGGGAGGCAGCACGATGAGCCTGTTGATGTCGCGACGCGATCTCGCGTTCCTGCTGTATGACTGGCTCGACGCCGAGGCGCTCGCCGCGCTGCCGCGCTACGCGGAGCACGGTCGCGAGACGTTCGATGCGGTGCTCGACACCAGCGAGCGGATTGCCGAAGACCTGTTCGCGCCGCACGCGGCGCGCGGCGACCGCGAGGAGCCGCGGTTCGACGGCGAACGCGTGACGCTGATTCCGGAGGTCGAACCGGCCGTGCGCGCGTTCGCGCACGCCGGGCTCATCGCCGCGGGTCACGACGAAGCGCTCGGCGGCATGCGCTTGCCGAAGCTGGTCGAAGCCGCGTCGTTCCTGTTCTTCCAGGCCGCGAACATCGCGACGGCCGCGTACCCGTTCCTGACCGTCGCCAATGCGAACCTGCTCGTCGCGCACGGCAGCGCCGCGCAGATCGACGCGTTCGCCCGCCCGGAGCTGGAAGGGCGTTTCCTCGGCACGATGTGTCTATCCGAACCGCAAGCCGGTTCGTCGCTGTCCGACATTGCGACGCGCGCCGATTTCGAACGCGATTCGCCGCTCGGCGCACGCTACCGGCTGACCGGCAACAAGATGTGGATTTCCGGCGGCGAGCACGAGCTGGCGGAGAACATCGTCCACCTCGTGCTCGCGAAGATTCCCGACGAACACGGCCGGCTGCCGCCCGGCACGCGCGGCATCTCGCTGTTCATCGTGCCGAAGTTCCTGACCGGCGCCGATGCCGGCGCGAACGGCGAGCGCAACGACGTCGTGCTCGCCGGGCTGAACCACAAGATGGGCTATCGCGGCACGACCAATTGCCTGCTGAATTTCGGCGAAGGGACGCGTTATCGGCCGCAAGGGCGTGCGGGTGCGATCGGCTACCTGGTCGGCCAGCCGAATCAAGGGCTGGCGTACATGTTCCACATGATGAACGAAGCGCGCATCGGGGTCGGCGCGGGCGCGGTGGCGCTCGGCTATACCGGTTATCTGCACGCCCTCGACTATGCGCGCAACCGTCCGCAAGGGCGCCCGCTCGGGCCGGGCGGCAAGGATGCGGCCGCGCCGCAGACGCCGATCGTCGACCATCCGGACGTGCGGCGCATGCTGCTCGCGCAGAAGGCTTATGTCGAAGGCGGTCTCGCGCTGATCCTGTATTGCGCGAGGCAGGTCGACGAAGCGCGCGCGCACGACGATGCGGCGGTGCGCGCCGATGCCGCGCGCCTGCTCGACATCCTGACGCCGATCGCGAAGAGCTGGCCGTCGCAGTGGTGTCTTGCCGCGAACGATCTCGCGATCCAGGTGCACGGCGGTTATGGCTACACGCGCGACTATGCGGTCGAACGGCTCTATCGCGACAATCGCCTGAATCCGATTCACGAAGGCACGCACGGGATCCAGGCGCTCGACCTGCTCGGCCGCAAGGTGAGTCAGGACGACGGCGCGTCGCTGCGCGCGCTCGATGTGCGGATCGGCGCGACCGTCGAGCGCGCACGAGCGCTGGATGCCGGCACGCGCGAGCAGGCCGATGCATTGACCCGGCGTTGGACGAGGCTGTGCGACGTGACGCGCCAGTTGAGCGCGATCGGCGATCCGCAGACGCGGCTGGCGAATGCAAGCGTGTATCTCGAAGCGTTCGGCCATCTCGTCGTCGCATGGCTGTGGCTCGACGTGACGCTCGCCGCGCACGGGCACGACGGCGATTTCCACGACGGCAAACGTGCGGCGGCCCGGTACTTTTTCCGCTGGGAACTGCCGAAGGTGGATGCGCAGCTCGACCTGCTGTCGAGCGTCGACACGACGACGCTCGACATGCGCGACGCGTGGTTCTGAACGTGGTTTCGACGATATTCCGGAATGCAGACGATCTTGCCGATGCCGATGGCCATCGCATGCGCGTCGTGAACCGGCCGCGCGGGGGGATCCCGCTCACCGCACCGATGCGCGGCCACGCCGCGCAAGGAGACAGAAGCGCATGAAAGCCCTGTTGTGTACCGCATTCGGCCCGATCGATCGCTTGCGCATCGAGGACGTCGCGATTCCCGAACCGGCTGCCGGGCAGGTCCGGATCCAGGTGAAGGCGGCATCGCTCAATTTTCCCGACGCGCTGATCGTCCAGGGGCTGTATCAGGTGAAACCGGCGCTGCCGTTTTCGCCGGGCGCCGAGTTTGCCGGCGTGATCGACGCGGTCGGCGAGGGTGTCACCGCGTGGCGACCTGGCGATTCGGTGATGGCGTTTACCGGACACGGCGGGTTCGCGGAGCAGTGCGTGGCCGATGCGCACCAGCTCGCCGCCCTGCCGCCGGGAATGACGTTCGAGCAGGGCGCGGCGCTCGTGCTCGCCTACGGCACGTCGCTGCACGCATTGCAGCAGCGCGCGCACCTGCAGGCGGGCGAGACGCTGCTCGTGCTGGGTGCGGCCGGCGGCGTCGGGATCGCCGCGATCGAGATCGCGAAAGCGCTCGGCGCACGCGTGATCGCGGCCGCGTCGAGCGCGGACAAACTCGCGCTGTGCCGCGAAGCGGGCGCCCACGAGACGATCGACTATGCGACCGAAGACCTGCGCCGCCGCGTCGACGAGCTGACCGGCGGGCGCGGCGCCGACGTCGTCTACGATCCGGTGGGCGGCGCCAGCAGCGAAGCGGCGCTGCGTGCGACCGCGTGGCGTGGCCGGTTCCTCGTGGTCGGCTTCGCGGCCGGCGAGATCCCGAAGATCGCGCTGAACCTCGCGCTGCTGAAGGAGCGCGACATTCTCGGCGTGTTCTGGGGCGATGCGGTGCGGCGCGATCCGGCGCAGCATGCCGCGAACATGCGGCTGCTCGCCGAATGGTTCGCGGCCGGCAAGGTGCGGCCCGCGATCACCGAGCGCGTGCCGTTGGCGGGCGCGGCCGACGCGATCGCGCGGATGGCGAACCGACAGGTGAAGGGCAAGGTGGTGATTTTCCCGGACGCGTGATCCGGTTTCGCCGCGCGGCGATTCGAAGCAGGCCGCGCGGCGGGTTCTTCACGAAAGCGGGCACGGTGCGACCTGCTGTAAAGAGCCGCGACCCGGTTTCCGTTCCGTCCAACCTCGATGCTGGAGACTCAGATGACACACGCCCCGCTGCATCTTCATCCCGCTGTCGCGAAATCGCTCGAGACATGGCATGCGATGGTCGAGCGCAAGGATTTCGGCGCGCTGGAATCGATTGTCCATCCGGACGCCGTGTTCCGTTCGCCGATGGCGTTCAAGCCGTACGGGCCGGCGCCCGCGCTGCTGATGGCGCTGCGCACGGTGATCACGATTCTCGAGAATTTCACGTATCACCGCCAGTTCGTGTCCGACGACGGCAAGAGCGTCGTGCTGGAGTTCGGCGCGACCGTCGGTGACAAGGCGTTGAAGGGAATCGACATGATTCGCTTCGACGACGACGGCCGGATCGTCGAGTTCGAGGTCATGATCCGGCCGTTCAATGCGCTGCAGGCGCTCGGCGCGGAAATGGGCGCGCGGCTTGGGCAGCAGTTGCCGGCGTTCAAGACTGGCGGCTGAACAGGGTGGGGCTATGGCGTAGCCGGCTCGCGGCTGCGCTGCGGAACCTGCGCGCGAGGCCGTGCGAAGCGTCGACGAGCCGCGCAGCAAGCGCGCGTTCGGGGTGCGCAACCGGCCGCGAACGGGCGACAAGCCGGCCGCCGCGCTGGCCGGCGCGATCCTGCTCGTGTGGGCCGATGTCGCCGCGCGCACGCTCGCGGCGCCGGAGGATCTGCCGATCGGCATCGTGACCGCACTGTTCGGCAGCCTGTTCATCGTCGTGCGGCTGCGTCGGTGCTGAGCGCAGGCGCCGTCAGGCGAGGGCGGGCCGAGTCCCGTGGCCTGTCTTCATCGAAACGGGATGACCGTGTCCGTGCCGCTGCGGCGGCGCCTATCGGCGTGCGGGGTCGCAACGTCCTGCGCGGCGTCGAAGAGGCTGTCCGGCAGCGCACGTACGGGCAGCGTGATCACGAAGCGCGCGCCGCCGAGCGCCGAATCCTCGAGCCGCACGTCGCCGCCGTGCACCTGTGCGACGCGCCGCACGATTGCAAGCCCGAGCCCGAAGCCGCCGGTTTGCCGGTCGCGACTCGAGTCGAGCCGCTGGAACGGCTCGAACACGCGGGCGCGCTCGGCGGCCGGGATGCCCGGCCCGTCGTCGTCGACGCTCAGCACGAGCGCCCCGGACCGATCTCGCGTGGCGGCCAGCACGACCTTGCGCGACGCATAGCGGGCGCCGTTACGGATCAGGTTCAGCAGGGCCCGGGCGACGAGCTTCGGATCGCATATGTGGGTCGCGGGCGCGTCGAGCGTCGACACGTCGAGCGCGATGCCGCGATCGGCGATGTCGTCCGCGACGTTGCCGGCGACGCTGTCGAGCAGCGCGTCGACGACGACCTCCATCGGCGCGAGCTCGCTCGCACCCTGTTCGAGCCGGCCGATCGTCAGCAGCTCGGTGACGAGCTCGTCGAGTTCGCGCACGTCGCGCCGCAGCGCGTCGCGGCGCTCGCGCATCCGGCCCGTTTCGTCGGAATCGGCGAGCAGCGCGAGCCCGAATTCGAGCCGGGCGAGCGGCGTTTTCAGTTCATGCGAGATGCCGTGCATCATTTCGCGCTGCTGCTTGATCGACGCCTCGATGCGCGCGGCCATGTCGTTGAACTGCTGCGACAGCTCGTAGATGTTCGACTTGCCCGACAGCTTCACGCGCGTCGACAGCATCCCGGCGCCGAATGCGCGCGCGGCGTCCTGCAGCCGGCGAATGTCGCGCCAGTGATGGTGAATCCAGAGCACCACCGCGAACAGCGTCGCGAGCGCGAGCAGCATGTACGCATAGATGCGGATGTCGAGGTCGGGCGCCTCGATCGGCCGCGCATGCAGCACCGAGCCGTCCGCGAGCGGCATGTAGTAATCCTTGCCGTCGTAGCTGATCGCGATTCGGCCGGCATCGAGATCGCGCAGCGGCGCGCCGCTCAGTTGCGCACGCGCGTCGGCCATCGACATGAACCCGAACCCTTCGCGGCCGTGCAACGCCAATTCGCGCAAGGCGAGCTCGCGCTGCGCGCCCGGATGGCGCTCGAGGTAATCGTTCAGCACGAACGCATAGGTTGTCAGCGAGTCGCGCTGCGCCTGCGCGACGCGCTCGTAGAAGATCCGGTCGAACGACAGCTGGATGAAGACGATCGACGCGCCGACGCACAGGATCACGACGAGGTACAACCGGAGCAACGGGCGCAGCATTTACTCGTCCCACGCAGAAGGGCTGAACAGATAGCCGCGGCCCCAGATCGTCTTGATCTTGTGCGGCTCCGATGACGCGTCCTCGAAGCGGCGGCGCAGCTTCGAGATGCCGGAATCGACCGAGCGGTCGAGCCCGTCGAATTCGATCCCGCGCAATTGCTTGAGGATGTCGTCGCGGCTCAGCACGGTGCCGGCCGCGCGCGCGAGGATCAGCAGCAGGTTGAATTCGGCGGTCTTCAGCTCGACCAGCTCGCCGCGCCACGTGACGGTGCGGTTCGGCGGCGAGATCGTCAGTTCGCCGAATACGAGCGCGTCGGGCGCGACGGCGCTCGCTTCCGCCACGGCCGGCTGCGCGCGGCGCAACAGCGCACGGGCGCGCGCGACGAGCACGCGCGGCTCGATCGGTTTCGTCACGTAGTCGTCGGCGCCGGTTTCGAGCCCGGCGACCTGGTCGTACACGTCCGCGCGCGCGGTCAGGATCAGCACGGGGACATTGGTGAACGCGCGGATGCGCCGGCAGACTTCCATGCCGTCGAGATTCGGCAGCATCAGGTCGAGTATCACGAGGGCCGGCTGGTGCTCGCGCACCGCAGCGACGGCGAGGTCGCCGCGCCGCACGACCGTCACCGCGAATTCATAGCCGTCGAGGTATTCGCGGACGAGCTGCGCGAGGCGATCGTCGTCCTCGATCAGCAGCACACGGTATTTGAGCGGAACTTCGTTCATGGTCTCCTCAGGATGCGCGCGCCATCTCGTTCCCGGCAGCCCGATGCACGGTGCGGCACGCGAATTCTATCCGGCGGACCGGCTGCCGGGGCAGCGGGGCGACAATCTCGAACAATCGAACACAATTGCGCACAGATTCTCCGCACATTCAGGACAGTCTCGGCGCAGGGCGGCCCCTAGACTGCGGGCTTCGTCACTCATATCTCGATATTGTGCGCCCATCCCTTCGCCGCTACCGCTATTGCATGCCGCTCGCCGGCCTGACCCTCGCCGCCGCCGCCCACGCGGAAAACCAGTACTCGTTGTCGCTCGGCGGCGGATTCGCACCGCGCTATCAGGGCAGCAACCAGTATCGCGGCGTCGTCGCGCCGTCGTTTTCCGCCACGTTCGGCAACGGCTTCTTCGTCGACAGCACGCAGGGCGCCGGCTACCGGCTGAACCTGCCGCACGGTGCGTTCGTTTCGGCGGCGGTGAGCTACGACGCGGGCCGCGCGGACGAGAACCGCTTCGACCTGCCGGGCTCCGACTACCTGAAGGGGATGGGCCGGATTCCCGGCTCGGTGCTCGTCGGCGTGCGCGCCGGCGTGACGCTCTTCGATGCGGCGGAACTGAGCATCACGGTCGACACGCCGGTGACTCACACGTCGCGCGGCGTGTCGGGGCACGTCGATCTTGCGGTGCCGGTACTCAAGACGTCGCAGCACGAGATCGTCGTGACGGGCACCGTGCATGCGGGCTCGGGACGCTACATGCAGACCTTCTACGGCGTGACCGACGCGCAATCGATGACGAGCCGGTTCCGGCCGTATTCGATGAGCGGCGGGATCGACAGCGCGGCGATGGCGGTGGCGTGGAACTGGACGCTGACGCGGCACTGGTCGGTGCTCGCGACCGGCGGCGTGACGCGGCTGCTCGGCCGCGCCGGAGACAGCCCGATAGTGCAGTCGCGCAACACCTACTACGGCATCGCGGGCGTGACGTACAAGTTCTGAGCGGATTGTCGCGCGGGCCGGCGTGCAGGTGCACAGGATCCAGCTGCGTCGCGCCGTCGCTGCGAGCCGCGTGCGGTAACATGCGGGCGGGTTCGGCGTCAGGCCGGCCCTGCGACGCCGGTGCGCCGAGGCGGCTCGGCCGGGTCGCGAAAAGCCGCCGTTCGCCGGCCGGCTCCATCAGGAAACGGCCGGCAGCGTGCGGAACCGATCACGCATGCGATGCCCGGTCGTGCACGAATGCCGAACAGGGACCGCCGGGCCGCGACAGGGAGAAACCGATGAAGAACACGATCGCGATGCTCGTTGCACTCGTTGCAGGTGCAACCTTTGCAGGATGTGCGGACATGGACACGAAGCACCCCAACGCCACCGCGGGCGGCGCGGCCAGACCTCCTTTGGCGCCGGGCGCCGCGCAGGTATGCAAGGCGAATGCCGCGCCGGACGATGCGCTGGTCGGCAAGACCGAGACCGATGCGACCGCGCTGCTCGACGGCTGCCTGTGGCGCGTGCTCGAGCGTGACGGGAAGTCGTTGCCGGGCACGATGGATTACCGGGAGGAGCGCCGCAATCTCGGCATTCGCGACGGGAAAGTGATCTGGGTGCGGCGCGGGTGAGGCATTCGGCCGCCGACGAAAATCGGTTGCGGTTGATGTCGCTTCCGTGAGTGCGGCTATTGCGGGTATGCACATCGCGCGGCCGATCGGTCGGCAGCACGCGTCGCGATTCATCGCTGCGGGCGCGGTATCGATGGCCGCGGCGGTCGGGCGCCGCGATCCGTTGTAGACGGGGCACGCACGACGCGTCCCGTCACGTCGCGACCGTTCCGGATTGCGGCACCGATGCAGTGGTGTCGACAGTCGTCGCCGGCGTGACGAGCATCACGCCCCGTGCGAGCGGGTCGCTGACCGATGCCGCCAATACCGCTTGTCCTTCCTCTGTCGCGTGATCGGCGGCGACGGCCAGCACAGCGAGCGCAAGCGCCGCGCCGCTTGTCCCGTTGGCGAGCCCGAGGTGGCGACTGCGCTCGGCGGCATCATCGCCCCAGATCTGCTCGCTGACCGTCATGACTTCGGTGCGGCGGCTGCGGCGTTGATCGGCGTCGGTGACGAATCCGGGTGTCGACAGGTCGGGGCGTAACGTCGACAAGCGCGTACCCGCCGTAACAAGCAACTGTTCGAGCGTCGTCGCTTCGGCCTTGCCGTGATCGGCGGAACCCGCGCGGCGCGCGGCCGCGAGCCGGTGGATCGACGGGGCGGACATCGCATGCGGTGTGTCGGGATGGCCGAGCAGCAACGCACATGCGCCTTCGCCGGGCATCATGCCGTTCGGCCGATCGCGGCCGTAGAGCCGGCCTGCGCGATCCAGCGCGTCGACTGCGTCCTGGCTTGCGGTGGAGTCGAACGCGAGGACGACGTGCAGCTCGCCGGACGATTGCAGGTGCAACGCCTGGATCAGTTCGTCGACGACTGCCCATGCTTGCACGGGATCGGCGACCGTGCGCAGTTGCGCACGGACGATGCCAGGCGCGACGGCTTCCCGCGCTGCATGTGCATCGAGCCATGCCGCGAGCGTGGTGGCGACCGGTTGCCAGCGCTCCGGCATCAGCAGATGGAGCCTGAGCGGCGGCGCGTCGGCGGCCGCGCCGGACAACACGGCATGACGCTCGCGCAATTCGTCGAGTGCGTCGGCGGCCAGCAGCAGCCCGCGCCAGTGCTCGTCCTGCAGCGTTTCCTGCGCGTCGGGCGCAAGCAGGCTCGTATCGAACCGGTCGAGCGACACCGATTCGACGGTGCTCGCGAATACGCCGGTTCCGTCCGGGCGTTGCAGTTCGGGATGAAGCGCGACGGAACGCTCTTCACGGGCCGCCGCATCGATGTCTGCGGTCGTCGCCCCCGTTGGCAGCCTCACGCTGCTGTCGAGCAGCAGGGCCGACCACGTGTGCGACGTTGAATCCCGCGGGGCAGAGGCGTCCGTCGATGCGGACGAACTCGGCGGTGCGGCGGCCGCGAGCGCCGGATGCGGGCCGAGCCCCCGGCGCAGCCATGCCACGCAGACGGCGAGGGCCGCCGGCAGCACGAGCCCGCACAACACCAGTTCCCTGGTGGTGGGTGCATGCCGGGTCGTTTTCCACCAGACGAATACGACGATCCACACTGCGATGAACAGCGCGGCGACGAATGCCGTCTTGCGCAAGCGCGTGATCATTTCCGTCGATTCTCCCCGTGACGTGCGGCGTCGCGTATCAATTGCCGTCGCTGCCCGCCGTCCGGCTTGCGAGCAGTACGGCGCCGCAGGCCGTCTTGTAGCCGTCGCGCGCGACGCCTTCGCCCTGTACGATCATCGTGTCGTCGCCGTCGACGATGTAATTCGGGCCGTGGATCGGACACGTCACCGTGTCGTTGCGGCGCGCAATGCCCCGGCCGTCGACCGACGACAGCGTCGACGCACTGGTCACGGTGCCGCCATGGCTGTGCTTGTCCCCAAGGACGATGAAGGGTTGGGTCATCCGGATAGGCCTCCTGGCTGGAATCATCGACGATGCATCGCGACTTTCGCCGCCGGGTGCGGGAGCGCATCGGTCATCGGCAACGTTTTTCGAATCGATTTCGGCTAAATCGGGCATTTATTACCTTTCGGCAATAATTGCCTGTTTCCGATTGAGCCGTAATATAGCTTTCGAACCGAAGGCCGTCATTATCGGACGTGATGCCCGCACGTCAAGGGCTGCTTTTTTAAATCTAGGTCCGTTTGCCTATGGTGCAGCCCGCCTACGTAATCTAAAATAGTAAGCTTGAAATAGGGGTCGCATCATCTGGTCCAGTTGGCGTGCGTTCAGCCAGACAGTGGACGGTGTTGCGGGGCCGCGCGTGTCCTGCCGGTTCGGCATGGCGATCGCGAGGCCGGCAATCGTGCATCATCCCGTGTTGGTCGCACCAATATCTAATTTAAAAACGTCAAATCCTGAGAGAGCGGGACCGCATGAGCGTCATCACGGAATTTGCGTCTCTTTTTGGCGCATTCAATCGCTTGTATTCGCTGGACGGATCCGGCGCGCTGGCCGCGTTTCAAATCGAGCGCTGGACCGGCCGCGAATCGCTCTCCGATCTCTTCGAATGGAACGTCGATGCGCTGTCGACGGATCCCGCACTGGATCTCGACGCGATGCTCGGGCAACGTGTCGCGATTCGTACCACGCTCGCGAACGGCACGACGACGCTGCGCAGCGGTCTCGTCGCCGAGGCCGAGTGCAGGGGTTACGACGCAGGCCTCGCTCGCTATCATCTGCAGATCGTGCCGTGGCTCGCCGCACTCACGCATGCGCGCGACGAGCGAACCTTCGTGAACCAGACGCTTGCCGACGTGCTCGACACGGTGTTCGCGCCGTACGCCGGGATCGCGCGGTGGCGCCTCACGCCGGATGCCAGCCGGCGCCTCGATGCGCTGGAGCCCGTTGCGTATCGCGTGCAGTATCGAACCCATACGCACTACGAATTCGTGCAGCATCTGCTGGCCGAGGCTGGCCTCGGGTTCTGTTTCGTCGAAGACGAGGACGCGCCTAGCGGGCACACGATGCTGGTCTTCGACGACAGCGCGCAACTGGCCGAGGACGATACGTCCGCGCGACGCGGCGGGGTGCCGCACCGCTCGAGCGGGACGGCGACCGGCACCGACGACGTGATCCTCGGAATCGGGCAGTCGCTGTCGCTGACGGCCGATCGCATCACGCTGATCAGCAGCGACTATCGCGTGAACCGGGCGACTACCGCGAGTACGACGCTCGGCCGTCCGGGCGGCGCGCGGGAACTCTACGACGACGTCGGGCCGGAGGCGTTCGACAGCTTGCGCCAAGCGGAAGATACGGTACGGCGCCAGGCCGATGCGATCGTGTCGCGCGCCAGTTTCTGGACCGGCTACGGCACGCTGCGCACGGCGCGCGCAGGACGCGCGCTGAAACTCGTCGATGCCGGCTGGCAGCCCGTGCGCGGCGTCGCGGCGCCCGAGGATTTTCTGCTGACGCGCGTCGAGCATGTCGGGATCAACAATCTGCCGTCCACCGTCATGGAGGCCATCGAACGGCAACTCGGGCCGTTGCCGGCGACGGCGCTCGATCCGCGCGTGGTTCGGCAAGCGCAGGCTTGCGGCTATGCGAACCGGTTCGATGCGGTGCCGCGAACGCAGGTCTGGCGGCCCACGCTGGCCGACGAAACCGGGCAGCGACTCAATCCGGTTCCGACGGCGCTGGGCGCGCAGACGGCGATCGTCGTCGGGCCGGCAGGCGACGCGCGGCCCGGTTCGACGGGACCGGTGCACGTCGATGCGCAGGGGCGGTTACGCGTTCGCTTCCACTGGCAGGCGCAAGACGATGCGGGTACGTATCCGACGCGCGCCATACAACGTCTCGCGAGCGACGGGCACGGCCTTCAGCAGGTACCGCGCATCGGCCATGAAGTCCTCGTGCAGTTTCACCACGGGCTGATCCACCGGCCAATCGTGCTCGGCGGTCTGTTCAATGGCCGCGGCGAAGGCGGCGAGTCGCCTTCGCCGGGCGGAGCGGCCGGCAAGCCGCTCGACGCGTCGATCTACACGCAGGCAGGCGATCATGCGCCGAGCGCGCAGGGCAATCTGGCAAGCGGGCTGAGCCCCGCGTGGCATGGCGCCGGCGGCGGCACGGATCGCCACAATCACGCCGGCGCGCTGTCGGGTTTCAAGAGTCAGGGTTTCGACGGGCAAGGCCACAACCAGCTCGTCGCCGACGATTCCGACGGCATGGGACGCCTGCAGATGGCGACCACGCACGCAGCCACGCAATTGAACCTCGGTCATCTGCGTCATCAGGCGGACAACTATCTCGGCAGTTTCCGTGGCCAGGGCGTCGAATTGCGTTCGGACGCATACGGTGCGATGCGTGCGACGCGCGGCCTGCTGGTGTCGAGCTATGCGCCCGCTGGCGCCGCGCAGCCGGTGGGCGATGCGTCCGCGCTGCAGGGGCTGCTCGCGCGGCACACCGCATTGGTTCGGCGATTCGACCGGACGGCCGATACGCATGGGACGCTGCCGTTCGCCGCGCAGCGCGGTGTGGAACAGGCGGGCCAGTCGTCGCTGAACGGTAGCGCCGCGCCGCTCGATGCGCTTGCGCAGAGTTTCGCGACGACGGTCGGCGCGGACGGTTACACGCAGGCGTCGGCCGACGCCGCCCGGCGGTCGACGGGCAACGCATTGCCGCACACGGGCGACGCCGTGCTCGGCATCGAGGCACGGGGCGGGCACGGGCTGGTTGCCGGGCAGGCGCTGCAATGGGCGGCCGGCGAAACGCTGTCGCTCGGCAGCGGTGGCGACTTCAATCTCGCCGCTGCGCAGCAGCTGCGCATTCACAGCGGGCAGGGCATCGGCTGGCTGGCCGGCGCGAGCCATGCACAGGGTGTCGGCATCGGCATGATCGCCGGCAAGGACGGACTGACGTTGCAGGCGCAGCGCGATGTGCTGGGCCTGCGCGCGCGCGACGATCTGAAGCTCGCCTCCGCGAGCGCGGACGTCGAGATCGCCGCGAAGAAGACCGTGCATCTCGCGGTGAGCGGGGGGGCGCACGTGACGATCGAAGGTGGCGACGTCACGTTCGGTTGCCCCGGCAAATTCGTCGTGTATGCCGCGCAGCATGCATTCGTGGGCCCTGAGCAACTGAATACGCCGTTGCCGCAGTTTCCCGAAAAGGTTTGTGTCGAATGCCTGCTGCACGCGATGCAGTCGGGCAGCGCACTCGCAGGCAAGGCGATCTGAGCATGACGATCGAGACGACCGACTGGATTGACCGCTATCCCGACGACACGCCGGACCGGCTGAATGCGCTGTTCGAGCGCGTGCCGGCCGACCGGCGCTGGCACCTGCTGCTCGACATGGGTTTCGCGCCGGCGCTGCGTGACCGGATGCCCGCGGTCGAGCGCGACGATGCCGTCGTCGTGTTGTACGAAGGTGTGTACGACGGCGACGACCTGCTGGCGATGTCGCCGTGCCTCGTGCCGTTGCCGGCCGACGCGGCGGCGCGCCGGGCGATGCTGGACACCGTGCTGCGTGAGACGTCCGGACGACCGATGGTGAGCCTGCTGCGCGGCGCGCGCGATACGGCCGCACTCGCCGCGCATCTGCGCGGACAGATGGAGGCGAGTGCGGCGGCCGACGGCGAAGCGTTTCTGGTGCGTCTCGCCGATACGCGTTGCCTGCCCGCATGGCTCGCGGCGCTGACGCCCGCACAGCGCCGCCGCTTCACGGACGGCATCGACGCGTGGCACGTATTCGATCGCACCGGGGCGCTCGTTGCGCTCGATTTCGACACCGTGGGCGAGGCGGCGGGCGGCGATGCGGACGCCGGGCGCGACGGCGAGCCATACTTGCTCGACGACGAACAGATCGAACGGCTTCGACAGGCTGCGAAGATCGACACGCTGATTTTTCATGTTCGCCAGCGTCCGGAGAGTTTCGGCCGTCTGGTGGCTGCGCCCTCGCAAGTCCATGCGTGTGTGAGTGCGGCATGGGCGCGGCACGACGGTCCGCCTGCGGCGGCGTCGCGAGCCGCGCTCGATGCACTTGTGGCGGCCGGGTATCTGGTGACGGAGCTCGCGCCGGCGATGTCGTCCACATAGAACGATGCGGGTTCGCGTGCATGCGACAGCGCACGTGGTTGATAGCGATCCGCGCCGGACGGCGTCGGAGAAGAGGATGAAAAGATGAGTTTGAATGCCGGTTCCACGACGTTTGCCGCTCGGCTGCTGATGTTCACGGCCATCCTGCTCGGGACGGCCGGATGCTCGCGCGCGACCGACGTATCGCCTGCCGAGTCCAGTGCAGCCGGGGCGTCGAGCGTCGCGAGCGCGGTGGCCGCATCCGGCACGTTGGGGCTGAAGCTGAATGCCCTCAACTACACCGACGTTCCGATCGGCACGTTCTACGTCGACGGCACCTGGGGCGGGACGGTACCGGCGCGTATCGGCAGCGGCGGCGGCGCGATCATCTGCTGTGTCGCGTTGCCGAAACAATGGCATCCGGGGCTGACCGTCAACCTGCAGTGGCGGGACGACGACCTGTACAGGAAGGATCCGAAGGCGCTTGCGAGCCGGGTCGTACCGGTCGAGCGCTACGACACATTCTCGGACGGCTTCCTGTGGGTCCTGTTCTTTCCGCACGATCGAATCAAGGTCTATGCGTCTCAGTGGATGCCCGGCTACCGCGGCTTCCCTGAAAATCTCCAGGCGCCCGACGAAGCGTGCCCGGGGAACTTCACGTTGCGCAACAGCGACCCGCAGTGCCGGAATCCCGACAAGAGGATCACGCGATGAGTTTCCGCTTCGCGAGCGCCGACCGACCTGACGTCGGCGTCGTCACACGCGAGGAGCAGGACGCGATCATGCGTCGGCTGCACGACGACGACGGGATGAGCTGCTGCAAGACGCTGCATGTCGGTATCTTTTTCGACGGCACGCGCAACAACGCCGATCGCGATCGCGCGGGCGGCAAGCACAGCAACGTCGCGCGACTGTTCGACGTGTTTCCGCGCGACAAGTATCACAGTGCCATTTACGTGGCCGGCGTCGGCACGCCGTTCGTCAACGAGATCGGCGACCAGGGCGTTGGGCTGCAGGCCGCCGCTGGCGCCGCGACGGGATGGGCCGGCGAGGGGCGCATCAACTGGGCGCTGCTGCAGATCCACAACGTCGTGCATGCGCACGCGTTCGGCAATTCGCTGTCCGCGGCGCTCGGCAAGAGCGACAAGGAACTCGCGAAGGCCGTCAGCGTCGACCTGAATTTCAAGGGCATCGATCTCGGCGGCAACCCAGCCAAGCCGGGCAGTCTCGGCGACATCAACGCGCGCGGCAGTTCGAGCGTCGGTGCGCTCAAGCTGATGGCCGCCGAGCAGAACGGGATCGAACTGACGTGGGATCGCGACACGATCTGGGCGCAGCTCAAGGGCGAAGTCGATACGGCGAACTGGACCGCGACGATGCGCGCGTGGGACGAGAAACGCCGCGTCGCATTGCGGGCCCGGTGCGCGCAGCTGCAGGCGCGCGTTGGAGATCTGCTGGTGAAGGGCAAGCCGAAACTGCAGCGCATTCGCCTGTACGTGTTCGGTTTTTCGCGCGGGGCGGCTGAGGCCCGCACGTTCTCGAACTGGCTGGCCGACGCACTGGACCCCGATTTCAGCCTGTGCGGCGTGCCCGTGTCGTACGACTTCCTCGGCATCTTCGATACGGTCGCTTCGGTCGGCATCGCGCAAAGCACGGCCGCGACGCTGTTCGACGGGCACGGCGGCTGGGGGCGCAAGGAGCTGATGGGCGTGCCGCACTACGTGCGCCGCTGCGTCCATATGGTCGCGGCCCACGAGCCGCGCGGATCGTTCCCGCTCGACCTGATCGATGCGTCGCGGGACAGGCATGAGGAGATCGTCTATCCGGGCGTGCATTCGGACGTCGGCGGCGGTTACGGGCCGGGCGAGCAGGGGCGCGGCACCAGCGATGCGGACAAGCTGTCGCAGGTGCCGCTGCTCGACATGTATCGCGAAGCGCGCAAGGCCGGTGTGCCACTCGATATCAAGGGGCCCGGTGTCGCTGCCGAAGCGGCGGCGGCGTTCGCGATTTCTCCCGCGCTCAAGCGCGCGTTTTCCGCCTATGTGAGCACGAGTGCCGACTATTACTACGCGAAGGAGCACGGCACGCCGGGCCTGATGCGCGCGCACTACGGGCTTTACCTGCGCTGGCGCAAGATGCGGCTCGACAATTTGCGTTCGCAACCGTCGTTTCTCGCCGCCAAGGCTGCCTATCCGCAGGATGCCGTCGATCTCGACAGCGCGAACGAGGAGCTGCGGCTCGAATGGCGCGACCTGCTCGAGTGCGAGAAGGAAGGCGGACCGACCGTGAGTCGGTACGCAGGCAACACGGTCAGCCGGAAGATCACGCAGAACCCGAAGGCGGCGGCCGTCATTTCGCCGGCCGTCCTGCCGATCGCCGCAGGCCTGCAGTCCGCGATTCCGTTCGTCGGCCCGCTGGTGCGCGCGAGCGCCAAGCGTGCCGAGGATTTCTTCCAGTTGCAGCTCGAAGAGAAATGGAAGCAGTGGCTCGAGGTGCGGGGCGACTGGAACATGGGGCCGCCGCAAGCGCCGATCAGCGCGCTGTACGACAACTTCATGCATGACTCGCGCGCGTGGTTCAAGCCGCTGGGCGACGATGACGACGTGTGGAACCTCAAGCAGATCAAGGCGCTGAAAACCCGTCAGGCCGAGTTCGAGCGCCAGCACGCCGAATGGAAGAAGCGCCAGCAACTCGGCATGCCGGGACCGTCGCAGATCATGCAGATGATGGGGGCGGGTGCGCTCGGGCTCGGACCGGCCGCCAACGTCGCGCCGGAGCCTGAACCGCGTTCGCCGCTGACCGCGCAGCAGGCCGACATCCTGAAACGTTACGACGCCGCGCAGCAGGCTGCACGGAAAGCCCGCGCGGCCCGGGATGCCACCGCGCCGACCGACAGCGCCGTGTTGACCGACCCGAAAGTCACCGGCGGCCTCGCGCTGCAGGATTCGGGGCGCGAGTTTTCGTTCGTCTGGGGGTATCTGCGCTGGCGCACCGTCTACGTGAACGGCGTACGCTGGGACGCGCCCCATGTGCCGAGCGTGCAGGAAGACATGGAGGCGATGCGTCAGCAGATGCAGCGCAACGTCGACATGAGCAAGCTGTTCCGATGAACCGATTGGATACGAACCAGCCGGCGCGACACGCATTCGCGCGCGATTGCCGAGAAACGACATGGATCTAGTTGCCGCATTAACGGGGTACGGGCAAGCGACCCGTCATATCCAGATCGATACCGCGATGCCGGGCGCCTTCGTGGTCGAGCGCTTTCACGGTCGTGAGGGGATCAGCGAATCGTTCCGGTTCGAGATCGACGTGCTGTCGAGCGAGCCGTTTCTCGATCTCGCGCCGCTGATCGGCAGCGCCTCGCGGCTGCGTCTCGCGACGGCGGCGGGCGAACGATGCTGGAACGGCTACATCACGCATGCCGCTTATGCGGAGAGTGACGGCGAGTTCACGCGTTATCGGCTCACGATGGAATCGTGGCTCGCGCTGCTGCAACTGCGCCGCAATTGCCTGTATTTCGTCGACCTCGATGCCGAGGGGATCTGCGAGCGCGTGTTCGGCGACTATCCGGAAGCGCACTGGCGCTATGAACGCGTCGAGCCGCTGCGATCGTATCGCTTGCGCGGCCAGTATCGCGAAACCGATCTCGATTTCGTGTTGCGGCAGCTGTCCGAGGCCGGGTTGTCGTTTCGCATCGAGCACGGGCAGGACGCGGGGAAGGCGCCGTCGGGCGACCATACCGTCGTTGTGTTCGACCGCCATGCACGGCTGCCCGACGGCAGCGCGATCGCATTCAATGCGCAGGACGTCGGCGATCCGGACGGCGTGATGACGCAATTCTCCGATCGGCGTCAGCTCGTGCCGGATCGCGTGGTGGCGACGAGCTGGAAAGCCAGGGAACTTCATGCGCTTGCCGGCCATGCTCAGCAGCCCGCCGATGCCGGCGCGCCGCTATTGCCGGTGCGGGAAATCTACGACGGCCAGCGCGCCGGCCGCTTCGACACGAGCGGCGATGCGCAGCGTTACGCCGAACAGCGTCTCGACGCGCTGCAGCTCGCGAAGCGGATCTACCGTGGTGGCGGCTCGTCGCGCACGCTCGAGACCGGCAAGGTCCATACGCTGAACGACTATCTGGGAGGCCCCCTGCGATTCGTGCCGCTGTCGATCGAGCACGAGGCCGTGAACAACCTCGGCGCGCAAATCGGGCAGTTGTTCGGACGCGGCGAGCTCGACAAGGGCCTGTATCGCAACCGCTTCGTCGCGGTGCCGGAAGGCACGCCGATCGTGCCGCCGTTCCGCGACCGGCCGACTGTGTACGGGGTGCAGACCGCGATCGTGGTCGGCGAGCCGGGTGGGCGCGTCAGCAGCACGCGCGATCACCAGGTCCGCATCCAGTTTCCGTGGATGCGCGGTGTCGCGCCGCTGCCGGGCGGCTTGACGGATACGGCAAGCCGGTCCAATCCGGCCGGCCACGCGCCGGGCGATCACCGTTCGGGCATCCTGGCTCGCGTCGCCGAACAGGCGGCCGGGCCGAATTTCGGTCATGTGTTTGCGCCGCGTGTGGGGGCGGAAGTGGTGGTCGGCTTCGAGTCGGGCAACATCGATGCGCCGGTCGTGCTCGGCCAGGTGTACGGCGGGCGCGTGCGTCCGCCGTTCTCGGCCGGCGAGGGCAGCGATGCGAACCATTCGGGAACGCTGACGGGCCTGCAGACGCAAACCCTCGACGGGCAACCCGGCAGTCGCTGGGTGATGGACGATGCGGCCGGACAACTGCGTCACGAGTTGAGCAATTCGACTGCCGACACGCGCCTCGCGCAGGGCTATCTGATCGACCAGCAGGGTACGATGCGCGGCGCTTATCGCGGTGAAGGCTTCGAACTGGCGACGCAGGGCTGGGGTGCCGTGCGGGCCGGCGCGGGCGTGCTGCTGTCGAGTACTGCGCGCCGGCTCGGCGCGTCGACGCAGATGGATGTCGCCGAACGCGTGGAGCAATTGAAGGACGCGGCGAAAACGGCGCAGGAACTCGACACGGCGGCGATCGGTGCGCAGGCGGTCGGCCTGAGCGCGAACAAGGTGCAGACCGATTTCCTCAAGGCGATCGATCCTGCGCAGGACGGCAAGTATGCGGGCAGCGTGGGCGGTCAGAGCGCGACCAAGCCGACCGGGACGCAGCGCGACGGCGGCGATCCCGTCGAGCGATTCGCGACGCCCGCGGTGCTGATGGAGTCGCCGGAGAACATCGTGGTGACGACGCCGGACAGCGCGGTGTCGTATGCGGCGCAGCACGTTCATCTGACGTCGCAAGGCGACGCGCACGTGGGCGCTGGCGCCACCGTGGCCGCGGCGACGGGCGATGCGATGAGCCTGTACAGCGTGGCGGGCGGGCTCAAGGCGATCGCGGGGGAAGGGCCGGTGAGCGTCGAGGCGCATGCGTCGACGATGGAGATTCTCGCCGACCAGACCGTGCGCGTGACGTCGACCGACGAGCGCGTCGACGTGCTCGCGCAGGAAGCGATCGTGCTTCAGCAGGGGCCGAACCGGATCACGCTGAAAGGTGGCGACATCGTCGTCGAGACGCCGGGGCAGTTCGCGGTGAAGGCAGGTGGGCATCCATTCCCGGGGCCGCGCGCGACGAGCGTGAAGCTGCCGGCGCTGCCGGTGTTGCCGCAGGGCGATCCGTGCGACTTTCTCGTGCAGGCGCTGGCGGCGAGTCCGGCGGGGAGAGGGGCGGTGGCGGGGGGAAGTGCGGCGGGTGCGGCGAGCTCGATCGCCGGTGCGACGCTACCGACACCGCGCGGTGCCGTCGGCGCGGCGCAGGCATTTTCCCGTGCGCCCGGTCAACCGCTGCCCGCGCCTTCCGCGGCTGCACCCACGGTGGCGGATGGGGGATCGGGTCCCTCGCTCGGTTATTCGACGCCGCCACCTGTGTCAGGAGAACTGGGGGGCATGCCGAAAAAAGGTGCGGCTGCGCACAGTGGGCCGTGCAATCTTCACGTTCCCGCGATCAAGAAGGAAGAGCACACCGTCAGTATGGGGGCCGCGGACTATTATGAGACGGACGAGGGCGGCAATCCGAAGTTGAAGGATGGGAAACCCAACTGGCTTGAATATGCGGCATCGACCGGGACGTACGATATCGGCTATGCACCTGCGACGGCGACGTTGACGGCCACCGTCCGTATCAAGGTTCATTTGAAAGATCAATACTGGATCAACCAGGGGCGCGTCCATATGGATCCGTCGACGGGCAAGCCGTTTTCGGTGCCGTACAACAGCGACGGCATACGAGAAGGCTTGATCATCAGGGTAGTGGATCGACCCGGTGGTCTTGCTGCCGTGTCGGGCTTCAAGAAGCGCATCGAGGAAGGACTGAACCGGGGGAATTACTCGATGCAGCCGAAGGCGTGTCCGTTGGGCAAGGCATGTACATGCAAGGTCAAGGTGAAACTTGAAGTCGAGCTCGTTCAAACCGGGAGATGCCATGCTGAGATCAATCTCTTTCCCAAGGTGACGCGGGCGAACTCGGCGAATTGGGGGGAAGTGCAAGTCGAGTGGAACCCGCGGCAGCAACGGTATGTCCCGGTATCGACCCAGAATGCGATCGCGCATGAGAGCGGGCATCTGTTTGGCTGGCCGGATGAGTACTTTACTGACGGTGGCGCCGTGTTCGGGAAGTACATCAACTCGCGACATCTGGTCGACGTGACGATGGCGCAGCTTGACGACAACTGGCAACGCTCCACCGAAACGAACTTGATGGGCCGCGGAATGTTCCAGCAAAAGCCGGAAATTCCGAAGTACTACATGTACGGCTTCCGTGACTGGTTCAACGAAAAGACCGGAATTGACTGGGAAGTGCTGAAATGAAGCGCTCTTTTCTCGTCGTTGTGATGTCGATGATTTCTTTCGGAGTGTTGGACATGGCGCTTGCACAAGATCGCGCGGATTATTTCGAGATTCGTAGTGGACAGGGGCAGATGAATCCGTCGCCGTCGATGGTCTTCACAGCCGATGGCCACAAGGTGTCGTATTTTTCGCGGGGTCGGGATATCGACCCGATGCCGCCATCGAGTTACTTTGGAATCGGAAAATATACGGCGAGTCTCACAGGAACCTATCGCCAGCATGTCGATCTGGTGAAGGCGACGTTGAGCAGTAGGGCGATTCCCCAGATCCATGCAGTCAATAAGGGGGCCGTGCTCGTCTATTCGTTTGACAAGGGCGGCCACCATTACGAGGGTACGTACAACTACCAGTTCGACGATCAATTCAACGACAAGCTCTCGGTACTTTACGATCTTGCCCATGATTTGCTGGCGCACGGCACCCCGGAAATCAATCTGCATCCGACATTCTCGGTGCGGCCCGCGCAAGAGCATCTTGTGATCGAGGTAACGTTCTCGAACGATGGCAAGCAGGACGTGACGGTCGACGGTCCGGATCGTTGGTCGGCGGATTTGGCGCGTCCCGATTTGCAATATGTGCAGATCGGTGGCGGCAGCGACAATGTGGAATTCGACGTCAGGCTCGTCAGCAAATATCTGAGCGACACGTCGCGCCGTTACCGCCACGAAATCGTCGTCAAGCCGGGCCAGCCTGAGCGGGTGGAATTTGTCGTGCCGTACGCAGCGCTGACCTTTACCGATCATTCGGCAATGCGGCGTGTCGATGCCGGGAACTACCTCTTCGTCGGCACGGTGAACCTCGACATCCTTCGTCCGCAGGAAATGGACGGGCGGTTTTTTACGCCGATGGACCGGCTGGAAAACGTGAAACTGACGGGGAAGTGATCCTGACGTGATGCAGGCTACGCGGATCTTCGCCCCGCATTGTCGATTCGCTCCGACTCGAATCGCATACTGGTCGAACTCGAATCCAGGAGCGAAGGCGGCATGAGGTGCGCATCGATGGACCGGATATGTGGGCAAACAATCTTGCGATCCCGAGTCGGCAATGAGTCGAAGGCTGGCAGAGCAACAGCGCGGGAGCGGCGTGATGCAGATTGACGTTTCGTCGTGTGTGGTGCCGATCGGGATATGGACATCATGCCGCCGGCGAAGTATGCGGGCATCGAAAAATACACGGCAGAACTGATTTGAGACATAGCCCCGCGAACCCTGAACTCACCCATCATGTCGACCGAATCTAACCTCATCCAGACATTCTTCCGCGGCTGGTCGCAGCACGACCGGTTCCTGTGGCTGACCACGCCCCTCGGCGTGGACAAGCTCGTCGCCGAGAGCCTGCGCGGATGGGAGTCGCTCGATCGCGGCGGCTTCCGGTTTCAGATCACCGCGTTGACCGAGCGGCCCGACGTGCCGCTCGACAAGCTGATCGGTGCGCCGATCCTCGTCGAGTGGCAGGGCGCGGACGGGCAGGACACGCGGCGCCCGTTCCACGGCCATGTGACGGCCGCGGAACTCGTCGGCTACAACGGCGGGCTTGCGCGCGTGCGGCTCGTCGTCGAACCATGGCTCGCGCTGCTGCATCAGCGGGTCGACAGCTACAACTTCCTGAACGCGAGCGTGGTCGAGATCAGCGAGCAGATCTTCGCGCACTACGCGCGTGGCGCGATCGCGCCGGCATGGCGCTGGGCGCTCGCCGACCCGACGAAATATGCGAACCGCAGCCTGACTGCACAAGCCGGCGAATCGGACTTCGCGTTTCTCGAACGACTGTGGGCGGAAGAGGGCATCTTCTACTGGTTCGAACACGAAGGCGACGCGCAGTCGACGGACCTTGGCAAGCACACGCTCGTGCTGGCCGATACGAACCAGCGCTTCGCGCCCGCTGAACCCGAAGTCATCGGTTTCCACCAGACGAGCGACGGCGACCCGCGCGGCGGCATTCGGCAATTCCTGAACGCGCGCCGCTGGCGCATCGGCAGCGTGGCGCGCGCCAGCTGGGATCATCGAAGCCTGTCGACCCGCCCGTCCGGCGTGCGCGCGAGCGGCGCGGTCGCGCCGGGCGAGGATCGCGATGTCGCAGGCCCGTACGCGTTCCAGACCGCTGCAATCGGCGACCAGCGCGCGCAGCAGCAACTCGACGCGCAGCGCGTGGCGGCGCTGCAGACCGAAGGCAGCGGCACGCGTCGCGATTTGCGGCCGGGGCTGCACTTTGCGATGTCGCAGCATCCGTCGCTCGATCCATCGCATGCGTTCGTGTGCTTGCGCGTCGAGCACGACGCGCGTGCGAACGTGAGCGCCGACGTGCACGGCGCGATCGCGCAACGGCTCGGCGCGATTCCACCGATGCTCGATGCCGCGCCCGGCGAGCCGGGCGGTGCGCAGGCGCTGCACGCGGCATTCGACGCCACGACGCATGCTGGCGGCGCGTTGGTAGACGGCGACGAGGTGTACCGGAACCGCTTCGCCGCGCTGCCGTTCGACCAGGCTTACCGGCCGTTGGCGCCGAGCGGGCACGGTGCACGCGTGCATCCGGTCGCGGTGATGCCGGGCGCCCAGACGAGCATCGTGGTCGGCGGGGGCGATCCGGTTCATACCGAACGCGATCACCGGATCCGGATTCAACATCATGCGCAGCGCGGGCAGAATTCCGCGAGTCGCGAGGAACACCCGCGCGCGTCGAACGCGCCGGCCGACCGCGGCGCGGGCACCTGGACGCGCATGGTGACGCCAGTCGGCGGCGACAATTGGGGTGGGGTGAGCGTGCCGCGCGTCGGGCAGGAAGTCTGGACCGAATGGCTGGAAGGCCAGCCCGACCGGCCGGTCGCCGTCGCTGCGCTGTACAACGGACAAGGCAACATGGACGCGCAGCACAATGCGCTGGCGGGCGGCCCGAGCGGCGGCACGGCCAATGCGGCATCCTGGTTTGCCGGTAACGACCACGCGGCCGTGCTGACCGGCTTCAAGACGCAGGACCTGAGCGCGAGCCAGACCGGCACGGGCGGCTCGCGGCAATTCATGCTGGACGATACGGCCGGCCAGTCGAGTGCGCGCCTTTATACGACCGATCATGGCAGCAGCCTGACGCTCGGGCACATCAAGCAGGTGGAGGACAACCGGCGTTTGGCCGATCGCGGCTACGGCGCCGAACTGTCGACGCAGGCGGCCGCTGCGCTGCGCGCCGGCGCCGGCTTGCTGATCAGCACGGCGCCTGGCGTGAATCAGATGGACGCGAGTGCCGCGAGCCAGCTGCTCGCGCAGCAACGCGAGATGCTGCAAGGGCTCGCGAATTCAGCGCGCAAGCAGGGTGCGGAGCCGGGCATGAGCATGGCGCAGCCACGTGGCGCGACCGTCGACGGCACGACATCGCAACTCGCGGCGATCGAGGGCCTGCGGCAAAGCCAGGTGTCGATCGGCGCAACGCGGGAAGGCGGCGGCGCGGGCGGTGCCGGCGGCGGCGGTGCGGTTGCGTGGCAGCATCCGCATCTCGTCGCGCACGGCGCGGCCGGCGTCGCCGCGCTGACGGCGCAAAGCCACGTGTGGACGTCGGGTACGCAAACCGTGCTGAGCGCCGGACGCGACGTGCAGCTCACGGTCGAGGGCAAGTCGAGCATCGTCGCGAAGGAAGGCATCGCGCTGTACGCGCACGGGACCCCCGGCGGCAGCCGCCCCGTGCCGGCCGCCGGGATTGCGCTTCACGCTGCGACGGGCGTCGTCACCGTGCAGGCGCAGAATGCCGGGACGCTCGACGCCAGGGCGCAGCGTACGGTGACTGTATCGAGCGCGCAGGCAAGTGTCGCGCTGCAGTCGCCGAAACGGCTGCTGCTCACGGCGGCCAACGCGTTCCTGAAGATGGAAGGCAACGATATCGTGATCGGCGCGCCGGGCAAGGCGACGTTCCATGCGGCCCAGCACACGCTGACCGGCCCGCGGTCCGCGAACGTCCAGTTGCCGTCGATGAACAAGCCCGCATGCGTCGAATGCATGCGGGATCTCGCGCATCGCCACGAAGCGATTGCCACGCGCGGATGACGACGATGACCGCGCTGCTCCAGGCATGGGAAACGACGGCGGCGGCCGAGCATGCGGCGTTTCCGGATGCCCATCGCTATCTGTTGACCGATGCGTCGCAGTTGCCGATCAACGCGGCGCCCTGGCGCGAGTTGATTGCGCAAGGACAGGTTCACAACGTGCTCGCTGGCCAGCCCGAGGCGAGCAACCCGGAGGTCTGCGCGCTGGTGTGCGACTATCGTGCGCCGCACGTGCCGGCGTTGCTCGAACGGCAACTCGCGCGGCGGCCGTTCGCGTTTCTGTCGCTGGTCAGCGTATATCCGCTCGATGAACTCGTGCCGAAACTCGGCGTCAGGACGCGCGTGACCCTGCCCGACGATCGCGACGGGCTGCTGCGGTTCTACGACGCGGCGGTGTTCCAGACACTGGCGGGCGCGCTGTCCGAGTCGCGCTATCAGGCGCTGTTGTCGCCGTGCGTGTCGTGGACCTGGGTGCGTCGCGATGGCGCCGTTGGTACGGTGCGGCATCCGCGCCGGCACGAACGAATCTTCTACGCATGCGTGGATGCCCGCGAACGCGACGCTTTGCGGCACGAGAGCCGGCCCGACGCCGTACTCGCCGAATTGCGACGCAACGGCCGGATCCCCGTCGACGCGGATCCGTTCGACACTTACGCGCGCATGCGCCGTCTGATCGGTGTGCTGGACGCGCAGGGGTTGAGTGACGACCGACTCGCTTACCGGATCGGTGCGACGCTAGCGATGGTTGGCCACGTGGAGCTTGGCGATGAGAGCGTCGTCGCCGAGTGCATCGCTGCGTATCGGCATGATCACGACGCGTTGTGCGACGCATTGCTCGATCGCCTGATCGATCAGAGCGACCCCGCGGATGCCGAGACGAAACAGGGGGCGCAGCGATGAGCGTGCCGGCGTTGTTGTCACTGCGCGGCCGGGCCGGGCGCTTGCAATGGTGGTGCGTGACCGTGCCGTTGTTGCTCGCCGGCTCCGCGCTCGATGCGCTCGCCGATTTACCCACCGCGCAGCGGGCCCAGACGTTCGTCGATGTCGTCGGCTGGGCATTCGCGATCGTGATGATCTGGATGCTCGTGGCGGTGTCGGTCCGGCGATGGCACGACATCGGCAAGTCCGGATGGTGGACGCTTCTTCATGCGATCCCGGTCGGAGGCGCGTTCATCGCCATTGCGATGAACGGGTTCTATCGCGGGGACGACGCGCGCAACCGGTTCGGTCCGCCATCGCCGGATGCAGCTAACAACGACAGAAGTGTGTGAGGGTATCGATGAAATTCAGAGCAGGGATGCACGTTTTGGCGCTGGTCGGGCTCGGTGTGCTTGCCGCATGCGGCAAGCACGGCGTCGACGTATCGGCGGAGCCGCATAACGTGTGCGTCACCGGATACAACGAGTACGGTCGCAAGCTCCACGAATTCTGGCTCGACAACGAGCATAAGTCAGGATGCTTCGGCAATCCGTCGGCACGCGAGGACGGTGAGGCATTCGGCGGTGGCGGCGGTTTCGCCTGCGGCTGCAAGGTGACGCCGGGGCAGAAGGTGAAGCTGTTCTGGGAATTCGCGCAGCCGCTGGACGACATTCAGCGCGGTATCCAGCCCGAGCGCAAGACGATCGACGTGACCATTCCTCAGCCGGAATCGCCGACGTCGCGCTATTTGCGTGTGTATTTCCGCAAGAACGGCACGGCCGAGCTGCAGTGGGTCGACGACATGAATGCACCCGAGCTCAAACCGACGCAGGAGAAGTAACTGCCATGGCCGAAATCAACCTGAAGAAGGACGCCGTCTCCGCAGAGACGGACCGCGTCAAGGCGGAGGCCGAGCAGATGTGTCCCGCATGCGAACACATGCTGTGGGTCAGTTTCTATTTCGACGGATTCGGCTTCGGCGAGAAGGACGGGCCGCGAACCAATATCTTGAAGCTGTTCAACGCCGCGTACGACAAGAAGAACAAGAACATGCGGCGCTTCTACTATCCGGGACTCGGCGCGGATTTCGACCCCGAGGCCGGTGTGCTGCGCGAGGTCCTGAAGGACAAGGCGACGGATACGGTCAGCGAGAAGGCCGGCGACAAGCTCAAGGAGCAAACGGTCGACAAGGCCAAGGAAAAGGCGCAGAAGGCGGCCGAGGATGCGTGGAAGCAGAGCGGCAAGATCAGCAATCCGACGTTCGGAAATCGTGTGAGCGACACGTTCGATACGCTGGTCGGCAAGACAAAGGACGGCTTGGGCGACGCGCGCAAGCGGATCGAGCGCGCGATCGAGCGGCCCGGGTCGGAAAAGAATCGCGCGCTGCGCTATCTGCGGCACGAATGGAAGGGCTTCTGGCGCGACGTCGTCAAGTATCCGTACCGGATTCCGAAAACCGTGCTGAAGGAGGTCGGCAAGGAAACACTGGGCGCGGCGGCCGAGTCGTTCCGGCTCACGCGCGATACGAAGCTGGGCGCCGCACTGTTCAATACGGGCGTGGATACGCGCCTGAAGGCGGCCGAAGAGGATTTCAAGGCGGCGGTGGCCGGCGCGAAGCAGGCCGGCACGGTGAACAAGATCCATGTCGCGATCTTCGGCTACGACATGGGCGGCGGCCTTGCACTGGCCTTTGCCAAGCAATTGCTCGACGAGGTGGCCAAGGGCGGAAAATACGACGGCGTACCGGTGAAGATCAAATTCATGGGGCTGTTCGATTGCGTGACGAACCGCTTCGACGACAACCTGCTGACGGGCTACATCCCGTTGAGCAACGCGGTGTCGTCGGATCTGATCCTGTCGCCGGACATCGAGAAATGCGTGCACTACGCGGCCGCCCACGAACTGCGCGTGTACAAGCCGCTGACGATGCTCGGTGTCGACCCGTCCGACATGCGCGGTCGGCGGCAGGAACGCCTGTTTCCCGGCGCGCAGGTGGACGTGGGCGGCGGCGCGATCGAAGGCGAGGACGGTATTTCCGACAAGCTGGCGCGCGTGCCGCTCGAGATGATGTACCACCGCGCGTACGGCGCGGGCGTTCCGATGCCGAGCCTGACCGCGCTGGCGAACGAGGACGGTGCGCTGTATCAGCAGATCGTCGCGCCGCTCGAGATCCAGAATTTCCAGCTCGACTACCGGCTGGCAGTCAAGAAGCTCGTGGCGACGACGCGCGAGATTCCGCCGCTGACGCCACTGGGCACGGGCATCGGCTATCCGTCGGCGACGCTCAAACCGTCGATCGGGCCGCTCGATTTCCTCAATCCGAAGCCCGTGCCCGACATGACAGACGGTTGCCGCGTGCCCGATCCCGCGCCGCCGCGCCCGATCGTCGTGACCGATCTGCCGAAGGACATCCAGGGCGAACTCAAGGGCCACATGGTCGTATATATCCAGTGGCTGCGCATGTGGTACGACCAGGCCGAGAATCGCACGGCCGCGGCACAGCGCAAGCCGGGCTGGCTCGGCGGTGCGGCCAATCCGCTGGCGTACGGACGTTACGAGAAGCTGGTGCGCGAGATCGATTACCAGAAGCAGCACGGTACGCGCCCGGGATACGGGTTCGATGGCAAGCAGGCAATGAAGCAGCTCGGCGGCGAACTGCCACCGTCGATATTCAACACCGATCCGCAGGCGCAAGCGCTGTTCTGGCTCTGGAATAATCCGGGCGAGCGCCTGCCTCAGGTCGAGGCGATGTATCCGCTGTTCGTGAAGCACGTGCACGACAGCATGGCCGAGAGCGATGTCGAGGCGGTGTGGAGCCACCTCGTGTCGATCAAGAACTACATGAACACGCGGGCAATGCAGAAAATCGCGACCGCACCCGACAAGTCGTTCCTGGACCGAGTCGCGGACGTGTACCAGTCGCTGGTATCGACCGTATCGGCACCGTCCGGCACGACGGTCGTTCGATAGTCTGCCGCTTGCCGACTCACGCCGATTGCCGAGACGCAACCGGCCCGTACGTTACTTCGAGATATACCAGAGCGCGTCAGTGCTGACGCGCGTAGCCGGCGTTGCAGCAGCCGGCGCCTGGGGCATCGCCGGCGGCGGCGTATTCGACGTTACCGCGGTGGGCCACGTGGCCGGCATGTTCGATGGCGCCGACGCGGGCGCGCCATTCGCCGTGCTCGCTGTCGATGCCGATCCCGACGTCGACGGCGTATTCAGATACCACAGTGCGTCGGCCGACGCCGTGCGCTTGGTCGATGCATTCGCGGCCTGTTGTTTCGCCGCCGGCGCAGTGGCTGCAGCCGTTGCCGTCGTCGCGCCCGAACGCTGCGTTCCCGTTCCAGCCCCGCCCTGAGCGGTCATCCCTGCCGCACCCCGCTGCGCGCGCGCTTCGAACGGCCCGAGCTGGAAGATCAACGTTTGCGCGGGACGTGTCAGAACGGCATACGGGAATTGCAGCTCCCACGACATCAGCACGCGTCCCGACGACGTTTCGGTGAAGATCGCCGGTACGTGCTTCATGTCGCTGAACTGCACGTAGATCCGCGCGCCGTCGTCGAACACCTGGGTCGGCTTGGCCTGGTCGGCGCCGGTCACCGTCCATCCGAAGTTGTACGTACCGGCAGGCCCGGCGGGGCCGCCCTGCGGCGGCGGAGGCGGCGCGGCCGGCGATATCGACCGTGCACGCGTGACGGGCGGCGCCGACACGCTCAGGCTCGCGAACGGGTTGTACGTCTGCGCCTGTTGCGGCGGCGTGAAGGACGGTGGAAGGATGGGCATGGGAGTATCCGGCGAATCCGGCATGGTCCGGATTGCATCATAGACCTTGCGCGCGTACGCGAGGCGCTTGTCGGGCGACGCGGAGTTGTACGCGCCGATCGCGTTCCAGTTGGGGCCGAGCTGGCGGATGTTCTGCGACAGGATCCACGCGCCGACGTACGCGTTGGTGCACGCATCGAACAGGCTTTCCCGCGTGATGCCTTCGCGCGCGAGCGTCGGCAGCCATGTGCTGTTGATCTGCATCAGCCCGATGTCGACCGTGCCGTTGGTATTCGTGTTCACCGCGTTCGGATTCATCCCCGATTCGACCTGCGCGATGCCGCGCATCAGGCTGACACTCACGTGCTGGAACGCGGCCGCGTCGTCCAGGCAATCGGCCCGCGCGACGCCGCAGAGCGCGCACGAGAGCGCAATCGTCGAGGCGATTGTCCGCGTGTCGCGGCTGAGCGGGCGAGTGATATGACGCGGCATGGCAGGATGGGGCGGAATCCGGCCGCCCGGTGCAAGGAAATTACGCAGACGCGAAGTGTGCCATAGCAAGCGGGCAAATGGCTCGTGTCAAACTTTCCTTTGCATTTGTCCACGCATGCGCCGCGCATTTTTATCGCGCCGGATCACGGGTCGAGACGATGGCCGATCGGTAAAAATGGCTGGCATTTGCGCGCATGCGATTACAACGGCAGCGACTGGATCCTGACGTATTACGTCAGTTGCGCGATGAAACTGGCGATGAACGGAGCGAAAAGGGGAAATCGTCCAACGGCCGTTGCCGGGGCGAAGGAAAGCGGCATGAAAAACGGCGACCGAAGCCGCCGTGTGCACGATGCGAAGGCGCCGACCACGCCGCGCGTAGCCGGCCATCTCGAGCATGCCGTCAGAAGCGGTGACGCAAGCCGAGGTTGACCATCGTCTGCGAGCTCGTGCCCGCATAACCGTACGATCCGATCGATGCCT
Source organism: Burkholderia sp. MSMB1072 (assembly GCF_001524725.1). Taxonomy (NCBI): domain Bacteria; kingdom Pseudomonadati; phylum Pseudomonadota; class Betaproteobacteria; order Burkholderiales; family Burkholderiaceae; genus Burkholderia; species Burkholderia sp. MSMB1072. The sequence continues at coordinate 204,442 of NZ_LOYC01000034.1, forward strand.
GCGCGGCCATCGAGCCGCCGTTGCCGTCGCCGGTCTGGCCGCTCGCGTGCTGGTACGCGGCGGTCAGGTAGACGTCGGTGCGCTTCGACAGGCTGTAGTCGGCGCCGGCCGATACCTGGTGATAGGTCGCCGACGTATCGCCGCCCGAGCGCATGTAGCTGTAGCCGACGCCGACGAGCAGCGCATTCGTCGCCTGGTAGTTCACGAAACCTTGCCCCGTGTTGTAGTGCTCGTTCGAGCCGAACACCGAACTTGCGTCGCGGCGGTACTGCGCGTTGCTGTAGCCGAGGCCGAACGTGAACGGGCCGGCGACGTACTGGCCCGCGATGCGGGCGATGCCGAGCGAGTGCGCGCTGGCATAGCCGCTGTTGATCGGGCCGTCGAACGTGCCGTCCGACGAACTGGTCCAGCCGTTGCGCAAGCCGTTCGACGCGGGGCTGTTGGTCGCGTGGAAGTAGCCGCCCGCGACGCTGAACGGCCCGTTGTTGTACGACACGGCAGCCGAGTACGATTGCGCGGCGCCGGTGCTGCCGGCGATGCCGCCGAACGAATACATTGCCGAGAACTGCAGGCCCGCATAGACGGCCGACGTGTACTTCACCGCATTGTCGACGCGAAAGCTGTTGTCGTAGTTGTCGACGTCGCCCGGCGTCGCGAACACGCTGCCGAGGTAGTTGTCGGCGGTGATGCCCTGCACGAGATCGACGAGCGGATCGTACTGGCGGCCGAACGTGAGCGTGCCGTAGCGGTCGCTCGTCAGGCCGACGAAGGCTTGCCGGCCGAAGAGACGGCCGCCCTGGCCCTGCCGGCCGTTGCTCGGGTCGAAGCCGTTCTCCAACTGGAACAGCGCCTTCAGCCCGCCGCCGAGATCCTCGGTGCCTTTCACGCCCCAGCGGCTGCCGGCCAGATTGCCCGCGCTGCTGTTGCCGAGCATCCACGCGTTGTCCTTGCCTTGCGCATGGTTCACATAGGTGAGCGACGTGTCGATCACGCCATACAGCGTGACGCTCGACTGCGCATGCGCGACGGGCATCGCCGTGATCGACGCGAACGAAATCAGCGAGAGGGTCGTGCGTTTCATTTTCATCTCCTTGCGCATGGGTGTGGATTCGTGATTCGGAATGGCAGGAGACTACAGAGCCGCAATAAAACGGCAAAAATGAAATTCTTCATTGTGGCCTGATGCCGACAGGCACATTCCCGGAAACTCACTTTTGAGGGATTTGGATTATTGAGCGGTGTGTATCAATGGATTGCCGTTTCTCGATTTTTCCATTGCGTTTTGCGCGGGGTGGGATAATTCGGCGCGATATTCGGGTGAATGCCCGCAGGCGCGATATTGTTATCGATCCGTCAAATCATTATTTAACGAATCGAATTGGCCGGCCCGGAACGAATGTGATAACCGCGCGCGATTCGCATCCGGCGGCGGTATCGACTTCGCCATCCGTCGCTGCGTCAGCGTCGCTCGCGTACCGAAACCGCGGTCACCATCTCGTTTTGTATATAATAATCATTCTCATTTACAAAATGGTTGACGCCTGCGCACCCCGGAACCCGGCCATGTCCGCTGACAAGCTGTCCCTCCATCGAGAAATCGACGCCCTCCATGCCGGCCGCCACGTGTGGCTGCGCGGCTGACCACGCTGCAGGTCCGACCATACAATCGCCGCGGCCGTTACGCCGGCGCGCGGCTTCGACAGGAATCCAGATGAATCTGAAGACGAAGACCGGCGCACGCCGCCGCTTGTTGCGCACGATCGCCGGTGCGGTGCTTGCGCTGTCCGTGGGCCTCGGCGTCGGCGCTAGCGCGTCGGCGCCCGCATTCGCCGCCGATGCGCCGCAGCCCGTCACGCGCGTCGCGATGCTCGTGCAGTTGCACGGCCCGAACCTGAAGGTCGACGAACGCATCGGCCAGCATCTCGGCGAACGCGGCTACGCGGTGCGCCTGATCGACGAGGCGGCCACGCCCGATGCGGCGCGCGACGCCGATCTGGTGGTGATCTCGTCGACGGTATCGTCGAAGAACGTGCGGCCCGGCTGGCGCACGCTCGACAAGCCGCTCGTGACGTGGGAAAACGACCTGCTCGACGATCTCGCGATGACGGGCAAGCGGCACGACGTCGACTTCGGCGAAACGGGCAAGGAGCGCTACCTGTGGCTCGTCAATGCGCCGCATCCGATGGCGGCCGGGCTGCCGGCCGGCGCGACGAACGCGTACGGCAAGCAGGCGCCGATGAGCTGGGGCAAGCCGGGGCTCGGCGCGATCACGATCGCGACCGTGTACGGGCAACCCGACAAGGCCGCGATCTTTGCATACGAGAAGGGCGCGACGATGGACTACGAAACGCTCGCGCCGGCGCGCCGCGTGATGTTCTTCCTCGACAACGACACGTTCACGAACCTGTCGCCGGCCGGCATCGCGCTGTTCGACGCGGCGGTGGATTGGGCGGCCGGGCGGCGCTGAGCCGCCACGCGTCGATCACGCGGCCGGCAACGGGCGCCGCCGCGACGCTGCGTCGATGAGTTGCGCCAGCGTCTGCGCGGGTTCCGACATCGTGCGCCGTGCGCGATGCACGAGCCCGATGTCGCGGTGAAACGTGTGATGCCCGAGGTCGATCGCGCGCACGCCGGCCGGCCAGCGGCGATAACCGGCGGTCTGCGGCACGATCGCGACGCCGACGCCGTTTTCGACCAGCTTGACGATCGCGTCGAGCTCGTCGAGTTCGCAGGTGTCGCGCACCGCGATGTGCATCTTGCGCAGAAAGCGGTCGACCTGACGGCCGCCGAAGGACGCGCGGTCGTAGCGCACGAACGGCTCGCGCGCGAGCAGGGCGGCCCAGTCCTTGCCTTTCACGCCGCGCGGCACGATCAGCCGGAACGGCTCCTGCGCGAGCGTCGTCCAGTGCAGGTCGCTCTGCAGCGCGAACGGCGGCCGGATGATCGCGGCCATGTCGATTTCGCCCGCATCGACCCGGTTGACCAGCTCGATCGACAGCCCGGGTATCACGCGCGTCCGGCACGCGGGATGCAGGCGATGAAACTCGGCCAGCGCGGCCGGCAGCAGCGCGCTCTGCACCGATGCGATCGCGCCGATGGTCACGCGCACGGCGGCCGGCGAGCCGGGCGCGGTCGAACTCAGGTTCTCGTACAAGCCGATCAGCGCCTGCGCCTGGTCGAGCACGTGGTGGCCCCGCTCGTTGAGCCGCGCCGATCGCCCTTGCCGATCGAACAGCGCGAAGCCGAGTTCGGCTTCGAGACGCTGCATCTGCGCGCTCACGGCCGCTTGCGTGAGCCCGATACGATTGCCGGCCGCGGCAAAGGTGCCTTCCCGGGCGACGGCGACGAGGGTTTTCAGCTCGCGGATCATTCATCGATTCCGTTTGTGAATCGCAAAATTATATATTGATTTAATTTTTTATCGGCCTTGTCTAACATGGTGCCGTCCTCGCGCCACGCGAGCATTTCTTCACGAGGCCATCATGAGTCTTTCCCCGTTTCACCTCGCGATTCCGGTCTACGACCTGCCGGCCGCACGCGATTTCTACGGTCGCGTATTTGGGCTCGCGGAGGGGCGCTCGAGTGCACAGTGGGTCGACTTCGACTTTTACGGGCATCAGCTCGTGATCCACGAGCATCCGAAAACCGCATCGCAGGAAGGCGCCCATACGAATGCGGTCGACGGTCACGACGTGCCGGTGCCGCATTTCGGGATCGTGCTCGACTGGGCGAGCTGGGAAGCGCTGGCCGAACGCTTGCGCACGTTCGGCGTGACGTTCGCGATCGAGCCGTATGTACGGTTCCAGGGGCAGGTCGGCGAACAAGCGACGATGTTCCTGTTCGATCCGTGCGGCAATGCGCTCGAATTCAAGGCGTTCCGCGACATCGGCCAATTGTTCGCGAAGTAACCGGCAGCGGCGCGGCGCCGATCGAAATCGGATGAGAGAATGCAGCCGGCGGCCCGAGCGCGCGCAGGTGCGACGGCCGGCGCCGCGCCGCACGGCATCCGTCCGTGCGCGCCGTTCTCCAAGGAACCCGTATGGACAGTCACATCGCTCCGGTGGAGCTGAAGAAAGCCTACCGTCTCCTCAATCACGGCCCGACCGTGCTCGTGTCGGCCCGCCACGACGGCGTCGACAACGTGATGGCCGCCGCCTGGGCGTGCGCGCTCGATTTTCTGCCGCCGAAGCTGACCGTCGTGCTCGACAAGTCCGCGAAGACGCGCGAACTCGTCGAGCGCAGCGGCACGTTCGTGATTCAGGTGCCGACGGCCGCGCAACTGCAGCTCACGCATGCGGTCGGCAGCCACAGCCTCGCGCAGCGGCCCGACAAGCTGCGCGAAGCGGGCGTCACGCTGTTCGACGTCGAAGGTCACGACCTGCCGTTCGTCGCCGGCTGCTCGGGCTGGCTCGCGTGCAAACTGATTCCTGAGCCGCACAATCAGCAGACCTACGACCTGTTCATCGGCGAGGTGGTCGGCGCATGGTCCGACACGCGCGTGTTCCGCGACGGCCACTGGTATTTCGAATCGGCCGACCCCGCGCTGCGCAGCCTGCACTACATCGCGGGCGGCAATTTCTATGCGATCGGCGAATCGCTGCACGTCGATCCGGACGCGCAGTAAGCGCCGGACGCACTGTCGCGGATCGGGCGCGCTTCATGCGCGCTTTTTCAATTCCGCGAGCATGAGGTCGGCGAACGCCTGCGCGACGCGCGGCAGCGTGCGCCCGCGCTTCACGACGAGCGCGATCGGCCGTACGAACGCGCGATCGTCGATCGGCTTCGCGACCAGGTCGGGCTCGGCGCGCACCTCCCGTGCGGTCGCGGGCAGGATCGTCACGCCGAGGCCGCCGCGCACCATCGCGACGGCCGTCATCATGTAGGTGGGCTCGCATGCGATATCGGGCGTGCAGCCGGCCGCTTTCAGCGCGGCATCGACGACGCTGCGCACGCTCGTGCCCTGCGCGGTGAGCACGAGCGGCACGCCGGCGACGTCGGCGGTGCTCACGCGGCGCTTGCGCGCGAGCGGATGATCCTTCGGGCATACGGCGACGAGCCGGTCGGCGCCCGCGTACAGCACCTCCAGCGTCGCATCGAACGTGTCGCCGCCGGTCAGCCCGAGATCGGCTTCCTCGTTGCGCACCAGCGCGGTGACGAGGCTCGCGACGCCGTCGCGGATCTCGAAGCCCGCGCGCGGCACGTCGCGCCGGAACGACTGGATCAGCTCCGGCAGCACGCTGGACGCGAAGGTCGGCAGGCAAGCGAGCCGCACCGTGCCGCTCGTGCCTTCGCCGAGCGCGCGCGCATCGCGCAGCACGCGCTCCATGTCGTCGAGCGAGCGCTGCAACAGCGGCAGTAACTCGCGCCCGGTCTGCGTGAGGGCGACGCTGCGGCTGTTGCGGTCGAACAGGCGCGCGCCGACGATGTCCTCGAGCCGGCGAATCTGCACCGTCAGCGCCGGCTGCGACAGATGCAGCCGCGCGGCGGCGCGCGTGAAGTTGCCGGCGTGCGCGACGGTGACGAACGCGCGAATGTCGCGAAGATTCAGATCCATAATGCTTCGTGATTGCTGCGATCAAATCATTTCAATTGTGCTATCGCTGCGCCGACCTTACGCTCGTCTCCAACAAAAGACAAGGTAGGAGACACCGATGCTGCCGTTACTCGGGCTGGGCACGATCGTCGTGCTGCTGGCCGCGATTCTGTCGAAGCGGATGTCGCCGCTCGTCGCGCTGATCGTCGTGCCGATCGCCGCGTCGCTGCTCGGCGGCTTCGGGCTGCACACCAGCAAATTCGTCATCGACGGGCTGAAGGGGCTCGCGCCCGTCGTCGGGATGTTCGTGTTCGCGATCCTGTATTTCGGGACGATCACCGACGCCGGCACGCTCGATCCGATCATCGACCGGATCCTCGGCGCGGTCGGCACGCGGCCGACGCGCATCGTGATGGGCACGACGCTGCTCGCGCTGCTGATCCACCTCGACGGCTCGGGTGCCGTCTGCTTTCTCGTGACGATTCCGGCCGTGCTGCCGCTGTACGACCGATTGAAGATGGACCGGCGCGTGCTGGCCGCCGCCGTGTCGATGGCCGCGGGCATCAACTTCCTGCCGTGGACCGGGCCGATGATTCGCGCGTCCGCGTCGCTGCACCTGCCGGTGTCGGGGCTGTTCAATCCGCTGATTCCGGTGCAGGCGATCGGGCTCGTGTTCGTGTTCGGCGTCGCGTACTGGCTCGGGCGGCGCGAGGAGAAACGGCTCGGGCTGTCGCGCAACGATGCGTCGATTCCGTTGCCCAAACGCGAGCTGACCGCCGACGAGCAGGCGCTGCGCCGGCCGCACCTGTTCTGGTTCAACCTCGTGCTGACGCTCGTCGTGCTCGGCACGATGGTCGTGATGGGCGAGAAGATTCCGCCCGCGATCATGTTCATGGTCGGGCTGTGCGTCGCGCTGATGGTGAATTACCCCGACGTCGACATGCAGCGAAAGCGCATCGACGCGCATGCGCGCGCTGCGCTGATGATGGCCGGCATCCTGCTCGCGGCCGGCGTGTTCACCGGGATCATGCAGGGCAGCGGGATGCTGAAGGCGATGGCGCAGGCGGCGGTCGGCTTCGTGCCGCCGTCGATGGCGGGCCATATCCCGGTGGCGCTCGGTCTCGCGTCGATGCCGCTCAGCATGCTGTTCGATCCCGATTCGTTCTACTTCGGCGTGCTGCCGGTGATCGCGGAAGTGGCCGGCCAACTCGGCGTGCCGGCCGTGCAGGTCGGGCAGGCGGCGCTGCTCGGCCAGATGACGACGGGGTTCCCGGTCAGCCCGCTCACGCCCGCGACGTTCCTCGTCGTGGGCCTGTGCGGGATCGAGCTGGCCGAGCACCAGAAATTCACGTTTCCGCTGCTGTTCGGCGCGTCGATCGTGATGACGATCGCCTGCGTCGCGCTCGGCATCTTTTGATTCTTCCCGGCGGCGCATTTCGCCGGACGACGGTACGGACATGACAGCCATGCAAACTGAACGACGCGTGCGAATCGGCGCGGGCGCCGGCTACTCGGGCGACCGGATCGAGCCCGCGGTCGAACTGGCCGAACACGGGCAGCTCGACTATCTGGTGTTCGAGTGCCTGGCCGAGCGCACGATCGCGATCGCGCAGCAGGCGCGCCGCAACGATCCCGCGCTTGGCTACGATCCGCTGCTCGACGCGCGGATGCTGGCGGTGCTGCCGGTCGCGGCGGCCAGGCGCGTGCGGATCGTATCGAACATGGGTGCGGCGAACCCGCGCGCGGCCGCACGGCGTACCGCGCAGATCGCGCAGTCGCTCGGCATCGCGGGACTGACAGTCGCGGCGGTCGAAGGCGACGACGTGCTCGACGTCGTGCTGCGCGGCGCGTTCCGTTTCGAGGAATCGGGCGATGAAGTCGCCGCGTATCGCGACCGCATCGTGTCCGCGAACGCGTATCTCGGCGCCGCGCCGATCGTCGATGCGCTCGCGGCCGGCGCGGACGTCGTGCTGACCGGCCGCGTCGCCGACCCGTCGCTGTTCGCCGCGCCGCTGATCCATGCGTTCGGCTGGCGGATGGACGACTGGGACACGCTCGGCCAGGCGACCGTCGTCGGCCATCTGCTCGAATGCGCGGGGCAGGTGACGGGCGGCTATTTCGCCGATCCCGGCTACAAGGACGTGCCGAATCTCGCGCGGCTCGGCTTCCCGATCGGCGAGGTCGCGGCCGACGGCTCGGTCGTGATCACGAAGGTGCCGCATGCGGGCGGCCGCGTGAGCGCGGCGACCTGCAAGGAACAACTGCTCTACGAGATTCACGACCCGGCGCGATATCTGCAGCCCGATGTCGTGGCCGATTTCACGCGCGTGGCGGTTGCCGAGGAAGCGGCCGATCGCGTGCGCGTGACGGGCGGGCGCGGCACCGCGCGGCCCGATACGCTGAAGGTGTCGGTCGCGTATGTCGACGGCTGGATCGGCGAAGGCCAGATCTCGTACGGCGGCCCGGGCGCGCTCGCGCGTGCGCGTCTCGCGCTCGACATCGTTCGCGAGCGGCTCGCGCTGACCGGCGTCGCGGCGAGCGAATTGCGCTTCGACCTGATCGGTGTCGATGCGCTGTATGGCGACGCGACGCCGGCCGCGCGCGGCGAGCCGGCCGAGGTGCGCGTGCGGGTGGCCGGCCGGGCGGCGAACGCCGCCGAAGCCGCGCGGATCGGCAACGAAGTCGAGACGCTCTATACGAACGGGCCGGCCGGCGGCGGCGGCGCGTTCAAGTCGACGCGCGAGGTGATCGCCGTGCAGTCGGTGCTGCTGCCGCGCGCGGCCGTGACGCCGTCGTTTTCATTCGTGGAGGCCTGATGCAACTGCGTGAACTCGCGCATGCGCGCACCGGCGACAAGGGCAATACACTGAACGTGTCGGTCATCTGCCGCGATCCGCGTCATTACGATCATCTGCGCACGCATCTGGATGCGGAGGCGGTCAAGGCATGGCTGGCGGGCCTCGTCCACGGCGACGTCGTGCGCTACGAGTTGCCGGCGCTCGGCGCGTTCAACTTCGTGCTGCGCGATGCGCTCGGCGGTGGGGTGACGCGCTCGCTCGCGCTCGATGCGCACGGCAAGTCGATCAGTTCGGCGCTGCTCGCGATCGAGGTGCCGGATCCGGCGTAACGCTGGCGTAGTGCCGGGATGGGGTCGGGCGCTCACGGAATCGGGCACGCGCGGCGACAAGACCATTCATACGCACTACACGGTGAAGTTCGACGCCGCGTGCGGGCGTCAAGTCGTGCCGAAGACGCTGTGCGACGGATACTGAGTCGTCGCGCGCCGGAACGGGCGGCGTTACGCGGCCCGCGCATCACACGTACAGGTAGCGTACGAGGTGGAAGAACACCGGCGCGGCGAAGCAGATCGAATCGACGCGATCGAGCATGCCGCCGTGGCCGGCGATCATCGAGCCCCAGTCCTTCGTGCCGAGCGAGCGCTTGACGGCCGACAGCACGAGCCCGCCGACGAAGCCGGCGATCACGATCGCGAGCGAGATCCCGAACGCCGCGCCGAAGCCGAACGGCGTCACGCGATACAGCGACGCGCCGCACAGCGTGGCCAGCAGGCCGCCGCCGACGAAACCCTCGATCGTCTTCGACGGCGACAACTGCGGCGCGATCTTGCGGCGTCCGAACAGTTTGCCGACCACGTACTGCAGCACGTCGCTGATCTGCACGACGAACAGGAAGAAGAACAGCAGGAGCGCGTTCTGCCCCGCGTAGTGCGGAATGTCGAGGATCAGCACGGCCGGCGCGTGGCTCAGCCCGTACACGCACACCATCAGCGCCCAGTTGATCTTCGCGTTGCGGCTCAGGAATTCGCGCGTGTCCTGCGTGAGCGCCGATACGAGCGACATCGCGAAGAACAGGTGCACGGGCACGAAGATCGAGTACATCCCGTACCAGTTGATCCCGAGCAGCAGGTACTGCACGGGGATCGCGACGAAGAACGCGATGAAGAGCGTCGTATGGTCGCTCGCCGTGGTCGGCGTGAGCGTGATGAATTCGCGCAGCGTCAGGTACGACAGCAGCGCGAACACCAGATACGTGACGTTGTTGCCGAGGCCGATCGCGATGGCCATGATCGCGATCATCGCCCACCATGCGCGGATGCGCTGGTTCAGGTTGACGATGGTCGCGCTCGTGCCGCCGCTGCGCGCGCCGAGGATCGCGCCGATCACGGTCGCGACGACGAGCACGCCCGTGACGCCCGCGACCAGTTCCCAGAAGAGGGTTCGCATGGTTGATATCCGGAAAAGGGAGGAGGGGGCGCCGCGTTCAGCCGGCCGGCCGCTGCGGCGGCGCGAGCGCGATGACCGCGTCGCGCATGCGGGCGAGGAACGTCGGCTTGTCTTCCTGAACGCCGAGCGCTTCGTTCGCGCCGAAATGCACCTTGCAGATCAGTGGCACGGGCCAGATCGCACCCTTCGGCATGATGCGCTGCAGGTTCTCGAGATAGACGGGCGCGAGCGCGACGTCCGGGAACTCCGTTGCGAGATGGAACAGCCCGCTCTTGAACGGCTGCGGCAGCACGTCGGCGCCGCGTGTGCCTTCCGGGAAGATGATGATCGAGTGACCCTGCCGCAGCGCATCGCGCACCGGGTCGAGTGGATCACCGCCGCTTTCGCGATGACGGTCGATCAGCACGACGTTCAGCAGCTTCTGCGCGATGTGGCGCTTCAGGTTGCTGCTGTCCCAGTAGTCGCGCGCGGCGACCGGCCGCACGACTGCACGCACGTCGCGCGGCAGCGCGGCGAGGATCGCGAGCGTGTCGATGTGGCTCGTATGGTTCGAGAAATAGATCTTCTGCGTCGGCGACGGCGGCGCCTGATGCCAGACGGGATACGCGCCGGCGACGAGCCGCACGATGGACAGCAGGAAGTCGCGCTGCCAGACGTTGAGAATGTTCATCGGCGCGCCGGCTCCTGCATGCATGCCCGGCCCGCTGCGCACGCGCGGCGGACGGAACCCCGGAATGTCGGCGCGGCAGGATGCGCGCCGGATCGCTCTCGTTTAGATTTTTTCAAGTTCGTGGCTGCCTGTCGCAGGTCCGCGATAATCGGACGATTCGCCGTTGCACGCTGTTGCGTCGCGGCGAATGCGCCGGTCGGCGGCGTGATAATCGGCTGTTGCACGAGTGCCCGTTTGCAGTTCGAATCGATCTCGCTGCGATCGGGCCAGCGGATTATCGCGAGTTTCGACGAAAAACGCCAGATTGGCGCCGCCGGGGGCCCGGGCCGCATGCTTGACGCAGCGAGGCCGCTCGGCGACGATGAGGGCCGTTCAATCCAGGCCGGCGACGGTCGTTTCGCCGCCCGGGGCATGGCGGCGGGAAACGTATCCGATCGTGCCGCGCGAATAATACGAATACGAAACGATGAGCCTCTACGCACTCAAACCCAAATTCCAGGACCGTCTGCGCCCGTTCGCGAATTCGCTCGCCGAACGCGGCGTCACCGCCAACCAGGTCACGCTGTTCGCGGCCGGCGGCTCGATCGTCGTCGGCGCGCTCGCGGGGCTCGGCGTGTTCGCCCGCGTGCTGTTCCTGCTGATTCCGTTGTGGCTGTTCGCGCGGATGGCGCTCAATGCGATCGACGGGATGCTCGCGCGCGAGCACGGGCAGAAGAGCACGCTCGGCGCGTACCTGAACGAGCTGGGCGACGTCGTGTCCGATGTCGCGCTCGTACTGCCGTTCCTCGCCATTCCCGCGTTTGCGCCGGCGGACGTCTGGCTGTTCGCGCTGACAGCGGTGATCGTCGAATGCGCGGGGCTGATCGGCCCGCTCGTCGGCGCGACGCGCCGCTACGACGGCCCGTTCGGCAAGAGCGACCGGGCGCTGGCCCTCGGCGCGTTCGCGCTGTGGATCGGCTTCGGTTTGCCGGTCGGCAGTGTCGCCGCGTGGCTGTGGCGGCTGCTGATCGTGCTGTCGATCGTGACGGCGGTGCGGCGCGTCCAGGCGGGCATTGCCGAAGCGGGCGGCTGACGGGCCGGGCGCCGGAGGGCGGCGCCACACGATTCGAACAACGAAACGAGAGAGATCGCATGAGCACACGCACGGCCCGTGAGGCCGACTTCGTCATGCACGACGGCGAAACGCTGTTCTATCGGCACTGGCCCGCGACGGGCGCACGCTGCCGCGGCGCCATCGTGCTGCTGCATCGCGGGCACGAACATTCGGCGCGCGTCGCGCACCTCGTCGACGAGCTCGACCTGCCGGATTTCGCTTTTTTCGCGTGGGACGCACGCGGCCACGGCCGCTCGCCGGGCGCGCGCGGCTACAGTCCGAGCGCGGCCGCGTCGGTGCGCGACCTGCAGACCTTCGTCGAGCATATTCGCGACACGCACGGCATCGCGATCGAGGAGATGGCCGTGGTCGGCCAGAGCGTCGGCGCGGTGCTCGCGGCAACCTGGGCGCACGACTATGCGCCGCCGATCCGCGCGCTCGTCGTCGCGTCGCCGGCGTTCCACATCAAGCTCTACGTGCCGTTCGCGCGACCGGGGCTGCGGCTGATGCACAAGCTGCGCGGGCTGTTCTACGTGAACAGCTACGTGAAGCCGAAATTCCTCACGCACGATCCCGAACGGATCGCGAGCTACGCGTCCGATCCGCTGATCACGCGGCCGATCGCGGTCAACATGCTGCTCGACCTGCACGATACCGCGCAGCGGATCGTCGCCGACGCGGCCGCGATCACCGTGCCGACGCAATTGCTGATCTCGGGCGCCGACTGGGTCGTGCATCGCGGCCCGCAGGACCGCTTCTTCGAACGGCTCGGCTCGGCGCGCAAGGAGCGCATCGTGCTGCCGGGCTTCTATCACGACACGCTCGGCGAGCGCGACCGTGCGCAGGCGCTCGCGCCGCTGCGTGCGTTCGTCCTGCGCGAGTTCGATGCGCCGAGCCCGCGCGTGTCGCTCGCCGATGCGGACCGGCGTGGCGCGTTCCACGACGAATACGCGGCGCTCGTCCGGCCGCCGGCCAACGTGTTCGCCCGTGCGTACTGGGCCCTCGCGCGCGCCGGCCTGAAAGCCGGCGGCGCGCTGTCGGACGGCATCGCGCTCGGGCTGCGGCTCGGCTTCGATTCGGGCTCGACGCTCGACTACGTGTACCGCAATCGCGCGCAGGGGCGACTCGGCGTCGGCGCGCTGATCGACCGCACGTATCTCGATTCGCCGGGCTGGGTCGGCATCCGCCAGCGCAAGGTGCATCTGCAGGAATTGATCGGCGCGGCGATCGGCCGACTGCGCGGGCACGGCTCGCCGGTGCGGATCGTGGACATCGCGGCCGGCCACGGGCGCTACGTGCTCGACGCGATCGCGATGGCCGCCGAGCGCGACGGCGCGGCGCCCGACGACATCACGCTGCGCGACTACAGCCCGCCGAACGTCGAGGCCGGGCGCGTGCTGATCGCGCAGCGCGGCCTCGAGCCGATCGCACGCTTCGAGCGCGGCGACGCATTCGACGAGGCGTCGCTCGCGACGCTCGAGCCGCGGCCGACGCTGGCGATCGTGTCGGGGCTGTACGAGCTGTTCGGCGAGAACGCGCTGATCGAGCGCTCGCTGCGCGGGCTCGCGCAGGCCGTGCCGCCGGGCGGCTATCTCGTCTATACGGGGCAGCTGTGGCATCCGCAGCTCGAATTCATCGCGCGCGTGCTGAACAATCACCGCGGCGAGTCGACCTGGGTGATGCGCCGCCGTTCGCAGGCCGAAATGGACGAGCTCGTCGCGCGGGCGGGCTTCCGCAAGCTCGACCAGCGGATCGACGAGATGGGCATCTTCACGGTCAGCCTCGCGCAGCGGGTCGACGCGTCATGAGCGCGCTCGGCGGCGGCGCTGGCGCTGGCGCGGGGAGCGGGCTGGCCGAGCCGGCGGCCGGCGCGCGCGACGCGTCGTTCGCGCTGCGCGTCGGCTGGCTCGCGGCGATGGGCGCCGTCTTCTTCTCGACGTACGGCTTCGCGAACTGGCTGGCCGCCCGCCGCGCCGCGGTGCCGACGTTCGCGTTCGGCTGGGAGCATGCGATTCCGTTCGTGCCGTGGACGATCGTGCCGTACTGGTCGATCGACCTGCTGTATGCGCTGTCGTTCTTCTTCTGGACGCGCCGCGACGATCTGCTCGATCACGTGAAGCGGTTGCTGACCGTGCAGCTGATTTCCGTCGCGTGCTTCATCGCGTGGCCGCTGCGCTTCGGCTTCGAACGGCCCGACGCGGGCGGCATGGCCGGTGCGCTGTTCACGCTGCTGATGGGCTTCGACAAACCGTTCAACCAGGCGCCGTCGCTGCATATCGGCTTGCTCGTCGTGCTGTGGGCCGTCTATGCGAAGCACCTGCGCGGCACGTTCGCGCGCGTCGTGCTGCATTCGTGGTTCGCGGCGATCGGCGTGTCGGTGCTGACGACCTACCAGCATCACGCGATCGACGTGCCGACCGGGGCGGCCGTCGGTTGTCTCGCCCTGTTCCTGTTTCCGCTGCGCGATGCCGCGGGCCGATTGCCGGGCGCCGACGCGTCGCCGTGCGCGGCCAGTCGCGCGCTCGCGCGCCGCTATGCGTGCGGTGCCGCGCTGGTCGCACTCGTGGCACTGGCGTGCGTGCCGCGCGCGCCGGGCTGGGCGCTGGCGGCAGGGTGGGTCGCGCTGGCGCTCGCCTGCGTCGCCTGGGCCTACCGGCGCGGCGCGCCCGGCGCGTTTCAGAAAGATGCGCACGGGCGGTTTCCGGTTTTCATCGGCTGGCTGCTCGCGCCGACGATCGCCGGCGCGTTCGTCAATTCGCGGTTGTGGACGTTCCGGCTGCCGGCGCCGGCGCGGATCGACGAACGCGTGTCGATCGGCCGTACGCCGACGACGCGCGACATCCGGCGCCACGGCTTCACCGCGCTGGTCGACCTGACTGCCGAGATGCCGCGCTGGGCCGCGGCCGATGCATCGTTCGCGTATGCGTGCGTGCCGCAGCTCGACCTCGTCGCGCCGACGGCGGCGCAGCTCGCGCGGGCCGTCGCGGCGCTCGAACGCCTGCATGGCGAAGGGCGCGACGTGCTGGTCTGCTGCGCACTTGGCTACGGGCGCAGCGTGCTGTGCGCGGCTGCCTGGCTCGCGGCGCGGCGCGGGCTGACGAATGCGCGCGACGCGCTGGCCGCGGTGCGCGCGGTCCGGCCGCATGCGGTGTGGTCGGAGGAGGGCGTGGCCGTGCTGCAGCAGTGGATCGATCGCCGTTGCGACGGGGGGGACGGGTGATGCGCGATCCGTGCGCTCCGTTCAGGATTGCCGCCGCGCGCGGCGCGCTCGATGCGGGCGTGTGGGCGATCGCGGCCGCGCTGGCTGCGGCCGGCGCGGGCGGGTGGATCGCGGCGGGCTGGCCGCCGGCGACGCTCGCCCGCGTGCTGCTGGCCGCCGTCAGCACGGGATCGGGGATCGCGGCGCTGTGGTACGCGGTGCGCATCGAGATCGATCGGCGGCTGTTCGCCGCATTGGCGCGGGCGGCGGGAAGTCATGCATCGGTCGACGACGGGCTCGCGGCGCTCGACCGCGCGCTCGTCGATCTGGGCTGGATCGACGCAGCGAAGGCGGGGCGCACGCTCGACGCGCGCGTGCGCGGCGCGGTCCGGCTGTGCCGGGCTGCCGTGCTCGTCGCGGTCGTGCAGTGGATCGTCGTCGGGATCGCGATCGCGGGGCGGCCGATCGGCTAGCGATGCGTGCCAGGCGTCATGCGGGCGCGGAGCGCCGCGACCGCATTCGCTTGGCTTCGTACATCGCCCGATCCGCCCGCTCGATCAGCGCATTCATGTCGGTGCCGTCGGCCGGCGGCGTCGCGATCCCGATCCCGATGCCGACGCCGAGCCGCAGCGCATGTCCGTCGAATCGGAACGATTTGCCGACCTGCCGCGCAAGCCGTGTGCTTCGCCCATGCGCGGAGGACAGGGCGGTGGGGTCGACGATTTGATCCAGGTCAGTTTTCCGCGAAGAAAATCCGTCGCGCGGCGCGTGCTTGCGGTAGCATACGCGCCGCCCGCGGCAGCGTGTTCCGCGCGGTCTGCAAGGATCGCGGCCGAGGCCCGGCGAGCCGTCCCGCGCCGGCAATATGCCGGTCCGGCGGTCCGGCGGTCCGGCCGTCCGACGGGCAACGGCGCAATTCTTGCCATTCACGCTTCCTGCGCAACATTTCCGACCGAATTGAGGTTTTTTCGCTTCTCAGTCGCGAATCGCGGTGAGTTTCGTTCTATTTTTGAGATAGTGTGACGAATGGGCGGGCGCCGGTGCCAGGCGCTTCGCCACGCGACGAACGGATCATTGAAGAATCCGCCGCGTCGTTCCGATAAATCAATCAGGCCATATCCGCGTTACACGACGCGCAACATATATGAGGGGAAGCAGAGGGGATGCGCACTCACGGGCATAGCTGCTTTGCGCGTGTCGATTTCGACGCGCAGGATGACCGGACGATCGTGACGCAGCGGAGCGGCGCATGAAGCCGGCCGTGTCGCTGTTCGTCCTGGCGGCCGCGATGACCGGCGCTTTCCACGCGGCCGTGCTGTCTGCCGCGCCGATGCCGGCCGCCCCCGCCGCCGCTTCGGCGGTCGCTGCCGGTCACGCGGCGGCGCCCGATGCAGCACCGGCCGCGGTGCCCGCGGCGGCGCCGACGGCGGCCAGCGCGTCGGCCGCCGGCCTGCCGGCGACGACCGTGCATGTGCCGTTCGCGTCGCTCGGCGCGTTCGATCCGCTCCGCCTGCGCGGCGCCGACGACGCTCGCACGATCAACGCCGGCGTGCGGCTCGATCGCGTGATCACGGGCGCGCGGTTGCGCCTGACCTACGCGTATTCGCCGTCGCTGGTGTTCCCGCTGTCGCACCTGAAGGTGTCGATGAACGGCGAGGTGATCGCGACCGTCCCGTTCGACGCCGTGCGTGCGGGCCGCACGGTGACGCAGGAGATCCCGATCGATCCGCGCTACTTTTCCGATTTCAACCAGATCGGCCTGCGCCTGATCGCGCACTACACGCTCGATCACTGCGAGGATCCGGCGAACTCGGCGCTGTGGGCGGACGTGAGCCCGACGAGCGAGCTGATCCTCGACGAATCGCCGGTGCGCTTGCCGAACGATCTCGCGCTGCTGCCCGCGCCGTTCTTCGACCGGCGCGACAACGGCCGCGTGCGGCTGCCGTTCGTGCTGCCGGCCACGCCCGATTCGGCGACGCTGCGCAGCGCGGGCGTGCTCGCGTCGTGGTTCGGCGCGCTGGCCGACTACCGGCATGCGCGCTTCCCGGTGTCGGCCGCGCTGCCGGCCGACGATCAGGCCGTCGTGGTCGGCACGGCCGCGACGCTGCCGGCCGGTCTCGCGCTGCCGCCGGTGGGCGGCCCGCTGCTCGCGGTCGCCGACAACCCGGCCGCGCCGGGCCGCAAGCTGCTGGTCGTCACGGGCCGCACGGCGGCCGAGGTCGACGACGCGGTCGCGACGCTCGTGCTCGGCCGCGCGGCGCTGTCGGGACCGGCGGCGACGGTCGCGCACGTCGATCTCGGCGCGCCGCGCAAGCCGTACGACGCGCCGCGCTGGCTGCCGGTGAATCGGCCGATCGCGTTCCGCGAACTCGTGAACGACCCGCGCCAGCTGGAAGTGCGCGGCACGACGCCCGACGCGATCCGGCTGAACCTGCGCGTGCCGGCCGATCTGCATTCGTGGAACGGCGCGGGCGTGCCGATCACGCTGCGCTACCGCTATACGGCGCCGACCGTGCAGGACAATTCGACGCTCGCGGTCGAGATCAACGATCAGCTCGTGAAGTCTTACCGGCTCGGGCCGGCTCATGCGGAGGACGCGCACGGTCGCATGCAGCTGCCGCTGCTGGCGGTGCCGGAAGGGCGCGTGACGAGCGACGTCGACATTCCCGCGTTCCGCGTCGGCAGCGGCAATCAGCTGCAGTTCCGCTTCACGCTCGATTCGCAGAAGACGGGCCTGTGTTCGAGCACGGCCACCGAGCCGCAGCGCGCGGCGATCGATCCCGATTCGACGATCGACTTCTCGCATTTCGTCCATTACGCGCAATTGCCGAATCTCGCGTTCTTCGCGAACAGCGGCTTCCCGTTCACGCGCTTCGCGGACCTGTCGCAAACGGCCGTCGTGATGCCCGACCGGCCGTCGCCGCAGGAGCTCGAGGCCTACCTGACGATGCTCGGCCACATGGGCGAATGGACCGGCTTTCCGGCGCTGCGCGTGCAGGTCGCGCGGCCCGGCGACGTCGCCGCGCTGTCGGGGCATAAGGATCTGCTCGTGATCGACGGCTCGCCGGCGTCGCCGCTGCTCGCGCACTGGGGCGCGGCGCTGCCGCTCGCGATCGGCGAGCAGGGCGGTGCGGGTGGCGCGGGCGCGACGCGCGTGGCGTTCACGGTGAAGGAGCACTGGCGCAACGGCGTAGGCGTCGCCGACGGCGGCGCGCACGTCGAACAGACCGGCCCGCTCGCGGCGCTCGCCGGGTTCGAGCTGCCGGGCAGCCGCGGCCGCAGCGTCGTCGCGCTGACGGCGACCGACCAGCGGCGCCTCGGCGATCTGCTCGACGTGTTCGAGAACGCCGGGCTCGTGTCGCAGTTGCAGGGCGACCTCGCGCTGGTGCGGCCGGGGCAGGTCGACAGCTTGCGGGTTGGCGAGCCGTACGTGGTCGGCTTCGTGCCGTGGTATGCGCGCGTGTGGACGCAGGCGGCGCGGCATCCGGTCGTGCTCGGCGCGGTCGGCGTCGTCGCCGGGCTGCTGCTCGCGCTCGGCGTGTTCAGCGTGCTGCAGCGAATCGCCGCGCGTCGACGGGGGATGTAACGGATGGCGCGGGCAATGACGAAGCGACGGGCAACGCAGCCGGCGCGGCGTGCCGGCGCGACGCTCGCGCTGGCGGTCGCGATGACGTGCGCGGCGGCTGGCATGGCCACGCGCGCGCACGCCGCGGGGGCCGGCGCAGCCGATGCGGTGGGCGCGGGATGCGGCGCGGCGTGGCCGCGCTGGGAGGCGTTCAAGCGCGATTTCGTCTCGGCGGACGGCCGCGTGATCGATGTCGGCTCGGCCGATTCGCGCACGGTATCGGAGGGGCAGGCGTATGGACTTTTCTTCGCGCTGGTCGCGAACGATCGGCGCGTGTTCGACACGATCCTCGCATGGACCGAGAACAACCTCGCGCAGGGCGACCTGAGCGCGCATCTGCCGGCGTGGCTGTGGGGCCGCGCGCCCGACGGCGCGTGGCGCGTGCTCGACGCGAACGCGGCGTCGGACGCCGACCTGTGGATCGCGTATGCGCTCGTCGAGGCCGGACGGCTGTGGCACGAGCGCAGCTATACGGCGCGCGGCGCGCTGCTCGCGAAGCGCGTGCTCGACACCGAGACGGCGACCGTGCCGGGCCTCGGCCTCACGCTGCTGCCGGGGCCGACCGGGTTCAAGCTGGCCAACGGCCAATGGCGCGTGAATCCGAGCTATTCGCCGCCGCAGGTGATCCGCGCGCTCGGCGCGCGGCTGCCCGACGACCGTCGCTGGGCCGCGCTGGCATCCAGCACCGGACGCGTGCTGCTCGACACCGCGCCGAAAGGCTTCTCGCCCGACTGGGCGTTGTATCGCGCGGGCATGGGTTTCGGGCCCGATCCGGACACGCAGGCGCAGAGCGCTTACAACGCGATCCGCGTGTACTTGTGGGCCGGCATGCTGGACCGTGCCGATCCGCTCGCCGCGCCGCTGCTCGCGCGCTTCGCGCCGTTCGCCGACCATATCGCCGCGCACGGCGCGCCGCCGGAGCGGGTCGATACGACGACGGGCGTCGCGGGGCCGAACGACGGCAACGGCGGATTCTCCGCGGCGGCCGTGCCGTTTCTCGACGCACGCGGCCAGCACGCGCTCGCGGATGCGCAGGCAGCCCGCGTCGACACGCTCGCGCGCCAGTCGGCGCCCGGCTATTACACCAGCGTGCTGACGCTGTTCGGCCTCGGCTGGCGCGACGGCCGCTACCGGTTCGGGGCGGACGGCACGCTCGACACCCGCTGGGGAGGCCGTTCGTGCGCCGCCCGCTGAAGTGCGCCGTGCCTCACGTCGCGGGATTCGCGTGGCTCGCGTCGTCGGTGTGCGCGGCGGCGCCGGGCGTGGCGTCGGGCGCGGCGATGGCGAACCCCGCGGCACCGGCGGCCTCGGCTGCGGCCGATGCGCGGCGCGAGCTCGATACCGCGCGGATGTGGGGCATCAAGCATCGCGACGATCTCGCCCGCGATGCGCTGCGCAAGGGCCTGCTGATCGCGCCGGGCGATCCCGAGCTGCTGGCCGAACAGGTGCGCGTGCTGCTGCGGCTCGGCGACGCGAAAGGCGCGCAGGCGTCGTTGGCGCGGCTGCAGGCGCAGGCGCCGAATGCGCCTGCGACGCGGCGGGTGGCCGACGAATACCGCGTCGCGACGAGCGGGCGCGGCGAGATGGCGCAGATCCGGCTGCTCGCGCGTAGCGGCCGCGCCGACGAGGCGGCCCGGCGGATCGTCGCGCTGTTTCCGAACGGCGCGCCGGCGGGGGCGCTCGGCGCCGAGTATTACCAGATCGTGTCGAATGCGCCGGGCGGGCGCGCGCCGGCGATCGCCGCGCTGCGCCGCGCGGTCGCCGCCGATCCGCGCGACACGAGCGCATCGGTCGCGCTCGCGCGGCTGTTGAACCAGCGCGACGACACGCGCGCGGAAGCGAACCGGATCGCAGCGTCGCTCGCGAAACGCGCCGACGCGGACCATACGGAAGCGATGGCGCTGTGGCGGCGCGTGCTGCAGTCGGCCGGCAGCGACCCGGCGTATCTCGATGCGCTGCAGGCCTATCTCGCGCTCGCACCGGACGACACCGAATTCCGCGATCGCGCCGCCGGCCTCGAGCGGCAGCGCGATGCGCAGCGCCGGCTCGAACGCGATCCCGACTACATCGCGCAGCAGCGCGGGTTGCAGGCGCTCGCGCGCGGCGACCTGGCCGCCGCCGATCCGCTGCTCGCGCGCGCCGCGCGCTCGCGCCCGGACGACGCCGATGCGCTGGGCGGGCTCGGCTTGCTGCGTCTGCGCGAAGGGCGGCACGACGAAGCGCGCGCGCTGTTCGCGCGGGCCGCGACGCGTGCGACCGACCAACGCGGCAAATGGCTGGGCCTCGCGCGTACCGCGCAGTTCTGGGGGCTGCTTGCCCAAGGCCGCGAAGCGGCCAGCGCGGGCCGCCCGAAGGATGCCGAACGCGCCGCACGTGCGGCGCGCGCGATGCAGCCGGACAACCCGGACGCGAAGCTGCAGCTCGCCGATGCGCTGCTCGCGCAGCGCGACTGGGCGCAGGCGGAGCCGCTGCTGCGCGGCTTGCTGGCCGCACGCTCGCCGAGCCTGTCGGCCGTGCGCGACACGGCCACGCTGTATGAAAACACCGGCCGTGCGGACCGGATCGGCCCGCTGCTCGACGCGCTGCAAGGGCGCGTGACGGGCACCGACGATCGTCGCGCGCTCGACGGCCTGCGCGGCGACCTGCTCGCGAAGGAGGCGCGTGCGCTGGCCGACAAGGGCGCACGCGGGCCGGCCGCGCAACGCTACGAGGCGGCCGTGCGCGCGGCGCCCGACGCGCCGTGGACGCGCTTCGCGCTCGCGCGCCTCTATCGCGACATGGGGCTGCCGCAGCTCGGCCGCACGGTGATGGACGACGGGCTCACACGGAGCGACACGCCCGAGATGCGCTACGCGAGCGCGCTGTACCGCAACTCGCTCGACGATGTCGCGGGCGCGCAGGCCGCGCTCGCGCCGATCGACGATGCGCACCGTTCGGACGGCATGCGCGCGCTGGCGCGCAAGCTCGATGCCGAAAGCGCGCTGGCCGACGCGCGCGGCGCGCATGCCCGGGGCGACCGCGCGGCATTCGCCGCCACGCTCGCGCACGCGCAGGCGAGCGCGCCGGACGATCCCGACATGCTCGCCGCGATCGGCGCGCAGTGGATCGACGCGGGCGAACCCGAGCGCGGCCTCGCGCCGCTGCACGACTGGATCGCCGCGCATCCGCGCGAAGCCGACGCGGACGTGCGGCTGCGCTACGGCGACCTGCTCGGCAGCGCCGGGCGCGACGATGCGCTCGCCGCGTGGCTCGACACGCTGCGCCGCGACCCGGCGCTGACGCCCGCGCAGACGGCGCGGCTCGAGGACCAGTCGCTGCGGCTCGTGCTGCGGCAGACCGACGATGCGATCGCGCGACAGGACTATGCACGGGCGCGCATGCTGCTCGATCGCGCGAGCCCGGCCGGCCGGGCGGACAAGCGTTACGCGCTCGAACTCGCCGATCTCGAACGCGCGCAGGGCCATTACGGCGCCGCGCGCGAGGCGCTCGGGCCGGTCGTGGCGCACACGCCGGACGACGCCGATACGCAGCTCGCGCTCGCGCGGATCGACGAGGACAGCGGCAACCGTGCCGCCGCGCGCGAGCGCGTGCTGGCCGTGCTGGCGCGCACGCCGGACGACGACGTCGACACGCAACTGTCGGCCGTGCGCCGCCTGAACGCGCTGCGTAGCCCGGACGACGCCGCGCCGGTGACCGAGCGGCTGCAGGCCGCGTATCCGACCCGCGCCGACGTGACGGTCGCGGCCGGGCGTGTGGCCGAGACGCAGGGCCGCTATGACGACGCGGCGTCGCTGTACCGGCTGTCGCGGTCGCAGGAACGCACGACGGGCGTGAGCCCGGGCCGCGACGGGCTCACGCCCGCGCAGGCCGCGTTCGCGGAACTCGAGCAGCGGCGCAATCCCGAGATCGAGACCGGCTGGATGCCCGCATACAAATCGGGGGACGAAGGCATCTCGTCGTATCGCGCGCAGCAGGTGCCGATCTACCTGCAGATGCCGATCCGCTACGACGGGCACGTGTTCGCGCAGATCGACACCGTGCATCTCGACCCTGGCACGCTCGACACGAGCGATCCGGACGCGTATTCGCTGAAGACGTTCGGCACCTATGCGGCGCTCAGGGCACGGACGAATCCGCCGGCCCCCGCGCTGCTCGCGAATCCGCCGGGCTCGCTGCACCAGTCGACGACGGGCGTCGCGCTCGGTGCCGGCTATCTGTCGGATGCGTGGCGCGTCGATCTCGGCACGTCGCCGCTCGGCTTTCCGGTGCATTACCTCGTCGGCGGCGTGCGCTATCGCTTCGACGCGGGCCCCGCGAGCTTCTCCGCGAATGCATCACGGCGGCCGGAAACGAGCAGCGTGCTGTCGTACGCGGGGATGCGCGACCCGTGGACGGGCGCGGTGTGGGGCGGCGTGCGCCGCGACGGCGTGAGCCTGCGCGCGTCGGTCGACGTCGGCCGCACGAACCTGTTCGCGGAACTCGGTGCGGGCGTGCTGTCCGGCCGCAACGTCGAACGCAATGCGGAAGCCACGCTGCGCACCGGCTTCACGGTGCCCGTGTACGAGCGCGCGACGATGAAGGTCAGCACCGGGCTCGTCGGCAATGCGTGGCACTACGCGCAGAACCTGCGCTACTACACGTACGGGCAGGGCGGTTACTACAGTCCGCAGCGCTATCTGTCGCTCGGCGTGCCGATCGAATGGGCGGGGCGGCACGATGCGCTGTCGTGGGACCTGACCGTCACGGGCGGGATCTCGAACAGCTACGAGAAGGATTCGCCGTATTACCCGACGTTCTCCGATCAGCGCGCCGAGCAGGTGGCGGCCGGGTTCGTGTACGCGGGCAGTTCGACGCGCGGCGTGTCGTTCTCGTACGGCGTGAACGGCATCGTCGAATATCGCGTGAACCCGCACCTGAGCGTCGGCGCGCAGTTGCACGTCGATCGGTCGCACGACTATGCGCCGAGCTGGGCGCTCGTCTACCTGCGCTACGCGTTCGCCGCACGCGCACCGCGCAACTGGCTCGTGACGCCGACGCCCGTGCGGCTTTATTCGGATTACTAGGGGAACGTCGTGAATACGGAATTCGATGCCACCCGCTCCGCGCCCGGCGCCACCGGCCTGGCCGACCGCCTGCGCGCGCTGTTGCGCGTGGGGCCGGGGGGCGGCCGCGCCGGCGCATTGAGCCGGCTCGCGATCGACGGTTTGCCCGACACGTGGACGCAACTGGAAGCCGGCGGCCTTTATGCGATCTACGCGGCCGGCGGCACGCCGGCATGCGATGCGCTCGTATGGGAAAGCGCGCGCCAGGCGCGCACGCGCGACGTCACGATCGTATTGGCGCGCGATCCGGCGCGCGTCGCCGCGCAGATGGCATCGCTCGGTTTCGCGGGAGGCGCGCAGCCGGCCGGCTGGCCGCGCAACCTGAACGTGCTGGCGATGCCGGCGGCGGCCCAGCCGGCCGGCGACGGCGCCGACGCCGGCTTGGCCGGCAACGCGCCGCGCCGCGCGGCGCCGGGCGCGTTCGCGCGGCTGACCGGCGGCTTGCGCGCGATGAAGCGCTACGGGCTGCATGCGCGTTCGCTGTATTTCGTGGAAGGCGCACAGCGCTGGTTCAGCTGGGACGATCCGGCCGCGCTCGCGGACGAAGCGTACGCACTGGCCGACTGGTGCCGCGCGCGCCGGATCGCGCTCGTGCTTTTGCTCGACCCGGAAGCGACCCGTGCGGGCGGTGCCGCCCGCGCCGACGATGCGCCGCTCGTGCGCGATGCGGATCGCACGCAGCGCGGCGACTTCCACGGTATCTGTTCGGGCGTCGCGCAGTTGCAGCGCACGCACGGCGAGCTGCTGTGGGTCGTCGATTTCTGGCGCGCGGGCGACACGCTCGCAGCCGGCGAGGTGCGGCCGCTGCGCTTCGCGCCGGGCGGCCGGCTGTCGGCGAACGTCGATGGCGGCGCGACCGAACCGGCGCGGCGGATGAAGCTCGCGCACGACGAGGATCGCGTGGTGGTCAGCCGCGCGGTGCTCGACGGTGCGAGCCGCGTGCCGGACGGCTGGGAAATCGTCGACGACAACGCGGCCGTCGTCGCCGCGTGCGCGCATGCGCAGGCCGCCACCGCGGTGCTCGCGTTCCGTTCGCATCCGCAACTCGAAGCGCTGTGCGCGGACGTGCACGCGCTGCGCCGGCAGTGCGGCGGCGCGCTGAAGATCGCGGTCGTCGAGCGCGGCGAGGTGCTGCGCCAGCAGTTCGAGGTGCTCGTGCTGAGCGTCGGCGCGAACCGCGTCGTCGCGCGCGATCTGCCCGCCTCGCGGATGCAGGCCGCCGTGCACGCGCTGCACGGCCAGCTTTACGCGCGGCCCGTCGCGGCCGACTATCGTGCGGCGCTCGCGGCCGCGCTCGGCGATTCGGTGCTCGGCTATCTGCCGGTCGGCGCGTTCTGCCAGCGGGTTCGCGCGGTGCTCGACCGCGGCGCGGTGCTCGCGCTGCCGCATACGCTCGCGAAGCTCGCGCTGTTGCCGGGCGTGTCGCACGTCGACGCGCTGCGACACTGCCGGCCGCGCCGCACGGGCGACATCGTGACGGCCGATGCCGGACACCTGTTCGTGTTCCTGTTCGCGTGCGAGCCGGTCGACGCCGACGACGCGCTCGCGCGGATCTTCGACGTGCCGGTCGATACGCTGTCCGACCGCGTCGTATGCCTCGGACAGGGCAGCATCGACACCGAGCTCGACGCGCTGACGGCCGAGAACCGGCGTGCGCCGATCGCCGACTACAGCGACGTGTTCGCGGCGACGCAGCCGGCGGGCGGCGCGCGCGCCGCTCGCGGCTCGGCGTTGCCCGACGCGAGCGAGGTGAGCGATGCGATCGATGCGATCGATACCGTCGTCGCGCTCGACGCGATCGGCGTGCCGCAGGTGCCCGCGCCCCCCGTCGCCCCCGCGGCGCCGGACCCCGTCGTTCCCGCCGCGCGTGCGCGCGGCGCCGTCCGCAGCGCGATGCCGCTGCGCAAGCAGGAGGACGCATGATCGCCGACCTCGTCATCGGCTTCGTCGTCGGTATCGCGATTGCGGTGCCGGTGTGGATCGTCGCGCAGCACCTCGGCATCGGCCGCGGCTTTTCCGCGCCGCGCGGCATCGACCGGCGCGACGCGGTACCGTGCGAACTCGTGCCGGTCGTGCTGCGCGGCCGCCTGCTGCCGGGCGCCGGCGGCGATGATCGCGACAACCGCGACAACCGCGACAGCGAGGCGGCACGATGAAGACGATCGCCGTTACTTCGACGACGGGCGGCGCGGGCCGCACGACGCTCGCCGCCGCGCTCGCGGTGCTGCTCGCGCGCCGCGGCCGGCCGGTCGTCGCCGTCGAATTCGATGCACAGAACCTGATGGGCGCGGCGCTCGGCCTCGACACGCTGGCCGAACACGGTCTCGCGCACAGCCTGCTGGGCGGCGCCGAGCCGTGGCACGCGCACACGTGGCGCAACACCGACGGCGTGCTGTTCGTGCCGTACGGGCAGGTCGATGCGGCCGGGGCTGCCGCGTGCGATGCGCGGCTCGCGGCCGATCCGGCCTGGCTGTCGCGCGCGCTCGACGAGATCGCGTTGCCGCCCGACGGCGTCGTGCTGATCGACACCGCCCGTTATCCGTCGCCGCAGGCCGGGCAGGCGATCCGGTGCGCGGACCTGACGCTCGTCGTCGTGCCGCCCGAGCCGGCCGCCTGCGCGACGACGGCCGCGCGGCTCGGCGCGTTGCGGGCCGGCCGCGGCGAACTGCAGATCGTCGTGAACCGGCTGAACCCGGCGCGCGACATGCAGCGCGACGCGCTGGCGATGCTGCGCGCGGTCGCGGGGCCGGCATCGATGCTCGAGCAGCGCATCCACGTCGACGCGGCGGTGCCCGAAGCGCTCGCGCGCGGCAGCTGGATCTTCGACGACGCGCCCTATTCGCAGGCATCGCACGACCTGAACGGCGTCGCGAACTGGGTCGATGCATGGCTCACGGCGGCCGTCGCGGGCCGTGCCGGAGCGGCGCGATGAAGGCCGCGCTCGCGTCGCGACTGCGCGCGTTCGGCCGTCGGGCGGCCGACTGGTGCGCGCGCGGCATCGGGCTGCCGGCGGAACGCACGCGGGTGGACTGGCTGGTGCGGCTGTTCTTCCACGCACCGCCGCCCGGCCGGCCCGATCGCGTGCGCCGCTGGGTGCGCGTCGCGTTCCTGAGGCTCGCACGAGACTGGGGCGTGCTGCAGCCGCTCAGCGTGCGCGAATGGCTGTGGCGCGCGATCGTGCGCGCTCCGCGCGCGGCCGACGGCCGTCCCGTGCACGATCCGCTCGCGTGGTTCGACACGTTCGTGGTGCCCGTCTACGTGGCCGGGCGCGCGCTCGGGCGGCGCGTCGACGCGATGCTCGAGCGTCTGCCGTGGGCGCGCTGGGGCGGCTGGCTCGATGCGCGCGCGAACGGCGTCGGCCGGCGCCGCTGGCTCGCGCCGCTGCTGCTCGCGGCCGGCGCGGTGCTGTGGGCGGCGGCCGGGATGTCGCCGCTGATGCCCGGCGCGCAGTTCGCGTTCTTCGCGATCGTCGCGGTGCTCGCGCTCGCGCTGCGCCGGCTGCCCGGCCACCTGCCGACCCTCGCGCTCGCGTCGCTCGCGCTGCTGGCGGCCGTGCGCTACGTGTGGTGGCGCACGACCCAGACGCTCGATTTCCGCGGCCCGGTCGAAGCCGTCGCCGGCTATCTGCTGTACGGCGCCGAAGCCTATACGTGGATGATCCTGCTGCTCGGCTTCGTGCAGACTGCGTGGCCGCTCGACCGGCC
Source organism: Burkholderia sp. MSMB1072 (assembly GCF_001524725.1). Classification (NCBI taxonomy): domain Bacteria; kingdom Pseudomonadati; phylum Pseudomonadota; class Betaproteobacteria; order Burkholderiales; family Burkholderiaceae; genus Burkholderia; species Burkholderia sp. MSMB1072. The sequence goes on from NZ_LOYC01000034.1 coordinate 231,612, forward strand.
GATCGTGCCGCTGCCCGACGATCCGGACACCTGGCCGACCGTCGACGTCTATATCCCGACCTACAACGAGCCGCTGTCGGTCGTGAAGCCGACGGTGTTCGCCGCGCAGAGCATCGACTGGCCGAGCGCGAAGCTGCGCGTGTACCTGCTCGACGACGGCCGGCGTCCGGCGTTCGCGGCGTTCGCGGCCGAGGCCGGCATCGACTATCTGACGCGCGACGACAACCGTCACGCGAAGGCCGGCAACATCAACCGTGCGCTGCCGCAAACGCACGGCGAGTACATCGCGATCTTCGACTGCGATCACGTGCCGACGCGCTCGTTCCTGCAGACGACGATGGGCGTGTTCCTGCGCGACCCGAAGTGTGCGCTCGTGCAGACGCCGCACCATTTCTTCTCGCCCGATCCGTTCGAGCGCAACCTCGGCACGTTCCGCGAGGTGCCGAACGAGGGCAACCTGTTCTACGGCCTCGTGCAGTCGGGCAACGACCTGTGGAACGCGACGTTCTTCTGCGGATCGTGCGCGGTGCTCAAGCGCAGCGCGCTGGAAGAGGTCGGCGGCGTCGCGGTCGAGACCGTGACCGAGGATGCGCATACGGCGCTCAAGCTGCATCGGCGCGGCTACACGTCGGCGTACCTGCCGACCGTGCAGGCGGCCGGCCTCGCGACCGAGAGCCTCGCCGGCCACGTGAAGCAGCGCACGCGCTGGGCGCGCGGGATGGCGCAGATCTTCCGCATCGACAACCCGTTCCTCGGGCGCGGGCTCGGCCTGATCCAGCGGATCTGCTACGGCAACGCGATGCTGCATTTCTTCTACGGGATTCCGAGGTTGGTATTCCTGACGATCCCGCTCGCATACCTGTTCTTCCACCTGTACTTCATCAACGCGTCGTCGCTCGCGCTCGCGAGCTACGTGATCCCGTATCTCGTGCTCGCGAACATCGCGAATTCGCGGATGCAGGGGCGCTACCGGCATTCGTTCTGGGCCGAGGTCTACGAATCGGTGCTCGCGTGGTACATCGCGCTGCCGACCACCGTCGCGTTCTTCAGCCCGAAGCACGGCAAGTTCAACGTGACCGACAAGGGCGGCAAGATCGACGAAGGTTACGTCGACTGGTCGACGTCGAAGCCGTATCTCGTGCTGTTCGCGCTGAACGTGCTCGCGATCGTCGCCGGCCTGTGGCGGCTCGTGACCGAGCATGGCGACGAGGCGTCGACGATCCTGATCACGCTCGGCTGGACCGTGTACAACCTCGCGATGCTCGGTGCGGCGCTGGCCGTCGCGCGCGAGACGAAGCAGGTGCGCGTCACGCACCGGATCGCGATGCGCGTGCCGGCGATGCTGCTGCTCGCCGACGGCTCGACCGCCGCATGCTTCACGAGCGACTACTCGACCGGTGGCCTCGGCCTCGAAGCGGTGCCGGGGCTGCCGCTCGCCGTCGGCGACACGCTGACGGTGTGCGTGACGCGCGGCGACCGCGCGTTTCCGTTCCCGGTGCGCGTGACCCGTGCGACGCCGACCCACGTCGGCGTGAGCTTCGAGGAACTGACGCTCGAGCAGGAGCGCCAGCTCGTGCAATGCACGTTCGGCCGCGCGGATGCGTGGCTCGACTGGCACGAAGGCGCGCGGCCCGACACGCCGCTCGGCGGACTCAAGGAAGTGCTGCGGATCGGGCTGGACGGCTATGTACGGATGTGGAAGGGTGCGGTGCGCGGCCTGCAGGCCATGCTCGCGCCGAAACTCGATCGCGCGCGCGACTGACGCGGCACGCATCATGGAGTGGGTTAGATGACGTTCTGGAATCTGTATTTCATCCTGAAGTTCGCGCTGTTCGCGACCGGGCACCTGCAGCCGTTCTGGCTCGCGAACCTCGCGTTCGCGGTGGCGCTGGCGGCGAGCGCGCCGCTGGGGTCGCGCGCGTGGCGCATCGTCCGGCAGGTCGCGGCGATCGCGATCGCGGTGCCGCTGCTCGCGCGCGAGCTGCATGCGCCCCCGCTCGCCCGTCTCGCGGAGGCCGCGCGCGAGGTCAGCACGTTCCGCCTCGACTACTGGATGGAGCTGTTGCCGCGCCTGTTGCCGCCCGTGCTGGCGCTGACGATCGTCGGCGTGCTGATCGTCTATTTCATCGTCAACCGCTGGCTGCGCGTCGCGACGTTCGTGGTGGTCGCGCTGGTCGCGATGCCGCTGTGGCAGGCCGGCAGCGGGCTGATGGCGCGCGTCGCCGCGCCGGCCCAGCAGCAGGCGAGCGCCACCCGCGTCGACCAGCCCGAGGATCGCAACGCGGCGCTCGCGACGTTCCGCACGCAGGAGTCGCAGCGGCAGGTCGCGTTCGGCCATCTCGGCAGCGATCCGGCCGCGCAGTTCGACGTGATCGTGCTGCACATCTGCTCGCTGTCGTGGGACGACCTCGATGCGGCGAAGGTGCGCAACCATCCGATGCTGAGCCACTTCGACTACCTGTTCACGAACTTCAGCACGGCCGCGAGCTACAGCGGCCCGGCGGCAATCCGCGTGCTGCGCGCGAGCTGCGGGCAGGAAGCGCATGCGGACCTGTACAAGCCCGCGCCGCAACAGTGCCACCTGTTCTCGCAACTGGCGGGCGCCGGCTACACGGTGCAGTCGCTGCTGAACCACGACGGCCATTTCGACAATTTCCTGCAGGTGATCCACGACAACATCGGCGTGGCCGATGCGCCGATGATCTCGAACGCGGCCGCGCCGGTCGCGATGCACGCGTTCGACGGCTCGGCGATCAAGGACGACTATGCGACGCTCGCGAACTGGTACGCGCAGCGCGCGGCGGTGCCGGGGCCGGTCGCGCTGTACTACAACACGATCAGCCTGCACGACGGCAACCGCGTGGTCGGCAGCGCGCTGACGAGCATCGACTCGTATCCGCAGCGCGCGACGAAGCTGATGACCGACTTCGATCGTCTTGCCGACCTGATCGCGCAATCGGGCCGCCGCGCGGTGATCGTGTTCGTGCCCGAGCACGGCGCCGCGTTGCGCGGCGACAAGAACCAGGTCGCGGGGCTGCGCGAGATTCCGACGCCGCGCATCGTGCACGGGCCGGTCGGCGTGCGGCTCGTCGGTTTCGCCGGCAATCACGGCGCGACGACCGTGATCGAGCAGCCGACCAGCTTCCTCGCGCTCGCGCAATTGCTGTCGAACCTCGTGTCGAACAGTCCGTTCAAGCCCGGCGCGACGCTCGCGCAATACGCGGCCGATTTGCCGCGTACGCGGATGATCGGCGAGAACGAGGGCACGGTGACGATGCAGACGGCCGCGGGTTACGCGGTCAAGACTCCGGACGGCGTATGGATCGACGAACAGTAACGATTACCGGCGAAGGCGACGACGATCGTCTGTCGCAACCGAACGACGTGATCGGCCTCGCGCGGCATCTGCCCGCGCTCGATCCCGAGCGCTACGTCGACGAACAGGCGCGCCGCGCGTTCGACGCGTCGCTCGAACGCTGGCCGACGCTCGCGAAGCTGATGGGATTGAAGCGGTAAATGCACGACGATCGGCACGACGGCCGGAATGGCTGCCGGCCGTCGTCGGGGCGTCGGGACGGGACGCTCATTGCGTCTTGCGTTCCGGCTGGCGCGTCCATTCGCTTTCTTCGCCCGGCACCTTGCCGAACGTCTGATCGGCCCACGCGGCACGTGCGGCGTCGATCTTCGCGCGTTGGCTCGACACGAAATTCCATTCGATGAACCGCTCGCCCGGCAGGTGTGCGCCGCCGAGCAGCATCACGCGTGCGCCGTGCGTGCTCGCGAGCGCGACGGTCGCGCCCGGTTCGAGCACGGCCATCGTCGCGCTTGCGAGCGGCGTGCCGTCGACGGTGAGATCGCCATCGACCAGATACACGCCGCGTTCGTCGTGCTCCGCATCGAGTGCGAGCCGTGCGCCCGGCGCGAATTCGGCCACCGCATAGAGTGTCGGCGAGAACACGGCGACCGGCGACGCGAGCCCGAACGCGGTGCCTGCGATCACGCGCACGGTCACGCCGTCGCGCGTGAACGACGGTAGCGTGTGGGCCGCGTGGTGAACGAACGCGGGCGCGGTGTCTTCATGCTCGACCGGCAGCGCGACCCAGGTCTGGATTCCGTGCACCGGCTGCTCGTGCGGCCGATCCTCGTCCGGCGAGCGCTCCGAATGCACGATGCCGCGGCCGGCCGTCATCCAGTTCACGTCGCCCGGCACGATCTTCTGCCGGAAGCCGAGGCTGTCGTGATGCATCAGCGAGCCCTCGAACAGGTAGGTGACGGTCGCGAGCCCGATGTGCGGATGCGGCAGCACGTCGATGCCGCGGCCGGCCGGCAACACGGCCGGCCCCATCTCGTCGAAGAAGATGAACGGGCCGACGAGGCGCGCCGCGCGCGCGGGCAGCACGCGCCGCACGACGAGGTTGCCGATATCGCTTTCGCGCGGCGTGAGCAGGGTCTTGATCGAGGCGGACATGGTGGGCTGGGTCGTGGTCAGGGGGAATGCGTCAGGCGATCGCCGTATCGATCGCGATCGGATGCGTGAGGATCTTGTGCACCGGGCAGGCATTCGCGATCTGCAGCAGGCGTTCGCGCTGCTCGCCGGTCAGGTCGCCGTCGAGCGTGATGCGGCGCACGATCGTGCTGCCCGCGCTGCCCGCTTCGTGCGCGAGCTTCACGTGCACTTCGTCGAGCGGCCAGCCTTTTCGTTGAGCGTACATCTTCAGCGTGATCGCGGTGCACGCACCGAGACTCGACAGCAGCAGCGCGACCGGCGTCGGCGCCGCATCGCCGCCGCCGAGCGACGCGGGTTCGTCGGCGCGCCACTGATGGACGCCATCGCTGAAGTGGACGAGGTAATCGACCGGGCCGATGCTCGCTTCGACGGACAGTTCGCTCATTGCGGTTCCAGGTGGGGAAAGGGGACGGGCCGGCCGGGCAGGCCGGGCGTTACGGTTCGAGCAGGCGCTGCAGCCGCAGCTCCTCGAAATCGAGCTCCGATTCTATGCGGTGCAGCACCGCGTCGTCGACCTTGCCGTCGCGATGCAGGTCGAGCAGCGCGCCGCGCGACACGCCAACCAGCTCGAGCTCGACGCGCAGCATCCGCGCGCGTACGTCCGCGGGCGCCGCTCCGTCGCGGTGCGCGCGTTCGTTGAACGCGACGCGGTTGCGGTATTCGGTCAGCAGCCGGTCGAGCGATGCACGTTCGAGGCCGGCGCCACGCTGTTCGCGCGCATCGAGTTCGGCGAGCGCTGCGCCGAACGTGTGCGCACGCACCGCGTGCTCGGACATCGTGCGGCGCACGGCCGGGCGCAGCTTCAGCGCGCGGATCAGCGGCGCGAGCGTGCCGCCCTGCACGACGAGCGTCGCGATGATCAGCAGGAACGTGCTGAACAGGATCAGGTCGCGGCCGGGGAAGTTGGCGGGCAGCGCGATCGCGGCCGCGAGGCTCACGACGCCGCGCATGCCCGACCAGCCGAGCACGACGGCCTCGCGCCACGACCACGGCGCGTGGCCCGTGCGCCGGGCGCGCAGGCGGCCCGGCAGCCACATCGCGACGAACACCCACACCACGCGCGCGCCGATCGCGGCGGCCGTCGCCGGCAGCGCGACCCGCAGCCCGGCCATCAGCACCGCGCCTTCGTGGTTCACGCGCGCGAGGATCGCGTGCAGCGCGAGGCCGATCAGGATGAACACGAGCGCGTCGAGCACGAACACGATCGCTTCCCACGTCGCCTTCGCCTTGATCCGCATGTCGGCGTCGAACACGCGATGCTGGCGCACGCCCAGCACGAGGCCGCAGGTGACGACCGACAGCACGCCCGAGCCGTCGACGGCTTCCGCGATCCCGTAACTGCCCCATGCCATCGCGAAGGTCACGACGATGCCGAGCATCGGCTCGCGCAGGCGTTGCAGCACCCAGCACATCGCGTGGCCGCATGCGAGGCCGACTGCGATGCCGATCAGCGTGAGCGAGAAGAACAGGCCGGTGGCGCTCGCCGCCGTGATCGACGCGGCGAGTGCGGCCGACACGGCCATCTGGTACAGCAGCAGGCCCGACGCATCGTTGACGAGGCTTTCGCCTTCGAGCACCGCGACGAGCCGTGCGGGCAACGGGTGGCGCTGCAGGATCGCTTTCGCGGCGACCGCGTCGGGCGGCGACACGATCGCGCCGAGCGTGAAGCACGCGGCCCACGGCAGCGCGGGATTCGCCGCATGCACGGCGAGCGCGACCGCGACGGTCGTGAACGCCACGGCCCCGAGCGCGAGCGACGCGATCGATGCGAGTTCCTGCCGGAATTCCTTCCACGCGGTGTAGAAGCCGCTCGACATCAACAGCGGCGGCAGCACTGCCGCGAGCAGCAGCGCCGGGTCCATGTCGGGCACGCGCTTGCCGGCGACGGCGACCACGCAGCCGCCGAGCAGCAGCACGACGGCCGGTGGAATCGAGATCCGCTCGGCGAGCCACGTGAGGGCGCCCGCGCCGCAGATCAACAGCAGCAGGTAATGGAACAGCTCGACGTTGGTCATGCGTGGCGGGCGGCGATGGGGTGGATCACGAAGGCTTGCGATCGTTCGCGGCGCCGCCCGGCAGCGCGCCGAACATGTGCTGGCTGCACTTGGCATCGCGCCATGCGGTGTGCAGCCGGTGGCCGGCCAGCACGCGCCGCGCGACCGGCAGGATCTGTTCGCCGGCCAGCATGCCGAGCAGGCCGACGAGCGCGATGACCGGCGGTGCGGGCGAGTTCACGCCGATCGCGCCGTAGATGACGCCGGCGAGGATGCCGGCGAGCAGCGACAAGACATACGGTTTCATGGTGCGCCTGGTGGTGGCCGAGCGGCGCCGGAGCGGCACCGTCAAAGTCTTGAAAGCGTATCGGGTTTGCGTGAAGAAAAAAAGGGCGGGCAGCCCCGAACGGGCATCCGTTCGGGAATCGGATCGATTCCGTTTCTTGGGTGTTCGCGCCGTGCGTTTGCGGCTTAAATATTGCCGCGCGGATGACGATCCGGCGCCGACGCATTCCGGGCTCCTCCCGCTGTCGCGGTCGAGGCAGGCCCCTCTTTTATCGTTCACAGGACTCCATTCGCCATGAGCAACCCGAAGCTTGAAGTACTGACGCCGCAGAACAGCCAGTTGATCTTCATCGACCAGCAGCCGCAGATGGCGTTCGGCGTGCAGTCGATCGATCGCCAGACGCTGAAGAACAACGTCGTCGGGCTCGCGAAGGCCGCGAAGGTCTTCAACATCCCGACCACGATCACGACGGTCGAAAGCGACAGCTTCTCGGGCCACACCTATCCCGAGCTGCTCGACGTGTTCCCGAACCAGAAGACGCTCGAACGCACGTCGATGAATTCGTGGGACGACCAGAAGGTGCGCGACGCGCTGGCCGCGAACGGCCGCAAGAAGGTGGTCGTGTCGGGCCTGTGGACCGAAGTCTGCAATACGACGTTCGCGCTGTGCGCGATGCTCGAAGGCGACTACGAGATCTACATGGTCGCCGACGCATCGGGCGGCACGACGCAAGCCGCGCACGACTTCGCAATGCAGCGCATGGTGCAGGCCGGCGTGGTGCCGGTCACGTGGCAGCAGGTGATGCTCGAATGGCAGCGCGACTGGGCGCGCCGCGACTCGTACGACGCGGTGATGGCGATCGCGAAGGAGCATTCGGGCGCATACGGGATGGGCGTCGACTACGCGTACACGATGGTCCACAAGGCGCCGCAGCGCACCGCGACGCCGCACGAGTCGATCCCTGCCGTACCGGCGAAGTAACGGGCCGTCGGCCGCGATCGCCGCAGCGGCTACCGCGGCGATCACGTGCCGTCGGCTGTCGCGCGTTCAGGCGGCGGGCAGCGCCCACGGCGCGCGCGAGAAATGTTCGGCGAGGAAAGCGAGCAGCACCGTCACGCGCGCGGCGCGCAGCATGCCGGGGGGCGTGACGAGGTTTACGTTGATGTCCGCGATCTTCCAGTCGCTCATCACTTCTTCGAGCGCGCCGCGCTGCAGCTCGTCCCACACCAGGAATTCGGGCTGAAGCGCGAGGCCGTGACCGGCGACGAGCGCGGGGACGATCACGTCGGCGTTGTTGGAGCGAATGCGTCCGTGCACGTTCACGCCGAAGTCGTCGCCCGATACCGTGTGACGAAAGCGCCAGTACTCGGGCGTCGGCAGGTTCGTGTAGGTGAGGCACACGTGCTGTTCGATGTCGCGCGGATGCGTGGGCCGGCCGTGCCGGTCGAGATACGCGGGCGATGCGACGAGTGGCCGGCGCACCGCGCACAAGCGGCGCGAACGCAGCGACGAATCGGCCAGTTCGGCGATGCGGATCGCGACGTCGAAGCCGCCGGACACGATGTCGACGATGTGGTCGGTCAGCACGAGGTCGATGTCGACGCGCGGATAGCGCTCGAGGAACGCGGGCAGCACCGGCGACAAATGGTGCAGCCCGAACGACATCGGCGCATTCACGCGCACGAGGCCATGCGGTTCGAGTGCCTGCGCGGACGCTTCGTTTTCGATCAGCTCCGCATCGGCGAGCAGGCGGATCGCACGGTCGCGCAGCAGTTCGCCGGTCGGTGTGAGCGACAGCTTGCGCGACGTGCGGTACAGCAGCATCGCGCCGAGGCGCTTTTCGAGGCGCGCGACCGCTTTCGACACGGTGGGTTGCGATACGCCCAGCAGGTCGGCGGCTTTAGCGAACGAACCCGTCTCGGCGACGCGCGCAAAGATGGCCCAGGCTTCGAGATCAGGAAGGTGTTGCATGGTCGGAAGGGATGGCAGGCAAGCGAAACGGATGCGATGCGCCGCGCGCGCGGCCTCGCGATGCGGGTGATTCTAATCCGGCCGGGAGAAAACGTTATGGAATCGTATTTATTTTCATTGGGCGCCGGCATGCTGATCGGCGTCGTGTACAGCGCGATCGGGGTGCGCTCGCCGGCGCCGCCGCTGGTCGCGCTGGTGGGCCTCGCCGGCATGCTGGTCGGCGTGCAGGCCATCGCGCCGGTTCGTCACTGGCTCGGCTTTTGACCGCATCGAGGACATTTCATGAGCGCAACCGATACCCAACCCGATCTCATCCTTCACAACGGGCGCATCACGACGCTCGATCGTGCGAATCCGGTCGCGACCGCCGTCGCGATCAAGGACGGCCGCTTCGTCGCGGTGGGCGGCAACGCGGAGATCGTGCCACTCGCTGGCCGCGCGACGAAGGTCGTCGACCTTGGCGGCCGCACCGTGCTGCCGGGCTTGATCGACAACCATACGCACGTGATTCGCGGCGGCCTGAACTACAACATGGAACTGCGCTGGGACGGCGTGCCGTCGCTCGCGGTCGCGATGGAGATGCTCAAGCGTCAGGTCGCCGTGACGCCCGCGCCGCAGTGGGTGCGCGTGGTCGGCGGCTTCACCGAACATCAGTTCGTGGAGAAGCGGCTGCCGACGATCGACGAACTCAATGCAGTCGCGCCGGACACGCCCGTATTCATCCTGCACCTGTACGACCGCGCGCTGCTGAACGCGGCGGCGCTGCGGGTGGTCGGCTATACGAAGGACACGCCGGAGCCGCCGGGCGGAACCATTCTGCGCGATGCCGCCGGCCATCCGACCGGCCTGCTGCTCGCGAACCCGAACGCGACGATTCTCTACGCGACGCTCGCGAAGGGGCCGAAGCTGCCGTTCGAGTATCAGTACAACTCGACGCGCCACTTCATGCGCGAGCTGAACCGGCTCGGCGTGACCGGCGTGATCGACGCGGGTGGGGGATCGCAGAATTATCCGGAGGATTACGAAGTGATCCGCAAGCTGCACGACGCGGGCGAGATGACGATCCGGATCGCGTACAACCTGTTCACGCAGAAGCCGAACGCGGAGAAGGAAGACTTCGTGAACTGGACGAAGAGCGTCAAGTACCACGACGGCACCGACTACTTCCGCAATAACGGCGCGGGCGAGATGCTGGCGTTTTCCGCGGCCGACTTCGAAGACTTCCGCGTCGCGCGTCCGGACCTGCCCGAGCAGATGGAGGACGATCTCGAAGGCGTCGTGCGCGTGCTCGCGGAAAACCGCTGGCCGTGGCGCATGCATGCGACCTACGACGAAACCATCAGCCGCGCGCTCGACGTGTTCGAGAAGGTCAACGAAGACATCCCGCTCGAAGGGCTGAACTGGTTCTTCGATCACGCGGAAACGATCACCGAGAAGTCGATGGACCGGATCGCCGCGCTCGGCGGCGGCGTCGCGGTGCAGCACCGGATGGCGTACCAGGGCGAGTACTTCGTCGAGCGCTACGGCGCGCAAGCCGCGGAGGCGACGCCGCCGGTCGCGAAGATGCTCGGCAAGGGGCTCAAGGTGTCGGCCGGCACGGATGCAACGCGCGTCGCGTCGTACAACCCCTGGGTGTCGCTCGCGTGGCTCGTGACGGGCAAGACGGTCGGCGGCATGCGCCTGTATCCGCAGCGCAACCTGCTCGATCGCGAAACCGCGCTGCGGATGTGGACCGAGTACGTGACGTGGTTCTCGAACGAAGAGGGCAAGAAAGGACGCATCGCGGTGGGGCAGCTTGCCGACCTGATCGTCCCGGATCGCGATTTCTTCGCGTGCGCGGAGGACGATATCGCCGCCACGACGGCGTTGCTGACGGTGGTCGACGGGAAGATCGTGTGGGGCGCGGGGCCGTTCGCGTCGCACGACGCGCCGATTCCGCCGGCGATGCCGGACTGGTCGCCGGTGCGCGAGTTTGGCGGCTATGGCGGCTGGGGCGCGACGCAGCGCAACGGCGCGCCGTTGCAGCGCGCGGCGGCGGCTGCCGCGGCGTGTGGCTGCGCGAATGCATGCACCGTTCACCAGCACGCGCACGCGAGCGCATGGGCAAGTGCGTTGCCGACGTCGGACGCGAAGGGCTTCTGGGGCGCGTTCGGCTGTTCGTGCTGGGCGGTCTGACATGGCGACGCGTACTGCTTACGGCACCCCCGCGTGGATCGGCGTGCTGCTGTCGCAGCCGTGGGTTCTGCCGCTCGCGCGCCTCGCGCTGGTGTCCGCCTATCTGCTCGGCGGCGTCGCGAAGGCGCTCGATTTCGACGGCGCGGTCGCGGAACAGGCGCATTTCGGCCTGCAGCCGGCCGCGCTGTGGGCAGCGCTCGCGATAGCGGTCGAGATCGTCGGCTCGCTGTGCGTGGTGTTTCGCCGCTTCACGTGGCTCGGCGCCGGCAGCCTCGGCATGCTGACGCTCGTTGCGATGTGTGTGGCGAACGATTTCTGGAACCGTTCGGGCGCCGAGCACTTCATGGCGCTCAACAGCTTTTTCGAGCATCTCGGGCTGATCGCGGCACTCGTGCTCGCGACCGTGCTCGACGATGCGCGGCAACCGGCCGATGATGGCCGTTCCATTCGATGACGATGCAACAATCAGGACATCCCGTGATGAAATCCCTTCGTTCCGTGCTGCTCGCCGCGATGCTCGCGGGCGGCCTCGCCGCTGCCCCCGCGACGTTCGCGAAACCGCCGGCGCCGCCTGCGGCGGTGCCGACGGTGGCGGTCGGCCCGCAGTACGACACGACGCACGTGTGCGTCGCACCCGAAGACTTCGACCGCTTCACCGACAGCTTCGTCGCGACCTTCGGCGGCAAGAAGTCGAAGCAGGGCGTGTTCCAGGTCACGCCGACGCCGAGCCAGACGATGTCGCAACTCGTGCTGACGCCGGTCGGCACGATCTCGGTATTCGGTTTCAAGACGCCGATCCCGTATCCGTTCTGCTCGGAGCGCACCGGCTATCTCGTGACCGACATGGACGTCGCCGTGAAGTCGGCGCGCGAGCACGGTGCCGACGTGATCGTCGACACGTTTGCCGATCCGATCGGCCGCGACGCGATCGTCACGTGGGCGGGCGGCGTGAACATGCAGCTGTACTGGCACACGCAGGCGCCGCATTACGACGCGCTGCAGACCATCCCCGAGAACCGTGTGTACGTATCGCCGCAAAGCGCGCGCAAGTTCGTGCACGACTTCGTCAAGTTCTCGAAAGGCAAGGTGGTGTCCGACGACCTGAAGGCGCCGGGCATCGAGATCGGCCGGCCGGACGATACCTACCGCCGCATTCGCATCGAATCGGGCTTCGGCAGGATGACCGTGCTGGTGACGGACGGCCATCTGCCTTACCCGTTCGGGCGCGAGATGACCGGCTACGAAGTGTCCGATCTCGCCGCGACGCTGAAGCAGGCCGAAGCCGCGGGCGTGACCGTGCTCGTGCCGCCGTTCAAGTCGGACGGCCGCGATGCGGCGCTCGTGCAGTTCCCGGGCGGCTACGTCGCCGAAATCCACGCGAGCGCGGCGCGATGAAGCACGAGGACACGATCCTTGCCGCGGTGGCCGGCTTCGTCGACACGCTGAGCTTCGTCGCGCTGTTCGGGCTGTTCACCGCGCACGTGACCGGCAACTTCGTGCTGATCGGTGCGGGCATCGCAGGCTTCGGCCAGGGTGTCGTGCTGAAGCTCAGCGTGTTTCCGGCGTTCGTGTGCGGCGTGATCGCGAGCAGCCTGATCGCGCGGTCGATGTCCGCGCGGCCGGCGTGGCAGGGCGCGCGCATGCTGCATGCGGTGCAGGCCGTGCTGCTGCTGGGCTTCTGCGCGGCAGGCGTGTGGGCGACGCCCGTCACGCAGCCCGACAGCCTCGCCGCGCTGGTGGCCGGCATCGTGGGCACGTTCGCGATGGGCGTGCAGAACGCGCATCCGCGGGTGATCGCCCGCGCGGGCGGCGTGCCGAATACGGTGATGACCGGCAACGTCACGCAGGCGATCCTGGATGCCGTCGACATGCTGTCGCCCGGCACGGCGGACAGCGTGCGCGCGACCGCGCGCGCACGCTTCGCGAAGATGCTGCCGGCGATCGTCGCGTTCGCGCTCGGCGCGGCGGCCGGTGCGCTCGGGTTCCGCTACGTCGGGTTCCTGGCGTTGCTGCTTCCCGTCGGCGCGCTCGCGACGCTTGCGCTGTGCGCGACGCAATCGGCCGGCGCAACCACGCAGGAGCGCGCATGATCGAGCGACGGGGCAGACGCCGCGGCCGCCGCTTCGAGCGGGCCGCGCGCGTGTCGGTCGTCGCGGGACTGCTGTTCGCTGGGGCCGACGCTGCGTGTGCGGAAACGGCAGGCGCGTCGCCCTCGACCATCACGCCGGCTTCGACGCAAGAACCGGCGCCGATGTCGACCGTGTCATCGGCTTCGGCGCCGGCGTCGACGTCCGCAGCCGCGTCGACGTGCACCGCCAAGCGGCCGACGGTGCTGTTCAACCGCTGGCAGGAAGACTGGTCGGTGCTCGCGAATCCCTGCGTGCCGCATGCGCTGCTCGACGGGTTGAAATACATCCCGCTCGGCAACGATCCGGGCTCCTATCTGTCGCTCGGCGTGAACCTGCGCGAACGCCTGGAGACCAACGACGCGCCGCTGTTCGGCATCGGCTCCGCGCAATCGGATACGTACCTGATCCAGCGCATCGAAGTGCACGCCGATGCGCACCTCGGCCGGCACTGGCAGTTCTTCGCGCAATTGCAGGACGCACGCGCGTTCGGCAAGAACGCGGTGTCGCCGGTCGACAGGAACCCGCTCGATCTCGAACAGGCGTTCGCGACCTACACGGGTGCGCTCGGCGGCGGCACGGTCAAGTTCCGCGTCGGCCGTCAGGAGATGGCGTTCGACCTGCAGCGCTTCATCGCCGCGCGCGACGGCCCGAACGTGCGGCTGGCGTTCGATGCGGTCTGGGCCGATTACGAATACGGAAAGTGGCGCTTCATCGGCTATGCGACGCAGCCGGTGCAGAACCGCAACGCGTCCGATTTCGATGACGTGTCGAATCGCGATCTCACGTTCAGCGGCGTGCGCTTCGAGCGGCAGTCGGTCGGGCCAGGCGATCTGTCGGGCTACTGGTCGCGCTACAACCGCCGCGGCGCGCGTTTCCTCGATGCGAGCGGCCCTGAGCATCGCGACGTATGGGACGTGCGCTACACGGGCACGCAGGGCCGCTTCGACTGGGATCTCGAAACGATGCTGCAGACCGGCACGGTCGGCAACGCGACGATCGGCGCGTGGGCCGTCGGTTCGATTGCCGGCTACAAGCTCGACGCGCCGTGGTCGCCGCGCATCGCGCTGCAGGTCGACGCGGCATCGGGCGACCGGCATCCGCACGACGGCCGCGTCGGCACCTTCAATCCGCTGTTTCCGAACGGCTATTACTTCACGCTGGCTGGCTATACGAGTTACGCGAACCTGATTCACGTGAAGCCGTCCGTGACGCTGAAACCGTCGCCGAACCTGTCGCTGCTCGGCGCGCTGGGCTTCCAGTGGCGCGAGACGACCGGCGATGCCGTCTATCAGCAGCCGAACATCCCGGTGCCGGGCACGGCGGGCAAGGGCGGGTCGTGGACGGGCATGTACGTGCAGTTGCGCGCGGACTGGACGATTGCGGCGAACCTGATCGGCGCGGTCGAGGCCGTGCATTTCCAGGTCGGCGACGCGATCCGGCAGGCGGGCGGGCACAACGCCGACTACGTCGGCGTCGAGCTGAAGTACGGATGGTGACGCCGCCGCGCGGCATCGTGCGCCCATGAAAAAAAGCGGCCCCGAGGGGCCGCTCTCCGTTCGAGCGAGCCGGCGGCGTGCCCGGCCCGTTCGCGATCGCGATCGCGATTACAGGTTCGGCGACAGCGTGAGCGCGTTCGTCAGGTCGCCCATCGGCTGCGCGCCGTTCGCCTTCAGCGCGTCGTCGCGCTGCTGCAGGCCCGCGAGGCGCGGCAGCGAGAAGCGGCGCGTGATGAAGCGCAGGATCGAACCCGTGTCGTACTGCGTGTGGTCCACGAAACCCTTCTTCGCATACGGCGACACGATCAGCGCCGGAATGCGGGTGCCCGGGCCCCAGCGGTCGGCATTCGGCGGCGTGGCGTGATCCCAGAAACCGCCGTTTTCGTCGTACGTGACGACCACGACCATGTTCTTCCACTGCGGGCTGGCCTGCAGGTGCGCGATCACGTCGGCGATGTGCTGGTCGCCGGAGGTGACGTCCGTGTAGCCCGGGTGCTCGTTCAGGTTCCCTTGCGGCTTGTAGAACGCGACCTGCGGCAGCGTGCCCGCATCGATCGCCTTGATGAACTCGGCGCCATTCGCGCCGCCGTCGAGCAGGTGTTGCGCGCGGCTCGCGGTGCCCGGCGCCTGGTTCGCGAAGTAGTTGAACGGCTGGTGGTGCGGCTGGAAGTTCGGCGTCGACAGGTCGGCGCCGTAGATCACGTTCGACGTGCCGTTCTGGCTCGCCTGCAGCGCCTGGCCCCATGCGCCGCCGTACCACGCCCACGACACGCCCGCATTGGTCAGCAGGTCGCCGATGTTGGTCGCCGTCTGCGGCGGCATCGTCGACGGATTGGCCGGATCGGCGAGCAGCGGGTCGCCGCCCGTGGCCGCCTTGTTGCCGCTCGGCTGATACGCCGGCTGCATCGTGTTGACGCCGTAGAAGTCGGGCGTGAGCGCGCCGTCGTTGACGAACTTCGGCGGGCCGCTCAGCGCGGAAGCCGGCGAGTTCGTGGCCACCTTCAGCGACTTGCCGTCGGCGTTCAGCACGGCGATCTTGCCGGCCGCCGGGCTCTTGTCGGCGTTCGGGTAGTACGGTGCGCACGCGCAGATCAGGTACTGGTGGTTCAGGAACGACCCGCCGAACGCGCCCATGAAGAAGTTGTCCGCAAGCACGTACTGCTGCGCGATCTTCCACAGCGGCAGCTTCGACGGATCGGCCGTGTAGTGGCCCATCGTCAGGCCGCCGGCGTCGGTCCAGGCGGCGTACATGTCGTTCTTGCCGCCGTTGATCTGCATCTGGTCTTGGTAGAAGCGGTGCACGATGTCGCGCGTCGCGATGCTCATCGACTGGTTGAAGCCTTTCGGATCGTCGATCGCGAACGGCGCGTTCGGCAGGTTCGCCGTCATCGCTTCGGTCACCGCCGGCGTGATGCCGGTCGCGGTCAGGCCGCCCCAGACCTTCGGCAGCGTCGCCATCGTCGAGCCGTCGCGATCCTTCTGCACCGAGTTCGCGGCCGTCACGTTCTGCAGACCGTTCGCGCCCGGGAAATTGCCGTACAGGTTGTCGAAGCTGCGGTTTTCGGCGTAGATCACGACGACGTTCTTGACGGCCGACAGGCCCTGCTGCGTGACGTCGTCGCCGCCGCAGGCGGTCAGGCTGAGCGCGGCCGCAAGGGCGATCGGCGTATAGCGAATCCAGGCGTGCTTCTTCATGCGATGTTCTCTCTCATTCGTCGTTGGTCGCGTGTGGGAACCGGGTGGCGGGAGGGCCGGCGCACGAACCTCGCGGTACCGCCCGGCTGCGCGCATTATCTGGAACCGATTTGACAGCCGGGTGTAGGGGCGCTTTCAATTGACTGTCGGTCGAACGTCATTCAACGGTCACGGAACTGACATAAGCTCCGGCCGGTTGCCCACCGCTACTAGAACAACGACGATGCACACCCTTCTGAAATCCTTCGCGTCCGCGCGATCGCTGATCCCCGCCGCGGCGGCGTTCGCGGTGGCCGGCACGCTCGCGGCGCTCGCCGGTTGCGACGCACGGCCCGGCACGAATGCGTCGGCCGCGTCCGTCGTCCCGGCGGCTCAGGCCGCCCCGGCCGTCCCGGCGGTCGCGCCGGCCGGCCAGCCGCAGACGCGCGCACAGGTGTTCGAGGGCGTGAAGCAGATGACGGCACTCGGCAAGCAGCTGTTCTTCGATCCGTCGCTGTCCGGCTCGGGCAAACTCGCTTGCGCGTCGTGCCATAGCGCCGAGCATGCGTTCGGGCCGCCGAACGCGCTGTCGGTGCAGCTCGGCGGCGACGACATGCACCGTACCGGCTTTCGCGCGGTGCCGTCGCTGAAGTACCTGCGCGGCATCCCGCCGTTCAGCGAGCACTTCCACGATTCGCCGGACGAAGGCGACGAAAGCATCGACGCGGGTCCGACCGGCGGGCTCACCTGGGACGGTCGCGTCGATACGCGCGATGCGCAGGCGCGCATTCCGCTCACGTCGCCGTTCGAGATGAGCAGTTCGCCCGCGCGAGTCGCGAAGGCGGTTCGCGCCGCACCGTATGCCGACGCGTTCCGCAATGCATTCGGCGACAAGGTTCTCGGCGACGACCAGGCGACGTTCGATGCGGTGCTGCGCGCGCTCGACGCATTCCAGCAGCAGCCGGCGCTGTTCGATCCGTACACGAGCAAATACGACGCGTATCTGGCCGGCCGCGCGCAGCTCACGCCCGCGGAGTTGCATGGGCTGCAGTTGTTCAACGACGAGAAGAAGGGCAACTGCGCGAGCTGCCACGTCAGCCAGCGCACGCTCGAAGGCGGCCCGCCGCAGTTCAGCGATTTCGGGCTGATCGCGATCGCGGTGCCGCGCAACCGCGCGCTGCCCGTCAATCGCGACCCGCGCTTTTACGATCTCGGCGCGTGCGGCCCCGAACGCACCGACCTGAAGGGGCGCGACGAATTCTGCGGGTTGTTCCGCACGCCGTCGCTGCGCAACGTCGCGCTGCGCAAGACGTTCTTCCACAACGGCGTGTATCACTCGCTCGAGGACGTGATGCGCTTCTACGTCGAACGCGACATTCATCCGGAGAAGTTCTACCCGGTCGTGCACGGCAAGGTGCAGATCTACGACGATTTGCCGAAGCGCTACTGGCAGAACATCAACCGGGAGCCGCCGTTCGACCGCAAGCGCGGCGAGCAGCCGGCGCTGAACGCGGCCGAGATCAAGGACGTGATCGCGTTCCTCGGCACGCTGACTGACGGATATCGGCAAACGGCCGCGCCGGCCAAGCCCTAGAAGGCAATCATTACAGCACGCATGCTATGCTCGCTCGCTGACGGGCGTGGCGCATGCCGGAGGGCCGGTTGCCGGTTCGCCGGCATGCGCCGCGCCGTTCGATCGAACATCCAAGGAGAAAAAACATGTCGATGCGTGCATCCCTTTCCGTCGTCACGCGTGTGCTGGCCGGCGCCGCGTGCGCAGCCGCGATGCTGCCCGCCCATGCGCAGAACAACCTGAATTTCCTGAACGACACGCCGATCAGCTATTTCAGCAAGGCCGACCGCGCGTCGCTCACCAAGGCGGTCGTGCAGGCGCGCGACGAAGGCAAGGACGGCGAAACCACGACGTGGCAGAGCAGCGGCCGCGGCACGCAGATCGATGCGAAGCTCACGCCGAGCACGACCGAGACGGACGGCAAGACCTGCCGTGAAGTCGCGACCGAAATCACCGCGAAGGGCCAGACGATGACGCTCAAGCCCGTCTACTGCAAGACGGCCGCGGGCAAGTGGCAACTGCAGAAGCGCTGAGCACGCGCGTCATGAAGCGGGGCGGCGCGCCGCGCACGGTGTCGTGCGGCGTCGTGATTCTCGATGCGGCCGGCCGCGTGTTTCTCGCGCACGCGACGGACACCACGCACTGGGATATTCCGAAGGGGCAGGGCGAACCGGGCGAGACGCCGGCCGACGCCGCGCTGCGCGAACTGCTGGAGGAAACCGGCATCGAGTTCGCGCCGGCACGGTTGCTCGATCTCGGCCGCTTCGCATACCGGCACGACAAAGATCTGCACTTGTTCGCGGTGCAGGTGGCCGAAGGCGAGATCGATCCCGAGCGCTGCACGTGTACTTCGCTGTTTCCGAGCCGCCGCGACGGCTCGATGATCCCCGAGATGGATGCGTACCGCTGGACCGTGCCGGGCGACATCGACGCCTATGCGAGCCGCAGTCTCGCGCGGCTGTTTCGCACGAAGCTGTCGCTGGCGGAGCTGCATCGGCGGTTGTCGGGCGCGTGAACGAGCGCCGCGGCTTGCGCTGCCGCCCGCCGCCGTTCGGCGCACGCCCATGAAAAAACCGGCCCTGGAGCCGGTTTTTTCATGGGCAGGCAACGGCGGCTTGCGAAGCCGCACGCCACCCGCGCGGAGCAGGGCGGTCAGGCCGGCTTGCCCCAGCTGTCGCGCAGCCCGACGATCCGGTTGAACACCGGCTTGCCCGGCTTCGAATCGACACGGTCGGCAACAAAGTAGCCGTGGCGCTCGAACTGCAGGCGCGTTTCCGGTGCGACGTCGCCGTTGCCCGGCTCGAGGTACGCCTGCACGATCTTCTTCGAATCGGGGTTCAGCGCTTCGAGGAAGTTCGCGCCGCCCGCGTCCGGGTGCGGTTCCTTGAACAGGCGATCGTAAATCCGCACTTCGGCCGGCTGCGCGTGCTTCGCGCTGACCCAGTGGATGTTGCCCTTGACCTTGTAGGTGTTCGCGCCTTCGGTGCCCGATTTGCTGTCCGGGAAGTAGTTGCAGTGCACGGCCGTCACGTTGCCGTCGGCGTCCTTGTCGAAGCCCGTGCATTCGATCACGTAGCCGTAGCGCAGGCGCACCTTGTTGCCCGGGAACAGGCGGAAATAGCCCTTCGGCGGATTCTCGACGAAATCCTCGCGCTCGATCCACAGTTCGCGCGAGATCGGGAACGTGCGCACGCCGCGGTCCGGATGATGCGGATGCACGGGCGCCGTGCAGGGTTCCTCGAGGTCTTCCGGATAGTTGTCGATCACGAGCTTCAGCGGATCGAGCACCGCGACCGTCCGCGCGGCCTTTTCGTCGAGGTCGTCGCGCAGCGCGCCTTCGAAGATGCTCATGTCGATCCACGAATCGATCTTCGTCACGCCGATCCGCTCGCAGAACAGGCGAATGCTCTCCGGCGTGAAACCGCGACGGCGTATGCCGACGATCGTCGGCATGCGCGGGTCGTCCCAGCCGTCGACGTGGCCTTCGGTGACGAGTTGCAGCAGCTTGCGCTTGCTGGTGATCGCGTACGTGAGGTTCAGCCGCGAGAATTCGATCTGTTGCGGCAGCGGGCGCGTGAACACGCCGGCTTCCGCGAGCTCGTTCAGCACCCAGTCGTACAGCGGGCGGTGATCCTCGAACTCGAGCGTGCACAGCGAATGCGTGATGCCTTCGAGCGCATCCGAGATGCAGTGCGTGTAGTCGTACATCGGATACACGCACCATGCGTCGCCGGTGCGGTAGTGGTGCGCGTAGCGGATCCGGTAGATCACCGGGTCGCGCATGTTCATGTTCGGCGAAGCCATGTCGATCTTCGCGCGCAGCACGTGCTCGCCTTCCTTGAACTCGCCGGCCTTCATGCGGCGGAACAGGTCGAGGTTTTCCTCGGGCGAGCGGTCGCGGAACGGCGACGGCTTGCCGCCTTCGGTCAGCGAGCCGCGGTTCGCGCGCATTTCGTCGGCGCTCTGGCTGTCGACGTACGCCTTGCCGCGCTGGATCAGCAACTCGGCGAATTCGTACAGCTTGTCGTAGTAGTCGCTCGCGAAATACTGATGATCGACCGCGTCCTTGCGCCAGTCGAAGCCGAGCCAGCGCACCGCGTCGACGATCGAGTCGACGTATTCGACGCTTTCCTTTTCCGGGTTCGTGTCGTCGAAGCGCAGGTGGCACACGCCGCCGTAGTCGCGCGCGACGGTGAAGTTCAGGCAGATGCTCTTCGCATGACCGATGTGCAGATAGCCGTTCGGCTCGGGCGGGAAGCGCGTCTCGACGCGGCCGCCCCATTTGCCGGTGCGGTTGTCGTCGTCGATGATGTTGCGGATGAAATTGGAAGCCGCGGGGGCGTCGTTGCGTTCGGTGCTCATGCGGTTGGCGTCAGGGTTGTGTCGGCGCGTCGCGCCGGTTTAATCTTGTAATTCTACCTGACCGGGGTCCGTCCCGCGCGGCCTGCCGGTCGGGCGGCGTGCGTTCGCGATGCGTACCGCAATATATCGAGTGTGTGTCGGCTGTAACACGACGTAAATCGGATTGCCGGGGCCGTTCGGCTTTTCCTATGATGGCTTCACCGATTCAATGCCGCCATTCGCAATTTTTGCGTGGCGGGAGGAAGCCAATAATCATGATGAAGAAGACCACTTTTCTCGTTCGTACCGCGGTGATCGTCGCGGCTCTTTCGCAACTCGGCGCATGCGCGATGACGCATACGCAGCGCAATGCCGGTATCGGCGCGGCCGCGGGCGGCGCGCTCGGCTACTTGATCACGGGCGGGCCGGTCGGCACGGTCGCCGGGGCGGCGGCAGGCGGCCTGGTCGGCGCAGGCGTGCGCTGATCCACGCCGGCGTGCGCGGGCCTGAGCGTGCTCGCGCGATGCCGGCCGGGCGTGACGCCGTTCCGTACGCGTAACGGCCCGCCCGCACACCTCTTCCATTTTTCGACAGGCAGCATCAGGGAGGAATGGGTGTGCGACACTTCGTCGACGCCACATAACGACTTCATTCGTCGACGAATCCTTTCATGAGCGACCCCCTCGTATTCGTGCTGCCGGGCTACGGCAACTCCGGTCCGTTCCACTGGCAAAGCCGCTGGGAGCGCGCCGACGCGCGTTTCGTGCGCGTCGCGATGCCCGACTGGGAGCGGGCATTCCGCAACGGCTGGTGTCTCGCGCTCGACCGGGCGATCGAAGCCGCGCGCGGGCCGGTGCTGATCGCCGGCCACAGTCTCGGCACGCTGACCGCCGCATGGTGGGCGACCCGCTACGCGCGGCCGGCCGCGCTCGCGAAAGTGCGCGGCGCGCTGCTGGTCGCGCTGCCCGATCCCGCCGGGCCGGCGTTTCCGGCCGACGCGCACGGCTTCGGCCCGGTGCCGCACGAACGGTTGCCGTTTCCGACCTGCGTCGTCGCAAGCAGCGACGATCCGTACGGTTCGCTCGCGTTCGCGCGCGGCTGCGCGAACGCGTGGGGCAGCACGTTCCACGAGCTCGGCCCGCGCGGCCACATCAACGCGGACAGCGGGCTCGGCGACTGGCCGCAAGCGCGCGGCTGGCTCGATGCGCTCGCACGTTAGTTCGTCTGCGCGTCGCGCGCGAGTCGCGGCTGTTCGATTCGACCGTTGTCGTCGCGTGCGCCTGGCGCCGCGACGCCGTCGCCCCGAACCGCGTCAGATCGCCTGTTTCGCCTTCAACGCGGCGATCCGCGCGTCGTCGTAGCCGAGCATGTCGCGCAGCACGTCGTCCGTCTGCGCGCCGAGCAGCGGCGGGGCCGTGCGCGCGTCGGGCGGTGTCGCGCTCATCCGGATCGGGTTGCGCACGAGCTTCACGTCCGCGCCGCACGGGTGCGGCAGTGACACCTGCATCCCGCGCGCGACCACCTGCTCGTTGTCGAACACCTCGTCGAGATCGTTGATCGGCCCGCACGGCACGCCGGCCGCTTCGAGCGCGCCGATCCAGTCGGCCTTGTCGCGCGCCTTCACCATCTCCGCGAGGATCGGCACCAGCGTGTCGCGATGGCGCACGCGCGACGGATTCGTCGCGAAGCGCTCGTCGTCAGCCAGCTCGGGCCGTCCGCCGGCCTCGACGAACTTGCGGAACTGCCCGTCGTTGCCGACCGCGACGATGATCCAGCCGTCGCGCGTCTGGAACGTCTGGTATGGCACGATGTTCGGATGCGCGTTGCCCCAGCGCACCGGCGGCTTGCCGCTCGCGAGGAAGTTGGTGTTCATGTTCGCGAGCAGCGCGACCTGCACGTCGAGCAGGGCCATGTCGATGTACTGGCCTTCGCCCGTGCGGTCGCGGTGCGCGAGCGCGGCGAGCACGGCGATCGTCGAATAGAGGCCGGTCGCGAGATCGGCGATCGCGACGCCGGCCTTCTGCGGGCCGCCGCCCGGTTCGCCGTCGCGTTCGCCGGTGATGCTCATGAAGCCGCCGATCCCCTGCACGATGAAATCGTAGCCCGCGCGATGCGCGTACGGGCCGGTCTGGCCGAAGCCGGTGACCGAGCAGTAGACGAGATCGGGCTTCACCGCGCGCAGCGAATCGTAATCGAGCCCGTATTTCTTCAACTGGCCGACCTTGTAGTTCTCGAGCACGACGTCGCTTTGCGCGGCGAGCTCGCGCACGATCTGCTGGCCCTCCGGCGTCGCGATGTCGATCGTCACCGAGCGCTTGTTGCGATTCGCCGCGAGGTAGTACGCGGCCTCGGCGGTATCCGCGCCGTTAGCGTCCTTCAGGTACGGCGGGCCCCAGTGGCGCGTGTCGTCGCCGGTGCCCGGGCGCTCGACCTTGATCACGTCCGCGCCGAAATCGGCAAGGGTCTGCGCGCACCACGGGCCCGCGAGTACGCGGGTGAGATCCAGCACGCGGATATGGCTCAGGGCACCCATCGTCGAAACGTCTCCTTTCATGGCTGGCCTGCCTTGCCGGGCATGGCCGATTGGCATGCCGAGCATCTTAAGGCGAATCGGCCGCGCCGGTGGCCCAGGCCGGTCGTCCGGCGCAGCGGGCCGCTGCCGCTTGGGCGGGCGGTCTGTATCGTATAATCGATCGTTTCCGAATCCATGCCGCCGCGCGCCCCGCCTGGGGCGCCGGCGTTTGAAGCCGTCTTTGCCAGACTGTCCCCGCACGCCATGAAAGCTGCCGAAATCCGCGAGAAATTCCTCAAATTCTTCGAATCG
Source organism: Burkholderia sp. MSMB1072 (assembly GCF_001524725.1). Taxonomy (NCBI): domain Bacteria; kingdom Pseudomonadati; phylum Pseudomonadota; class Betaproteobacteria; order Burkholderiales; family Burkholderiaceae; genus Burkholderia; species Burkholderia sp. MSMB1072. Next base: position 255,082 of record NZ_LOYC01000034.1, read on the forward strand.
AAGGGCCACACGATCGTCCGCTCGTCGAGCCTCGTGCCCGGTAACGATCCCACGCTGATGTTCACGAACTCGGGCATGGTCCAGTTCAAGGACGTTTTCCTCGGCACGGACCCGCGCCCGTACTCGCGCGCCACCACCGCGCAGCGCAGCGTGCGCGCGGGCGGCAAGCACAACGACCTCGAGAACGTCGGCTACACGGCGCGCCATCACACGTTCTTCGAAATGCTCGGCAACTTCTCGTTCGGCGACTACTTCAAGCACGACGCGATCAAGTTCGCGTGGGAGCTGCTGACCACGGTCTACCAGCTGCCGAAGGAAAAACTGTGGGTCACCGTCTACCAGGAAGACGACGAAGCGTACGACATCTGGGCGAAGGAAGTCGGCGTGCCGACCGAGCGGATCATCCGGATCGGCGACAACAAGGGCGCGCGCTACGCGTCGGACAACTTCTGGACGATGGGCGACACGGGCCCGTGCGGCCCGTGTACCGAAATCTTCTACGACCACGGCCCGGACGTGTGGGGCGGGCCGCCGGGGTCGCCTGAAGAAGACGGCGACCGCTACATCGAGATCTGGAACCTCGTGTTCATGCAGTTCAACCGCGACGCGCAGGGCAACATGACGCGCCTGCCGAAGCAGTCGGTCGACACCGGCATGGGCCTCGAGCGTCTCGCCGCGGTGCTGCAGCACGTGCACAGCAACTACGAGATCGACCTGTTCCAGAACCTGATCAAGGCCGCCGCGCGCGTGACCGAGATCGACGACCTCACGAACAACTCGCTGAAGGTGATCGCCGATCACATCCGCGCGTGTTCGTTCCTGATCGTCGACGGCGTGATCCCCGGCAACGAAGGCCGCGGCTACGTGCTGCGCCGGATCGTGCGCCGCGCGATCCGCCACGGCTACAAGCTGGGCCGCAAGGGCGCGTTCTTCCACAAGCTGGTGGCCGACCTCGTCGCCGAGATGGGCACGGCCTATCCGGAGCTGAAGGAAGCCGAGCAGCGCGTGACCGACGTGCTGCGCCAGGAAGAGGAGCGCTTCTTCGAAACCATCGAGCACGGCATGTCGATCCTCGAGGCCGCGCTCGCCGACGTCGACGCGAAGGGCGGCAAGGTGCTCGACGGCGAGCTCGCGTTCAAGCTGCACGACACCTACGGCTTCCCGCTGGATCTGACGGCCGACGTGTGCCGCGAGCGCGGGATGACGGTCGACGAGCCGGCATTCGACGACGCGATGGCGCGCCAGCGCGAGCAGGCGCGCGCGGCCGGCAAGTTCAAGGCGACGCAGGGCCTCGAATACACGGGCGCGAAGACCACGTTCCACGGTTACGAGGAAATCGCATTCGACGACGCGAAGGTCGTCGCGCTGTACGTCGACGGTTCGGCCGTCAATGAAGTGAAGGCCGGCCAGGATGCGGTCGTCGTGCTCGACCACACGCCGTTCTACGCGGAATCGGGCGGCCAGGTCGGCGACCAGGGCGTGCTCGCGAACGCCGCGACGCGCTTCGCGGTGGCCGACACGCTGAAGGTGCAGGCCGACGTGATCGGCCACCACGGCACGCTGGAGCAGGGCACGCTCAAGGTCGGCGACGTGCTGCGCGCGGAAATCGACGCGCAGCGCCGCGCCCGCACGCAGCGCAACCACTCGGCGACGCACCTGATGCACAAGGCGCTGCGCGAAGTGCTCGGCGCGCACGTGCAGCAGAAGGGTTCGCTCGTCGATGCGGAAAAGACCCGTTTCGACTTCGCGCACAACGCGCCGATGACCGACGACGAAATCCGTCGCGTCGAGCAGATCGTCAACGCCGAAATCCTCGCGAACGCGCCGGGCATCGTGCGCGTGATGCCGTACGACGAAGCGGTGAAGGGCGGCGCGATGGCGCTGTTCGGCGAGAAGTACGGCGACGAAGTGCGCGTGCTCGACCTCGGCTTCTCGCGCGAACTGTGCGGCGGCACGCACGTGCACCGCACCGGCGACATCGGCCTGTTCAAGATCGTCGTCGAAGGCGGCGTCGCGGCCGGCATCCGCCGCGTCGAGGCGATCACCGGCGACAACGCGCTGCGCTACGTGCAGGAGCTCGACGCGCGCGTGAACGAAGCGGCGGCGGCGCTGAAGGCGCAGCCGTCGGAACTCACGCAGCGCATCGCGCAGGTGCAGGACCAGGTGAAGTCGCTCGAGAAGGAACTGGGCGCGCTGAAGTCGAAGCTCGCGTCGAGCCAGGGCGACGAGCTCGCGCAGCAGGCCGTCGAAGTCGGCGGCGTGTACGTGCTGGCCGCGACGCTCGACGGCGCCGACGCGAAGACGCTGCGCGAGACGGTCGACAAGCTGAAGGACAAGCTGAAGAACGCGGCGATCGTGCTGGCGGCCGTCGAAGGCGGCAAGGTCAGCCTGATCGCGGGCGTCACGCCGGATGCGAGCAAGAAGGTCAAGGCCGGCGAGCTCGTGAACTTCGTCGCGCAGCAGGTCGGCGGCAAGGGCGGCGGCCGTCCGGACATGGCGCAGGCAGGCGGCACCGAGCCGGCGAACCTGCCCGGCGCGCTGGCCGGCGTGAAGGGCTGGGTCGAAGAACGGCTCTGATCGTTGCACGACCGATGCGATGTCGTCGTACCGACGGCATCGCGTCAAGCGAAAAACGACCCGATCGGCAGATGTGCCGGTCGGGTCGTTTCGTTTGTGCCGTACCGGCGCGTCGCTCGATGCGGCGACGCGCGAGCCCGGTCAGGCCGGCACGGTCACGGTCGGCTTCGCCGCGTCGCCGGGCTGTCGCGCGGCGTCGGTGAGCGCATCGCGCAGCGCGGCGAGCGCCGCCGACGCATAACCCTGCCGCCACGCGAGCAGCGTGTCGATGCCTTCCAGTTCGGGAATCGTGTGCGCGGCGATGTTGCCGGGCTCGGGCTGCAGATTCAGCACCGAACGCGGCGCGACCGCGATGCCCGCGCCGGCCGCGACGCACGCGACGATCGCGTGATACGAGCCGAGCTCGAGCACGCGCGCCGGCTTCGCACCGTGCGCCGCGTACCACTGCTCGACGTACTTGCGATACGCGCAGCCGCGCTCGAACGCGATCAGCGTCGGCAGGAGCACGTCGCGCGGCGTGCGTACCGGCGGATGGCCGCGCGGGGTGAGCAGCACGAGATCCTCGCGGAAGATCGGCACCGTCTCGAACGTGTCGGGCAGCATGTCCGGCTCGGGCGGGCGCGCGAACAGCGCGGCGTCGATTTCGAAATCGCGCACGCGGTCGATCAGGCAGCCCGTCGTGCCCGTCAGCAGTTCGAGCGATACGTCGGGCCATGCATGGTGGTAGCGCGCGAGGAGGGTCGGCAGCCGGCTCGCGGCCGTGCTTTCCATCGTGCCGAGCCGCAGCCGGCCGCGCGGCGTGTCCTCGCGCACCGCGTCGCGCGCCTCGTCGGCGAGCGCGAGCAGGCGCTCCGCATACGGCAGCAGCGTATGCCCGGCCGGCGTCAGCACGAGCCGGCGGCCGTCGCGCACGAACAGCGCCGCGCCGAGCTCCTCCTCCAACTGCTTGATGCGCGTCGTGACGTTCGACTGCACGCGATTGAGCTTGGCCGCTGCGCGCGTTACGCCGTTCTCGCGCACGACCGCCCGGAAGATCGCCAGCGCCGCCAGGTCCATGATTCTCTCCACGGGATGACTTGATTCTCAATTATTCATTTTTAGAGAACGTTTGGTCAAGCTAGGATGGACACGTTCCGATTCCCGATCCGGCCGGCGTGCGACGCGTCGGCCCATGCCGCCATGTCTCGCTTCGATGCTCCGACCGCCGCCACGCGCGTGCTTTCGTCCGACCACGCCGACCGCCGCGCCCGCGCGGCCGCGCTCGCCTGCATGATCGGTCTGGCCGTCGTGCTCGGCGTCGGCCGTTTCGCGTTCACGCCGCTGTTGCCGCTGATGCTCGCGGACGGCTCGATCGGCCTGAAAGCCGGCGGCTGGCTCGCGTCGGCGAATTACGCGGGCTACTTCGTCGGTGCGGTCAGTTGCGCGGCGCTGCGCGTCGCGCCCGCGCGGATGGTGCGTGTCGGCCTCGTCGCGACCGTGCTGCTGACTGCCGCGATGGGTGCCGGCCACTGGCTGCCGGCGTGGCTCGTCGTGCGTTTCGTCGCGGGCGTCGTCAGCGCATGGACGTTCGTGTTCATGTCGCAATGGGGATTGCGGCGCCTGGCCGAGCTGAGTGCGCCCGAATGGAGCGGGGTGATCTACGCGGGGCCGGGTGTCGGCATCGTCGTGACGGGGCTGATCGGCAGTGCGCTGGCCGGGCAGCGTGCGGCGGTGGGCTGGCTCGGTTTCGCGGTGCTGTCGGCCGTCCTGTCGGTCGCGATCTGGCGCACGTTCGGTGCGGCGTCGGCCTCGGCGCACGCGCAGGCGGCGCCGCCGGCCGCCGCGCCGCATCCGGCCGCAGGGGCGCCCGCCGCCCCGGCGGCGCGGGCCGCCACGCGAAGCCGTCGCGCGGACGCCGCGTGGCTCGTCGTGCTGTACGGCGCGCCGGGCTTCGGTTACATCGTTACCGCGACGTTCCTGCCGGTGATCGCCCGCGCCGCGCTGCCGGCCGGTTCGCCGTGGCCCGACCTGTTCTGGCCGATGTTCGGCGCGGCGCTGATCGTCGGCGCGATCACCGCCGCGCGGCTGCCCGCACACTGGGACAACCGGCTGCTGCTCGCGGCCGGCTGCGCGACGCAGGCGCTCGGCATCGCGGCCGGAATCGTGTGGCCGAACGCGGCCGGCTTCTCGATCGGCAGCGCGCTGCTCGGCCTGCCGTTCACCGCGATCACGCTGTTCGCGATGCGCGAGGCGCGGCGCCTGCACGGCGAGCGTGCGGCCGGGCTGATGGGCTATGCGACCGCGTCCTACGGCGTCGGGCAGATACTCGGGCCGCTCGTCGCGGCGCCGCTCGCCGCGCGCTTCGGGTCGTTTACGCCTGCGCTGTGGGTCGCGGCGGCCGCGCTGCTGATCGGCGCCGCAGGCTTCGCGGCGAGCGCCGCACACGGGCGCCGGTCATCCTGAAGCCGGTGGGGCCGGATCGTCTCGGGCGCGGGCAAACTCGCTAGAATGAAGCCTTTCCCGCGCCGAGCGGGTGCGCGGGCAGCCGGCAGACGGCCGTCCGGCGCTCGCCAGATTTCCATCGATGACCACCGCCGACTATCGCTTTTGCCCGCGCTGCGCGAGCCCGCTGACCGAGCGGGCCGATCCCGACCATGAGGGCGGCCGCATTCGCCAGGCCTGCCCCGACGAGTCCTGCGGCTACGTGCACTGGAACAACCCGCTGCCCGTCGTCGCCGCGATCGTCGAACTCGACGGCAAGATCCTGCTCGCGCGCAACGCGGCGTGGCCCGAAGGGATGTTCGCGCTGATCACCGGTTTCCTCGAAAACGGCGAGACGCCCGAGGACGGCATCGCGCGCGAGGTATTCGAGGAAACCGCGCTGAAGGCCGAGCACGTATCGCTCGTCGGCGTGTACGAATTCATGCGCAAGAACGAACTGATCATCGCGTACCACGTGCGGGCGTCGGGCACGGTGTCGCTGTCGCCGGAACTGCTCGAATACAAGCTCGTCGATCCGCCGCTGCTGCGCCCGTGGCGCGCCGGCACGGGCGTCGCGCTCGCCGACTGGATGCGCGCGCGCGGCCTCGATTTCGAATTCGTCGACCGGCCGGGGCAGTGACGCACCGGCCTGCCCGCAGCATGCCGTCCGCAGTGGCGCGCGCGATCGCGTCGCGGCGCTTCGTCGCCGGCCGGCGCGCCGCGTCGTGCGGCCGTCACGCGTCGTCCCCGTCCGTTTCCTCCGCTTCCATCGTCCTGACCGCCATCGCCATGTCCGACAAGCCGCAGCCGCGTCCGCGCGACGCCTATCGCCACTTCCTGCCGATCACGACCCGCTGGATGGACAACGACGTCTACGGGCACGTGAACAACGTCGTCTACTACAGCTACTTCGACACCGTCGTGAACGAGTACCTGATCCGCGCGGGCGTGCTCGACGTCGAGCACGGGCAGACGATCGGGCTGGTCGTCGAGACGCAGTGCAACTACTTCGCGCCGCTCGTGTTCCCGCAATCGGTCGACGCGGGCCTGCGCGTCGTGAAGCTCGGCACGTCGAGCGTGCGCTATGAAGTCGGGCTGTTCGCACAAGGCGATGCGTTGCCCGCCGCGCAGGGGCATTTCGTGCACGTGTACGTCGATCGCGGCACGCGTCGCCCGGTGCCGCTGCCCGATGCGCTGCGCGCCGCGCTCGAACCGCTTGCCGCCTGACGATACGCGGTGCACGCGTTCGCGCTCCAGGCCTTCAACGGCCTCAGCTACGGCTTGCTGCTGTTCATGCTGTCGGCCGGCCTCACGCTGATCTTCAGCGTGCAGGGCGTGCTCAACTTCGCACATGCGAGCTTCTACATGCTCGGGGCGTATGTCGGCTACGGCATCGCGGCCTCGGCGGGCTTCTGGCCCGCGCTCGTGCTCGCGCCGCTGGCCGTCGGGCTGCTCGGCGCCGGCTGCGAACGCGCGCTGCTGCGCCGCGTGCAGTCGCGCGGCCATACGAGCGAACTGCTGCTGACCTTCGGTCTCGCGTACCTGATCGGCGAGGGCACGAAACTCGCATGGGGTCTCGCGCCGCTGCCGGCGCCCGTGCCGCCGCTGTTCGACGGCGCGCCCGTGACCGTGTTCGGTCTCGCGTTGCCGCGTTACCGGCTGTTCATGATGGCGATGTCCGCGACGATGCTGGTCGCGCTCGGCGGGCTGCTGCGCGCATCGCGCATCGGGCTCGTCGTGCGCGCGGCGCTCACGCATCGCGCGGCCGTCGAGGCGCTCGGCTACGACGTGCCGCGCGTGATGACGGCGCTGTTCGGTGCGGGCACCGCGCTCGCGGCGCTGGCCGGCGTGATCGGCGCGCCGCTCGCGGTGATCGAGCCCGCGCTCGCCGAGACGGTCGGGTCGGTCGTGTTCGCGGTCGTCGTGATCGGCGGCCTGGGTTCGCTCGGCGGCGCGTTCGTCGCGTCGCTCGCGGTCGGCTTCGCGCAGACCTTCGCGGCCGCGAGCGACACGTCGCTGCGTGACCTCGCGCAATGGACGGGCATCGCGCTGCCCGACAGCGTGGCCACCGTGTCGATCGCGCAACTGGCGCCGTTGGTGCCGTACCTGCTGCTCGTCGCGGTCCTGGTCGCGCGGCCGCGCGGGCTGTTCGGCGAGCGTGCCGATGCCTAGCCGCGCACTGGCCGGATGCGTGCGCTGGACGCTGTTCGCCGCGTGCGTCGCGCTGCCCGCATGGCTGTGGCCGCATGGCGCGGTACTCGGCTATCTCGCGCAGACGGCCGCGCTCGTCGTGCTCGCGCTGTCGTACAACCTGCAGCTCGGCACGACCGGGCTGCTGTCGTTCGGACATGCGGCATTCGCAGGCCTCGGCGCGTTCGCGGCAGCCCACTGGTTCAACCATATCGGCGGTCCGCTGCCGCTGTTGCCGCTCGTCGGCGGCATGGCCGGCGCGGGCTTCGGGTTCGTCGCCGGGCTGCTGGCGACGCGTCGTTCCGGCACCGCGTTCGCGATGATCACGCTCGGCCTCGGCGAATGCGTCGCGGCCGCCGCGTGGAGCGTGCCCGCGTGGTTCGGCGGTCTCGGCGGCGTGCCGATCGATCGCGCGAGCGGTGCGCCGTGGGGCAACGCGCATTTCGGCGCGCCGGCGCACGCGTATGCGTTGATCGCCGCGTGGTGCGTCGTGTCGGCGTGGGCGATGCATGCGCTGACGCGCACGCCGCTCGCGCGGCTCGCGAACGCAGTGCGCGACAACCCGGCGCGCGTCGCCGCGCTCGGCACCGATCCGCGCCGTGTACGGCTCGCGATGGTCACCTGCGCATCGTTCTTCGCCGGCATCGCCGGCACGCTGACGCTGATCGACGTCGAGATCGCGACGCCCGACAGCGTGTCGATGGCGCGCTCGGCGACCGTGCTGATCGCCGCGGTGATCGGCGGCACCGGCGCATTCTTCGGGCCGGCGGCCGGCTCGGCCGTGCTGACCGCGCTGAGTATCGTCGTCGCGGGTGTGTCGCGCGCGTGGGCGCTGTATCTCGGCGTGCTGTTCGTCGCGATCGTCGTGGCCGCGCCCGGCGGGATCGCGGGCATTGTGCGGGCGCTCGCGCCTGCGCTGCGGCGCGGCGCGCCGGCCGTCGAGCGGTGGCGCGTGCTGTGCGCCGTCGGTGCGTGCGCGTTCTGGGGCGTCGCGATCGTCTGCGCGGCCGAGCTCGGCTATGCATGGCGCTTCGCGCAGGACGACGGCACGGGCCTCGCGTTCGGCGCGTGGGGCGTCGACGCCGATACGCCGGCCGGCTGGGCCGTCGCGTGCTCGGCGGCCGGCATCGGTACGCTGCTGTGGCGCTGGCGCGCGCGGCTCGCGCATGACGCGGCGGTGGCCACGCAGGAGGACGCGCGATGAACGGCAACGCGATCGCGCTTCACGGCGTCGTGCAGCGCTTCGGCGCGCAGACCGTGCTCGACGGGGTCGACTTGAGCATCGCGGCCGGCGAGCGCCATGCGCTGATCGGGCCGAACGGCGCGGGCAAATCGACGCTGTTCGGCGTGATCGCCGGGGCGACGCGGCCGACGCGCGGGCGCGTCGTACTGCACGGCGTCGAGCTGCGCGGGCGCGGGCCGGTCGTCGCGAGCCGCCTCGGCATCGGCCGCAGTTTTCAGCAGACGAGCGCGTTCGCGCGCCTGACGGTGTTCGACAACCTGCGCTGCGCGGCGCTGCATGCGCCGGCCGAACGGCGGCGCTGGTGGAACCGGCTGCGCGAATCGGCGTCGATCGATCGCGCGGCGGCACGCGTGCTGCACGACATCGGCCTCGACGCGCGGCGCGACACGCCGGCCGCCGAGTTGAGCTATGCGGAGCAGCGCGCGCTCGATCTCGGGATCGCGCTCGCGAGCGGCGCGCGTACGCTGCTGCTCGACGAGCCGACGGCCGGCATGAGCCGCGCGCAGGCGGCGCGGATGATCGCGCTGATCCGCGCGACGACGCAGGGCCGCACCGTGCTGATGATCGAGCACGACATGGACGCGGTGTTCGGTTTCGCCGAACGCATCACGGTGCTCGTGCGCGGCACGGTGGTCGCGACCGGCGCGCCCGACGCGATCCGCGCCGATCCGCGCGTGCGGGCCGCCTATCTGGGCGAGGGCGCGGCATGAGCGCCGTGCTCGAGATTCGCGGGTTGCGTGCGTGGTACGGGTTGCAGCCCGTGCTCGACGGCGTCGATCTCGCGCTCGCGCCGGGCGAGACGCTCGCGCTGCTCGGCCGCAACGGCTCGGGGCGCTCGACGCTCGCGAAGGCCGTGATGGGGCTCGTGCACACGGCCGGCTCGGTGCGCATCGCCGGCGCCGAATGCGCGGGCGCGCGCACGTTCGAGATTGCGCGGCGCGGTGTCGCTTACGTGGCTGAAAACCGCGACGTGTTTCCGCTGCTGACCGTGCGCGATAACCTGCGGCTCGGTTTGCGCGGCGCGAGCGGCGCAACCGAACGCGCGGCGCTCGACCGGCTGTTCGAGCGTTTTCCGCTGCTGGCCGCGCGCGCGGGCGTGAAAGCCGGGCGGCTGTCGGGCGGCGAGCAGCAGGTGCTCGCGCTGGTGCGCGCACTCGCCGGCCGGCCGCGCGTGCTGATCGTCGACGAACCGGCCGAAGGGCTCGCGCCGCTCGCGGTCGACGAAGTCGGTGCGTGCCTCGCCGCGCTGCAGGCCGACGGCGTGTCGATCGTGCTGATCGAGCAGCGGTTGCAGCTTGCGCCGCGGCTCGCGCGGCGCGCGGCGGTAATGGGGCGCGGACGGATCGTCTACGACGGCGGGCTCGACGGGCTGGGCGGCGAGGTTGCTCACGCGTGGCTGAGCGCCGGCTGACGGCATCCAGTCGATTGTTCGGCAAACTCCGCCAGTCAATTCGCTTTGGGCCGCTTTATCGCTGCGGTGCCGCACCGTACATTGCCAGTCAGGCCGGTCGCCATCGCAACGCATCGACGCATCGTCGCATCGTCGCGGCAACCGGCGCCATCCATCGAACGTCTTCGGACTGAGGAACGAAATCATGAGCAAGCTGGCAGGCAAGGTAGCGATCGTCACGGGCGCATCGAAGGGCATCGGCGCGGGAATCGCGAAGGCACTGGCCGACGAAGGTGCATCGGTCGTCGTCAACTACGCGAGCAGCAAAGCAGGCGCGGATGCGGTCGTGAGCGCGATCACGGAAGCGGGCGGCCGCGCGGTCGCGGTCGGCGGCGACGTGTCGAAGGCCGCCGATGCGCAGCGCATCGTCGATACCGCCATCGAAACGTATGGGCGTCTCGACGTGCTCGTCAACAACTCCGGCGTGTACGAATTCGCGCCGATCGAAGCGATCACCGAAGAACACTACCGCCGGCAGTTCGACACGAACGTGTTCGGCGTGCTGCTGACCACGCAGGCGGCGGTCAAGCATCTCGGCGAAGGCGCGAGCATCATCAACATCAGCTCGGTGGTGACCAGCATCACGCCGCCCGCCAGCGCCGTGTACAGCGGCACGAAGGGCGCGGTCGACGCGATCACCGGCGTGCTCGCGCTCGAACTCGGCCCGCGCAAGATCCGCGTGAACGCGATCAACCCGGGGATGATCGTGACCGAAGGCACGCACAGCGCGGGTATCATCGGTTCCGATCTCGAAGCGCAGGTGCTCGGCCAGACGCCGCTCGGCCGCCTCGGCGAGCCGAACGACATCGCGTCGGTCGCCGTGTTCCTCGCATCGGACGATGCACGCTGGATGACCGGCGAGCATCTCGTCGTGAGCGGCGGGTTGAACTGATCGTCGGCGGTATCGCGCGAACGGGGCAGGGGCGCCGTTCGCGCCGCTACGCGCTCATCGCCAGCGCATTCGCGCCGACGTGCCACCGCAAGCATTCGACGACGAGCGCGTGATCGCGTTCGGAGCCGAGGCCCGCGATCGCCATTGCGCCGACGATGCCGGCGCCGGCGATCCGCAACGGCACGCCGCCGCCGTCGAGCGCGTAGTCGTCGTCCGACAGGCCCTGCGACCGCAGCGACCAGCCGGCACGCCGAAAGCGCGCGCCGACCGCGAGCGAACTCTGGCCGAAACGCAGGGCCGTGTTTTGCCGTCGGCGGATCGCATCGCCGTCGTGCGCGCCGCTACCGTCGAGCGCGCAGTAGAACAGCAGCGCCTGCTCGCCGACGATGCCGACCGCAATCGGCAGCCCGCGTCGCGACGCGAGGTTGACCGCGATTTCTCCCATGCGGCGCGCGACGGCTGCATCGAAGTGCGACAGCGCTGGGGTCGACGCATCGTCGTCGAAGGCGTGGGGTTCGAGGCGAAAGGGGGACGTCACCATGGCGGGCTCCGTGGCGTTGCCGGCTCGATACGCGGGCCGGGCGTCGCATCGTCACGGGCCGCGTGGGCCCGTCTTCCGTTCAGTGCTTCGGCGCTTCGGCACGTCAGCGTTTCGGCGCCGCGTCGAGCATCCACTCGTGCGCGGGGTCGTTCTTGAACGCCCACGCGCGGCTCGGCCCGGCCATCACGTTCAGGTAGTACAGGTTGTAGCCGTGAGGAGCCACGACCGGGTGGTAGCCGCGCGGCACCATCACGACGTCGTGGTTCTCGACCGCGCACGCCTCGTCGAGGCTGCGGTCGTCGGTGTACACGCGCTGGAACGCGAAACCCTGCGGCGGATCGATCCGGTGGTAATAGGTTTCCTCGAGCGAGGTTTCGTCGGGCGCCGCGTCGCGGTCGTGCTTGTGCGGCGGATAGCTGCTCGAATGGCTGGCCGGCGTGACGACTTCGACGACGAGGAGGTGCTCGGCGGCCGGGTTGTCGCCCATCAGGATGTCGCATACGTAGCGCGTGTTGGTGCCTTGCCCGCGCACCGAGCGGCGCATCCGTTCGCCGTCGAGGCGCCGCACGGGCTTGTCGCCGCTCGCGTACGGCGCGGTGCACAGCGCGACTTCCGCATCGCGCGTCGCGACCAGCGTAACGCGCTTGCCGCCCGGCACGTACAGCGCGTCCGGCGATACGTCTTCGAATACGCTGTCGCGCTTGCCGAGCGCGTCGTAGGTTTCGCCGTCGACGTCCGCGCGCACCGTGCCGGTCAGCACGACGACGCACAGTTCGCGCGTGCCCGTGTCGAGCGTCTCGGCGTCGCCGGCCTTCAGGCGCAGCGCGCGAAAGCCGACGTGCTTCCAGCCGGCCGATTCGGGCGTGACGTTGCAGATTTCGCGGTCGGCGGATGCCTTGACCAGCAGGGGAGAAATCGTCATGAAGTGGGTCTCCGCAATAGGGTAGGGCTCGAGCGCTCAGACGGTTGCGCGCGGGTTCACGCGCTCAACCGGTCGACGATCGCGCGCAGCGACTCGTAGCCCTTCTTCGCATATGCATAGCTCGGCGCGACGGCCGGATCCTGCTCGGCCTCGACGACGAGCCAGCCTTCGTAGCCGGCGTCCTTCAGCGTGCGCAGCGTCGCGTCGTAGTCGAGCGCGCCGTCGCCCGGCACCGTGAAGGTGCCGTTGATCACGCCGTTCAGGAAGCTCCAGCCGTCGTTGCGCGCCTGGTTGACGACCCGCGGGCGCACGTCCTTGCAATGCACGTGCGCCACGCGCGATACGTGTTTCTTCAGCAGCGCGACCGGGTCGGCCGCGCCGCCGAAATACGCGTGGCCGGTGTCGAACAGCAGGAACACCTTCGCGGGGTCGGTCAGCGCCATCAGCCGGTCGACGTCGTCCGGCGATTCGACGTACGCGCCCATGTGGTGATGGTAGGCGAGCCGGATCCCGTAGGTGTCGAGCAGATGCGCGCCGAACGCGTCGAGGCGCGCCGCGTAGCGCCGCCACGCTTCGTCGTCGACGAAACGCGGGCGCTTCGCGACCGGCGTGTCGATGCTGCCCTGGATCGTGCCCGCGCATTCGCCGTACACGACGACCGTCACGTCGTTGAATTGCAGCTTCGTCATGTGCGCGCGGCAGCGCTCGATTTCCGCCGCGACGGCATCGGCGTCGGTCATGCCCGGCGCGACTTCCGCGAGGAAGCCCGAGTACCAGCCCGACACGCACACGAGCCCGAATTCGGCGAGCTTCGCCTTCAGTTCGGGGCCCGTCTTCGGAAACTTGTTGCCGAGCTCGAAGCCCGCATAGCCGATTTCGGCGCCTTCCTTCAGCGCCGTCTCGAGCGGCGTCTCGCCGCCGAGCGACGGCAGATCGTCGTTCATCCACGACAGGGGATTGATGCCGATGCGGACGTTCCAGCTCATGTCTTGCTTCCTCAATTCGATTCGGATGATGGGGGGCGGGGCATGTTCGTGGCGCAGCGTGCGCGATCAGCGCCGCTGCCGGGTTTTCGCGTCGAGATACGCCTGGTGCGCGCGTTCGACACCGGCGCGTGCGGAGACCTGCGGCACCGCGACTTCCCACCACGCGCCGCCGTCGTCGGTGGTGCGGCGGTGCGTGGTGTCGATCACGAGTACCTGACTCTTCGTCGCCGCCCGTGCGCGTTTCATTTCGCGGCGCAACTCGCCGACGTCGCGCACGTGCACGGCTTCCGCGCCCATCGCGCGCGCGTGCATCGCGAAATCGATCGTCGAGCGTTCGCCGCCTTCGGGCACGCAGTCGTCGAGCATGTTGTTGAAGCTCGCGCCGCCGCAGTTGAGCTGCAACCGCTCGATGCAGCCGTAGCCGCGGTTGTCGAGGATCACGACGATCAGCTTGCGGCCGAGCATCACGGAGGTCGCGAGCTCCGCGTTGAGCATCATGTACGAGCCGTCGCCGACGATCACGATCACTTCGCGCCCGGGGCGTGCAAGCTTCGCGCCGAGGCCGCCCGCGACCTCGTAACCCATGCACGAATACGCGTAGTCCATGTGGTAGTTGCCCGGCACGCCGCTGCGCCACAGCTTGTGCAGTTCGGCCGGCAGCGTGCCGGCCGCGCAGACGACGAGGTCGTCGCGCGCGCTGTCGCGCCCCGCGTCGGCCGCGGAATCGCGCACCGCGCCGATCACTTCCGCGTCGTACGGCAGCGTGTCGGTCGGAATCCGGGTGGTCAGCGCCGTCACGCGCGCGTTCCATGCGGCGGCCTGGTCGCGGTTCGCGGCCGTCCACGCCGCGTCGGCGCGCCAGCCGGCCAGCGCGGCCGACAGCTGGCCGAGGCCCGTACGCGCGTCGGCAACCAGTTGCCGGCCGCGTTTCTTGCCCGCGTCGAACGGCTGCACGTTCAGGCTCAACAACGTTGCGTCGCCGTAAAGCGCGTGCGAGCCGGTCGTGAAATCCTGCAGCCGCGTGCCGACCGCGAACACGACGTCGGCCTGCGCGGCCGCGCGATTGGCGGCGGGGGAGCCCGTCACGCCGATCGATCCGAGGTTCAGCGGGTGGTCCCACGCAAGGCTGCCCTTGCCGGCCTGCGATTCGGCCACCGGCACGCCATGCGTGTCGGCGAACGTGCGCAGCGCGTCCCACGCCTGGCTGTACAGCACGCCGCCGCCGGCGACGATCAGCGGCTTCTTCGCGGCCTTCAGCACGTCGAGCGCATCGGCGAGTTCGAGCGGGTCGGCCGGCGGCCGGCGCATCCGGATCACCGGCGGCGCGAAGAAATCCTCGGGCCAGTCGTACGCGAAGGTCTGTACGTCCTGCGGCAGCGCGAGGCACACGGGGCCGCACTGCGCGGGATCGGTCATCACCTGGATCGCGCGCGGCAGCGCGACGAGCAGTTGCTCGGGCGACGCGATGCGGTCGAAGTAGCGCGTCACCGGCCGGAAGCAGTCGTTCGCGCTGACGTCGCCCTGTTCGAAATCCTCGACCTGCTGCAGTACCGGGTCGGGCAGCCGCGACACGAACACGTCGCCGGGCAGCAGCAGCAGCGGCAAGCGGCCGACGTGCGCGAGCGCGGCGGACGTGAGCATGTTGGTCGCGCCGGGGCCGATGCTCGACGTCGCGGCCATCATCCGCTGGCGGAAATTCGCTTTCGCGAACGCGACGGCCGCGTTGGCCATCCCTTGCTCGTTGTGCGCGCGAAACGTCGGCAGCCGGTCCTTCTCGGCATGCAGCGCTTCGCCGAGCCCGGCCACGTTGCCGTGGCCGAAGATCGCGAACACGCCGCCGCAGTACGGCAGGATCTCGGTGCGGCCGTCGGGCTGGACGACTTCGGCGCGCAGGGCGGCCAGGTAGCGCACGAGCGCCTGGCTGACGGTCAGTCTTACGGTGGTGGTCATCGTCGGTCGATAGAGAGAAGTCGGGTGGTCGTCGCGAACACGGGCATCAGGCTGCTGCGGCGGCGCGCGCGGCGGCCCGGCGGCCCAGCCACGCGTCGACCAGTTGCGCGAAGTTGCCGGCCACTTCGTCGATCAGCGCCTGATCGTCGATCCGGCCCGCGAACCAGTTCAGCGATGCATCGGCCCATAGCGTGCGCCCGACCATGAAGCCCTTGACGATCGGGTTGGTCGCCGAGCGGAAGCTGTCGACGAGGTATTGCAGCGGCTGGTTCAGCCCGAGGATCACCGCGCCGCGGCAGTACGGGTCGCGCTCGGCGATCAGCGCGGCGAGCCGTGCCCAGCCGTCGGCGCTCAGCGGCGTGAGCTTCCACCATTCGGGCTTCACGCCGAGGTTGTAGAAGCGCGCGACCGTGCGCAGCACCGCGTCGTCCTCGGTGCCGGCCGGCGTGACCGCGCGCGGCGGAATCATTTCCAGCAGCAGCTCGTTGCCGCTCGCGCGCGTGGCTTCCCACAGTTCGAGCACGCGCTGCTCCTGCTCGACGCGCAGATCGACGGCGTCGTCGGGGTGATAGTGAACGAGGCACTTCACGACCTGTTCGGTCGGCCAGTGCGTGAGCGACGAGCCGACCGAACGCGTCTCGTCGAACCGCAGCGGCCGCGAGCCCGGCAGCTCGACCGGCCGGCCGACCCACCAGCCGCGCCCGGTGGCCGATGCGAGTGCGTCGCCGCCGTACGCGCCGCCGTCGATCAGCACGCCGACGTGGCCGGCGATGCCGCGATCGCGTTCGACCTGTTCGACCGCGCGCACGAGCAGGCGCTTCAACGTGCTGATCCGCGCCTCGTCCGCGCCGGCCTGCACCGCGAGCTCGTAGAACTGGCTGCGATGGTCGAACGCCATCACGCACAGGTCGTTCCATTCGCGGCGCGGCACCGTCACGCGATGCAGGTGCGCGAGCGTACGGTCGGCATCGACCGCCGGATTGCGGCTGCCGCCGAACCAGTGCGCGAGCTCGGCCGGCGTCGGCATCGCGGCCGAGCACGCGTGGCGCGACACGACGATCGCGCCGCATGCGTTCGCGATGCGCGTCGATTCGGCCCAGTCGCGCCCGCGCAGCAGCCCCGACAACAGGCCCGACAGGAACGCGTCGCCCGCGCCGAGCACGTTGAGCACCTCGACGCGTTCGCCGACGAAGGTCGGCGCGGCGTCGATGCGCGCGGGAACGTCGCCTTCGATCACGCAGCAGCCGAGCGCGCCGCGCTTGACGACCAGCGTCGCGTTCGTGATCGCGCGCACCGCCTGCAACGACGCGATCAGGTCGTGCGGCACGCCGCCCGCGATCAGGAATTCCTCTTCGGTGCCGACCAGCAGATCGAATTCGTCGAGCACCTGCTGCAGTTGCCGCGTTACCTGCGCGTCGGGTACGTAACGGTTCTCGCCGGCGCCGCGCGCGGTCAGCCCCCACAGCACCGGCCGGTAGTCGATGTCGAGGATGCGCACCGCGCCGTGGCGGCGCGCGTAACCGAGCGCGGTCAGCGATGCCTCGCGCGTGCCCGGCGTCGACAGATGCGTGCCGGTGATCGCCAGCGCGCGGCAACCGGCGATGAAGTCCTCGCTGATCTCGTCGGCGCGCACGGCCATGTCCGCGCAGTTCTCGCGCACGAACAGCAGCGGGAACGTATCGCGATCCTTCAGCCCGAGCAGCACGAGCGCGGTGAGGCGCTCGCGATCGGTCTGCAGCTGGCTCGTGTCGCAGCCTTCGCGCTCGAGCGTCTCGCGCAGGAAGCGGCCCATCTGCTCGTCGCCGACGCGCGAAATCATCGCGGTCTTCAGCCCGAGCCGCGCGACGCCGAACGCGACGTTGCCCGACGAGCCGCCGAGATACATCTGGAAGCTGCGCGCGTCTTCGAGGCGGCTGCCGTACTGCTGCGCATAGAGATCCACGGCCACACGGCCGAGGCAGGCGAGATCGATGGGGCGGTCACTCGGAAAGTTCAGCAGGCTCATATCACGTGTCACGCTCGCGGCCGGCGTTCGGCGCTGCCGGCGGATTAGGGGACCGATCCGGCGGCGGCTGTCCGCGGCATGTGCCGCACGACGCGAGGCTGCCTGCCGCCGGGATTCGGGCTACGGACGCAGTCTAGACTTTTTGGAAATCCAGTTCCCTAGGTGAAATCACGTAGAAATAAATTTCCAAATTCTCGAGGAAGTGATCTACAGTTTCATCCGGATGCTTCAGTCCCGATCGGACAGATCGGACTCGGCCCGGCGGCGCGCAATGCGCCGTCTTCCGCCCCCCGGAGATGAGGAGACAGATTGATCATGAAGACCAAGCTGATGGCCGTCGCGGCCGCCGCGATCCTGGCTGCGCCGCTCGCGCATGCGGAGAAGATCGGCGTGACGATGGCATCGTTCGACGACACGTTCCTGACCATCCTGCGCAACAGCATCGCCGATTCGGCGAAGAAGGACGGCGCGACGGTGCAGATCGAGGACGGCGGCAATGACGTCGGCAAGCAGTTGAGCCAGGTCCAGAACATGATCGCGCAGAAAGTCGACGCGATCATCGTGAACGCGGTCGATACCGACGCGACGCCGAAGATCACGAAGATGGTGACCGCGGCGAAGATCCCGCTCGTCTACGTGAACCGCAAGCCGGTCGATTTCGACAAGCTGCCGGCCGGCGTCGCCGTCGTCGCCTCCGACGAAAAGCAGTCGGGCACGCTGCAGGCGCGCCAGGTGTGCAAGCTGCTCGGCGGCAAGGGCGACATCCTCGTGCTGATGGGCGAGCTGTCCAACGAATCGGCGCGCGCCCGCACCAAGGACATCGAGGACGTGATCGCGACGAAGGATTGCGCGGGCATGAAGATCGTCGACAAGCGCGAAGGCAAGTGGAGCCGCACGCAGGGCCAGGACATCACGATGAACTGGCTCAGCTCCGGGACCAAGTTCGACGCGATCGTGTCGAACAACGACGAAATGGCGATCGGCGCGATCAACGCGCTGAAGGCCGCGCGCAAGCTGACGCCGAAAACGGTCGTCGCAGGCATCGACGCGACGCCGGACGGCCTCGCGGCGATGAAGGCCGGCGAGTTGAAGGTGTCCGTGTACCAGAACGCGACCGGGCAGGGCGCGCAGGCCGTCGCCACCGCGCTGAAGCTCGCGAAGAAGCAGCCCGTCGATCGCTACGTGAACGTGCCGTTCGAGCTCGTGACGCCGGAGAACATGAACCAGTACGCGAAGCACTGACCGGTTTTTCCGCTGAACTGCGCGGGCCCGGCACGGCCGGGTTCGCGCGCGACTTTCGAGGAACGTCCATGTTTACAGCCAGGATCGCGCGCTCGATGGCCAGCGAAAGCGCGCCTGCCGCCTCGTCCGCCGCGCCCGGCTCGTCCGGTGCGGCCATGGCCGACTGCGTGCTCGAGGTGCGCGGCGTCGGCAAGTCCTTTCCCGGCGTCGTCGCGCTCGACGGCGTGCAGTTCCGCGTGCGGCGCGGCACCGTTCATGCGCTGATGGGCGAGAACGGCGCAGGCAAGTCCACGCTGATGAAGATCATCGCCGGCGTCTACACGCCCGACCAGGGCGAAATCCTGATCAACGGCGAGCCGGTCGTGCTGAACGGCCCGCTCGATGCGCTCGACCGCGGCATCGCGATGATCCATCAGGAGCTCAACCTGATGCCGTACATGACGGTCGCGGAGAACATCTGGATCCGCCGCGAACCGAAGAACCGCTTCGGCCTGATCGATCACGCCGAGTTGCGCCGCCGCACGGCCGCGCTGTTCGAGCGGCTGTCGATCGACATCGACCCGGAAACCGACGTGCGCACGCTGACGGTCGCGAGCCGCCAGATGGTCGAGATCGCGAAGGCCGTGTCGTTCGACTCGGACGTACTGATCATGGACGAGCCGACCTCCGCGCTGACCGAGAAGGAAGTCACGCACCTGTTCCGGATCATTCGCCAACTGCGCGAGCAGGGCAAGGGCATCGTCTACATCACGCACAAGATGAACGAGCTGTTCGAGATCGCCGACGAGTTCTCGGTGTTCCGCGACGGCAAGTACATCGGCACGCATGCGTCGAGCGACGTCACGCGCGACGACATCATCCGCATGATGGTCGGGCGCGAGATCACGCAGATGTTCCCGAAGGAAGAGGTGCCGATCGGCGACGTCGTGCTGTCGGTGAAGGATCTCTGCGTCGACGGCGTGTTCCGCGACGTGAGCTTCGAGCTGCGCGCGGGCGAGATCCTCGGCGTCGCGGGCCTCGTCGGCTCGGGGCGCTCGAACGTCGCGGAGGCGCTGTTCGGCGTCGTGCCGGCCACGTCGGGCGAGATCCGCATCGACGGCAAGCCGGTGCGGATCGCGACGCCCGCGCAGGCGATGAAGCACGGGATGGCGTTCCTCACCGAGGACCGCAAGGACTCCGGCTGCTTCCTGAATCTCGACCTGCTCGCGAACATGGAAGCGGCGGTGCTCAGCCGCCGCTACGTGAAGTTCAATTTCGTGCAGCAGGCGCAGTTGAAGCGCGACTGCGAGGAAATGAGCCGGATGCTGCGCGTGAAGTCGCCCGGGCTGCACGAGGAAATCCAGAACCTGTCGGGCGGCAACCAGCAGAAGGTGCTGATCGGTCGCTGGCTGCTCACGCAGCCGCGCATCCTGATCCTCGACGAACCGACGCGCGGTATCGACGTCGGCGCGAAGGCCGAGATCCACCGGCTCGTCAGCGCGCTTGCCGCCAAGGGCGTCGCGGTGCTGATGATCTCGTCGGAAATGCCGGAAGTGCTGGGCATGAGCGATCGCGTGATGGTGATGCACGAAGGGCGCATGACCGGCATCGTCGATCGCAAGGACGCCGACCAGGTCCGCATCATGGATCTCGCGTCGCGCTGAGCCGAAACAAGATTGGAGACAACTGAAATGGGCAACCTGAACCCGGTCGCGGATGCGCAGACCATGACACTCAAGTCGCGGCATACGAAGTGGCCGCCCGAACTGAGCATCTTCCTCGTGCTGGTCGGCATCAGCCTGTTCTTCGAGATCCTCGGCTGGATCGTCGTCGGCCAGAGCTTCCTGTTCAATGCCGAGCGGCTCGAAATCATCGTGCTGCAGATGGCC
This sequence comes from Burkholderia sp. MSMB1072, assembly GCF_001524725.1. Classification (NCBI taxonomy): domain Bacteria; kingdom Pseudomonadati; phylum Pseudomonadota; class Betaproteobacteria; order Burkholderiales; family Burkholderiaceae; genus Burkholderia; species Burkholderia sp. MSMB1072. The sequence goes on from NZ_LOYC01000034.1 coordinate 275,408, forward strand.
GTGATCGGCATCATCGCGGTCGGCGTGAACCTCGTGATCATCACCAGCGGGATCGATCTCTCGTCGGGGTCGGTGGTCGCGGCAGCCGCCGTCGTGTCGGCGAGCCTCGCGCAGGTGTCCGACTTCCCGCGCGCGGTGTTTCCGCACCTGACCGACTTGCCGGTGATCTGGCCGGTGCTCGCCGGCGTGTGCGTCGGGCTGCTGGTCGGCCTGCTGAACGGTACGCTGATCGCGATGACGGGCATCCCGCCGTTCATCGCGACGCTCGGCACGATGGTCGCCGCGCGCGGCTTCGCGAAGTGGTTCACCAACGGGATGCCGGTGTCGATGCTGACCGACTCGTTCGCGGCGATCGGCGCGGGCGCCAATCCGGTGATCGTCTTTCTCGTGATCGCCGCGATCTTCCACGTCGTGCTGCGCTACACGCGCTTCGGCAAGTACACGTATGCGATCGGCGCGAATCGCCACGCGGCCGTCGTATCGGGCATCAACGTCACGCGACACCTGATCTTCGTCTATGCGATCGCGGGCCTCCTGAGCGGGATCGCCGGCACCGTGACGGCCGCGCGCGCGATTTCCGGCCAGTCGGGCATGGGCGTGATGTACGAGCTCGATGCGATCGCGGCCGTCGTGATCGGCGGCACGTCGCTGTCGGGCGGCCTCGGGCGCGTGACGGGCACCGTGATCGGCGTGCTGATCCTCGGCGTGATGACGTCGGGCTTCACGTTCATCCGCATCGACGCGTATTACCAGGAGATGGTGAAGGGCGCGATCATCGTCGCGGCCGTGATCGCCGATCAGTACCGCAACAAGAAGTCGCGTCGCTGACCGATTCCGACGCGGCCGACACCACGCAACTTTCCAGGAAGAAGATGAAGATCGCTCTGGACCCCTACATGATTCGCCACCTGCCGCTCGACCGGCTGCCGCACGCGGTCGCCGAACTCGGCTACGACCAGATCGAGCTGTCGCCGCGCAGCGACTTTCTCGACTGGTGGGTGATGCCGCGCGCGACGCGCGAGCGCATGGCCGCGTTCCGCCAGGCGATGCGCGCGAGCGGCGTCGGTCTCGCGTCGCTGCAGCCGATGTACCGCTGGGCGAGCCCGTTCGAGGACGAGCGGCAATGGGCCGTGCGCTGCTGGCAGAAGGCGATCGAGGTCGCAGTGGAGATGGAGTGCCCGCTGATGGTGTCCGAGTTCGGGCGCGGCGCGTCGCCGGAGCGTTCGGTCGGCGAGCGGCCGGGCGCGAACCCGAAGGAGCTGTGCGAAGCCGCGTGGTTCCGTTCGATGGACGCGCTGCTGCCGATCCTCGAGCGCGAACGCATCGTGCTGTCGGTCGAGCCGCATCCGGAAGACTGGATCGAGCAGCTGCAGCCGGCGATCGACATCGTCACGAACATCGGCTCGCCGTCGCTGAAGCTGTCGTACATCGCGCCGCACACGTTCTACTACGGCGACGACATGGCCGCGATGATCGCGGCCGCCGCGCCGATTCTCGCGCACGTGCGCGTGGCCGACACCTTCGACCACCGCAAGAGCAGCCAATTGCGCTACATCGTGAACCCGCCGGGCTCGAATCAGATCCGCGTGCACCAGCATCTCGACATCGGGCAGGGCGAGATCGACTGGGACGTGTTTTTCGGCGCGCTCGGCAGCGCCGGCTTCGACGGCGTGATGTCGTCGTGCGTGTTCGCGTGGGAGGACCGCGCGGAAGCGTCGTCGCGCTACATGCGCGACACGATCCAGCGCTACGTCGATCGCCATTTCGAGCGGGCGGCTGCGCGCTGAGCCGTTTGGGAACCATTGTTGACCGGCGCGGCACGGGCCGCGCCGCTGATGAACGAACGACTGGAGATATTCGGATGACGTTGCAAATCGGTGTGATCGGCTGCGGCGCGATCGGCCAGGACCATATCCGCAGGCTTACGCGTACGCTGTCCGGCGCACGCGTGGTAGCGGTCAACGACATCGACCCGCAGCAGGCGCGCGATGCGGTGACGAAGTACGGGCTCGACGCGGAAATCTACGGCGATGGTCACGACGTGGTCGCGGCCGTCGACGTGCAGGCCGTGCTCGTCACGTCGTGGGGGCCGACGCACGAAGCGTTCGTGCTCGACGCGATCGCGCACGGCAAGCCGGTGTTCTGCGAGAAGCCGCTGGCGGTCACCGCCGACGGCTGCATGCGCATCGTCGAGGCCGAGATCGCGCACGGCAAGCGGCTCGTGCAGGTCGGCTTCATGCGTCCGTACGACGAAGGCTATCGTGCGCTCAAGCGCGTGATCGACAGCGGCGAAATCGGCGCGCCGCTGATGCTGCATTGCGCGCACCGCAACCAGTCGGTCGGCGAGCGCTATACCACCGACATGGCGATCACCGACACGCTGATCCACGAGCTCGACGTGCTGCGCTGGCTGCTCGGCGAGGACTACACGAGCGCGCAGGTCGTCTACCCGAAGAAGACGCGCCATGCGAGCGCGCATCTCGCCGATCCGCAGATCGTGCTGCTCGAAACCGCGAGCGGCGTGCGCATCGACGTCGAGATCTTCGTGAACTGCCAGTACGGCTACGACATCCAGTGCGAGGTGGTTGGCGAGAACGGCATCGCGAAGCTGCCCGATCCGCCCGCGGTCGGGCTCAAGCATGCGGCGCGGCAGTCGGTCGAGATCATGACCGACTGGAAGGAGCGCTTCATCGCGTCGTACGACGTCGAGCTGCAGGCGTTCGTCGACGGCGTGCGGCAGGGCGCGCTGACCGGCCCGTCCGCGTGGGACGGCTATGCGGCGGCGGTCGCGGCCGATGCGTGCGTGCGCGCGCAGAAGAGCGGGGCGGTCGAGCCGATCGCGATGGCCGAACGCCCGGCGTTCTATCGCGGCTGAACAAGCCGGACACGTTGACATCGGGCCGCGTGACCACGCGGCCACGCACCGCTTTCCTGATGGACTGACCGACATGACGATGAAGATTGGCTGCGCGCCGTGCTGCTGGGGCGTCGACGACGTGAAGAATCCGCACCTGCCGCCGTGGCGGCACGTGCTCGCCGAAGCCGCACAGGCCGGCTATTCGGGCATCGAGCTCGGCCCGTACGGCTATATTCCGCTCGAGCTCGACGTGGTGAGCGCGGAGCTCGAGCGTCAACGCTTGAGCATCACCGCCGGCACGATCTTCGACGACCTGGTGTCGCCGGAGAACCTGCCGAACCTGCTGCGCCAGACGCGCGACATCTGCGCGCTGATCACGCGCTTGCCGAAGCTGCCGACGCAGCCGGGCCAGCGCCATGCGGCGCCGTACCTGGTCGTGATGGACTGGGGCCACGAGGAGCGCGACTATGCGGCCGGTCACGGCGATCGCGCACCGCGGCTGTCCGACGAGCGCTGGGCGCGGATGGTGGACCATATCCGGCAGATCGCGACGCTCGCGCGCGACGAGTTCGGCGTGCGCGCGGTGATCCATCCGCATGCGGGCGGCTACATCGAATTCGCGGACGAGATCGACCGGATCGTCGCCGACATTCCGGCCGAGACGGCGGGCCTGTGTCTCGACACCGGCCACCTGCATTACTCGGGCATGGACCCGCAAACGTGGCTGCGCCGCCATGCGGCGCGGCTCGACTACGTGCATTTCAAGGATATCGACGCGGCCGTGTACGACGCGGTGATGGGCGAGCACATCGCATTCTTCGCGGCCTGCGCGCGCGGCGTGATGTGCCCGATCGGCACCGGCGTGCTCGACTACCGCGCGATTCGCCACGCGCTCGACGAGATCGGCTACGCCGGCTACATCACGATCGAGCAGGAGCGCGACCCGCGCAATGCGGGCACGAGCCTGCGCGACGTTGCCGCGAGCCGCGCGTTTCTCGCATCGGCCGGGTTCGCTTGATCGGCCGTCGGCCCGACCCTTTGCACACACTCTGAACACTGAACACGGACAGGAACACGACAATCATGATCGACGGACAGATTCTGCTCGGACATTCGATTCGCTGGGGCATGGTCGGCGGCGGGCTCGGCAGCCAGATCGGCTACAGTCACCGGTCGGCCGCGTTGCGCGACGGCAGCTTCCAGCTCGTTGCCGGCGCGTTCGACATCGATGCCGAGCGCGGGCGGCAGTTCGGCGTGAAGCTCGGCGTCGCGGCGGACCGCTGCTATCCCGACTACCGGACGATGTTCGACGCCGAGGCGAAGCGTGCCGACGGCATCCGCGCGGTGTCGATCGCGACGCCGAACAACACGCACTTCGAGATCTGCCGCGCGGCGCTGAACGCGGGGCTGCACGTCGTGTGCGAGAAGCCGCTGTGCTTCACGACCGAGGAGGCCGAGGCGCTGCAGCGTCTGTCGGTCGAGAAGAACCGCATCGTCGGCGTCGCGTACGGCTATTCGGGACACCAGATGATCGAGCAGGCGCGCGAAATGATCGCGCGCGGCGATCTCGGCGAAATTCGCATCGTGCAGATGCAGTTCGCGCACGGCTTTCACAGCGACGGCGTCGAAGCCGCGAGCGCCGCCGCGCGCTGGCGCGTCGACCCGAAGTTCGCGGGGCCGAGCTACGTGCTCGGCGATATCGGCACGCATCCGCTGTACATCTCCGAAGTGATGGCGCCGGACCTGAAGATCAAACGGCTGATGTGTTCGCGGCAGAGCTTCGTGAAGAGCCGCGCGCCGCTCGAGGACAACGCGTTCACGATCATGGAATACGACACGGGTGCGATCGGCTACGTGTGGTCGAGCGCGGTGAACGCCGGCTCGATGCACGGGCAGAAGGTGCGCGTGATCGGCTCGAAGGCGAGCGTCGAATGGTGGGACGAACATCCGAACCAGTTGCGCTACGAGATCCAGGGGCAGCCCGCGCAGGTGCTCGATCGCGGGATGCCGTACCTGCACCCGAACGCGACGCGCGAAGACCGCATCGGCGCCGGGCATCCGGAAGGGCTGTTCGAAGCGTGGTCGAACCTGTACGCGCGCTTCGCGCTCGCGATGGATGCGGCCGATCGCGGCGACGTGCAGACGTTGAAGCAGATCCGCTTTCCGGACGTCCATGCGGGCGTCGAAGGCGTGCGGTGGGTCGAGAACTGCGTGCGGTCCGCCGATGCGGGCGGCGTGTGGGTCGACTATCGTTGAGCGAGGGGGCGGGCCGGCTGCGCCGCGGATCGTCGCGCTCGGTCGCGACGGCCGGCTTGGTAGACACCCTGATCTTTACGACGCCGCGAGCGCGTTGGACAATCGCTCCCAGTCTTGCCGTGGAGCGTATGCAAGCGATGATCGAGCGCGTGGGAGCGAGTAGGCGGCGCGGGCCGCGCCGCAAACGTGATTAAATTCGCCCTTCATGCATGTATCCAGTCGAGCCCCGGGCCGCGTCCGCCAGCATCGCGCGCGCATCGGGGCCGTCAACTTCGCGCTATCCGATGAGTTCATCCGAGAAACCTCCCGCCACCGTCGAGCAGTTCCTGCAGCATCTGACGCAGGAGTACGACGGTCTCAGCAATCGCCTGAAGGTGATTGCGCGTCACGTGGAAACGCATCGGGACCAGCTTGGGCTGGAAGGCATCCAGTCGCTCGCGGAGGCTTGCGGCGTCCAGCCGTCGGCCGTCGTGCGCTTCGCGAAGCACTTCGGCTTCTCCGGGTTCTCCGAGATGCAGCGGCTGTTCCGCGAGGGGCTCGCGCAGCAGATCGCGCCGGGGCGCGCGTACAGCTTGCGGCTGCGCGACGTGATCGAAGCCGGCTCGTCGAGCCTGCAGCCCGAACAGATCGCCGACGAATTCATCAAGGGCAGCATTGCCGGGATGCAGCAGTTGCGGCAGACGCTCGATTCGCAGGCGCTCGCGCAGGCCGTGGATTTGCTCGCCGATACGCAGGCGATCTGGATCGCAGGATCGCGGCGCGCGTTTCCGATCGCCGCATACCTCGACTATGCGCTGCAGCACACCGACAAGCGGATCGGCCTGTTCAGCGCGCTCGGCAGCATGCATCTCGGCCAGATCCGGTCGGTGCGCGCGGGCGACGTGATGATCGCGATCTCGTTCATGCCGTATGCGGACGAGACCGTGCAGGTCGCGCAGCAGGCCGCGCAGCGCGGCGCGCGGCTGATCGCGATCACCGACAGCCGGATGAGCCCGCTCGCGCGGGAGGCGGAAGTGACGCTGATGGTGCAGGAGAGCGCGACGTTCGGCTTTCGTGCGCTGACCGCCACGATGGGCCTCGCGCAGAGCCTGTTCGTCGCGCTCGCGTACCGGCTCGAGTTGTCCTATATGCCGACCGCCGACGGCGCGCACGGCACGAAAGCCGGTTGATGCCGACTGCCGGTGCGCCGCCCGCCGGACGGATCGGCGGATGGCGCACCGGCCGGCTTACTTCGCGGTCGGCATCGCGAATTCGGCGCCCTTGCCGATGCTCGACGACCAGCGCTGCATCACCGACTTCTGGCGCGTGTAGAAGCGCACGCCTTCCTCGCCGTACGCATGCATGTCGCCGAACAGGCTCTTCTTCCAGCCGCCGAAGCCGTGCCATGCCATCGGCACCGGGATCGGCACGTTGATACCGACCATGCCGACCTGGATGCGCCGCGCGAATTCGCGCGCGATGCCGCCGTCGCTCGTGAAGCACGACACGCCGTTGCCGAACTCGTGCGCGTTGATCAGGTCGACCGCTTCGCCGAAATCCTTCACGCGCACGCAGCCGAGCACCGGCCCGAAGATCTCTTCCTTGTAGATCCGCATGTCGGGGCGCACGTGATCGAACAGCGTGCCGCCGGTGAAGAAGCCGGCTTCGCGGCCCGGCACGCGCAGACCGCGGCCGTCGACCACCAGTTGCGCGCCTTCGTTTACGCCTTGCTCGATATAGCCTTCGATGCGCTTGAGCGCTTCGCCGGTGACGATCGGCCCCATCTCGACTTCCGGCGACATCCCGTCGCCGATCACCAGCTTGCGTGCGCGTTCGGCGAGCGCCGGCACGATCTTGTCGGCCACGTCGCCGACCAACACCGCGATGCTGATCGCCATGCAGCGCTCGCCGGCGGAACCGTATGCGGCGCCGATCAGCGCGTCGACGGCCTGCTCGATGTCCGCATCGGGCATCACGACGAGGTGGTTCTTCGCGCCGCCGAGCGCCTGTACGCGCTTGCCCGACTGCACCGCGCGCTGCTGCACGTAGGCTGCGATCGGCGTCGAGCCGACGAAGCTGACGGCCTGCACGTCCGGGTGGTCGAGGAGGGCATCGACCGCGCCCTTGTCGCCCTGGACGACGTTGAACACGCCGGCGGGCAGGCCAGCCTGCGTGAGCAGGTCGGCGATGAACAGCGCGGCCGACGGGTCGCGCTCGCTCGGCTTCAGCACGAACGTGTTGCCCGTCGCGATCGCCACCGGGAACATCCAGCACGGCACCATGCACGGGAAGTTGAACGGCGTGATGCCCGCGACGACGCCGAGCGGCTGGCGCATCGTCCAGTTGTCGATGCCGGTGCTGACCTGGTCGGTGAAGTCGCCCTTCAGCAGTTGCGGCACGCCGCACGCGAATTCGATGATGTCGATGCCGCGCGCGACTTCGCCCTGCGCGTCCGAGAACACCTTGCCGTGTTCGGCCGTGATGATCGCCGCCAGCGTGTCGCGGTGCTCGTTCATCAGTTGCAGGAAGCGGTGCAGCACGCGCGCACGGCGGATCGGCGGCGTCGCGGCCCAGGCCGGGAACGCGGCGTGGGCGGAGGCGACGGCCTGCCGCACTTCGCCGTCGTCGGCCAGCGCCACGCGGCGCACCGCGCGACCGAGCGCCGGATTGAGGACGTCCTGGAAACGGCCGCTGCGGCCGGCGACGGGCGCGCCGTCGACATAGTGGCCGACGTCTGCGTCGGACGTGTACGCGGGAACCGGATTCATCGTGTCTCCTGAGGATGAGGGGGAACAGCACCTAGTCTAGGGAAACCGGCAGGGCCGGAGAAGGCCGCGAAACTTGATTCACTGTTCAGAATTCTGAATAATCAATGGATGAATCAGCAAAATGTCCAGGCGCTCTGGCCGCACATCCATTCGCTGACGGTGCTGGCTGCGGCGGGCAGTTTCACGGCTGCCGCGCAGCGGCTCGGCATCAGCAAGGCCGCGATGAGCCAGCGCATCGCCGATCTCGAAAAGGCGGCCGGCGTGCCGCTCGTGCGGCGCACCACGCGCAGCGTGCGGCTCACCGATGCGGGCCAGACGCTCGTCGACAGCACGCGCGACGCGTTCGAGTCGATCGGCCAGCATTTCGCACGGGTGAAGGATCTCGCCGGCGAGCCGCGCGGGCTGCTCCGCCTGACGGTGCCGGTCGCACTCGGGCGCCAGCAGATCGTGCCGCATCTGCCCGATTTTCTGCGCCAGCATCCGGGCGTACAGATCGAGCTCGACCTGTCCGACCGCCTGCATTCGCTGACGCAGGAAGGCTTCGATCTCGCGATCCGCCATACGACCACCGCGCCGCAGACCCATGTCGCATGGAAGCTGTGCGACACGCGTTCGCTGCTGGTCGCGAGCCGCGACTATCTGGACGCGCGGGGCGCGCCGCGCCACCCGAGCGAACTCGTCGATCACAGCTGCCTGTGCTACCTGCGCGAGCACGAGCCGGCCGCATGGAGCTTCGAGCCGGACGGCCGCCGGCGCCAGCGCGTGAGCGTGCCGGTGCGCGGCAGTTTCGCGGCGAACAACAGCGAGGCGATGCGCGAGGCCGCGCTCGGCGGGCTCGGCATCGCGCTGCTGCCCGATTTCAGCGCGCGGCGCGACCTCGACGCCGGCCGGCTCGTCACGCTGCTCGACGGCTGGCGGCCGTCGGGCGCGTTCGGCGACCACATTTTCGCGATCCGCCCGTACAGCCCGGTCGTGCCGAGCGCGGTGCGCGCGCTCGTGCGGCACCTGCGCGAGCGGCTCGCGGGCGGTTTCTCCGGCGCGTGAGCCGGGCGGCGGGCGTCGGGCCGCGGGCGGGCCGGGCAGGCGCGGCGGCGCTGCGGTAAAATCGCGGCTTCCATCCGCGCCGTGTGCGGCGCGTCATTCGAAGGTCGACAGCCGATGCAGATTCACAAGGAAGTGGACGCGCGCGGGCTCAATTGCCCGTTGCCGATCCTGCGTGCCAAGAAAGCGCTTGCCGATATGGAGAGCGGGCAGATCCTCAAGGTGCTCGCGACCGATCCGGGCTCGCAGCGCGATTTCGCCGCGTTCGCGAAGCAGACGGGCAACGAGATCGTCGAGTCGACGATCCAGGACAAGATCTTCGTGTTCCTGATGCGCCGCCGCTGAAGGCGCGCATCGCACGTTCCGCCGCGCCACGCTCCCGGCCGGCCGCGTCTGGCCGGCCAGGGCCGACAACGGGCTCATTTGCATTGGAAACGCGCCAAAAGCGCAACACCGGAGCCGGCGCAGGCCCTCGCTCAGGCTCCTGGTCCATTGGAAAGCGCTTGCCGCGCCTGTCTGACAATTCTTAAACCTCGTTGCGTGACCGGCTGCGTATACTGACGCGGCCGGTCGTCCGCTCCCAGCGGAGGCGCCGGCCACGGTACGTCGCACGGCGGGCTCGGGGGCCATGCCTGACGCTACCGTCGTACAACGGGGAGAGGACATGTCCTTCAGACCAGGGACCCTTCGAAGTCCGTCCGGAGCGGAAAGCATTGCGCCCGTGCGCACCTCGGAATTGAACCGGATCGAGCTCGATCCGCAACAGGACCGCCACGCGCGTGCCGCGCTGGAAGCCTATGCGGATTCGGCAGCGGCCGAGATGCCGTGGCTGGCCGAGTGGCTCGACGAACGGCTGCGCGATGCCGCGCGGGACGACGGCGCGGGCCCGACCTACTGCGGTGCGACGATCGAACGCGTGTTCGATCTGGCGCAGGCATGGGCGGCAGGCCAGCCCGACTATGCGGCCGGCGCATGGGAGCGCGTGCGCGACCAGTTGCAGCGGATGCTTGCGCAACGGCCGCTGTCGGAGCGGCCCTCGCCGGGCGTGCCGACAGACGATTTTGCCGAGCCGGTGGCCGGCATCGCGGGCGCCAAATAGGCGTCCGGTTGCGCAGCAGAAAGGATTATTCGAAGAAAGGGCGATAGTCCGCGCAATTTCTTGGCGAATTTCATACTACTATGATGAAATCGCCGGTTCGTCCGTGCCCCGTTTTTGAGATATTTGGCCGGGGTCGCCAATTTGCGCAGGAGGCGCGAGCGGCGAACGACGGCTCGCCGGCCGGTATCCGGCGCCGCGCGCAGGCTGCGCGGCCGGGGCAGGTGCGGGAGCCGAATGGACGGATCGACTTCGATTTGCGGGGTGCTATGAGAATTGCTGTACTGGATGACGATCCGGCCCAGACGGATTTCGTCAGTCAAACGCTGACGGCCGTCGGCCACACGTGCTATGCGTTCAAGGAAGGCAAGGCCCTGAAGAAGCGCCTGCAGCGCGAGACGTTCGACCTGCTGGTGCTCGACTGGAACGTGCCCGACATGTCCGGCGAGGAAGTGCTCAAGTGGGTGCGCGCCAACCAGACCGAGCACAGCCTGCCGATCATCTTCATGACGAGCCGCGACGACGAGGCGGGGATCACGCAGATCCTCAACGCCGGCGCCGACGATTACGTGGTCAAGCCCGTGTCGGGCCCGATCCTGCGCGCGCGCATCGGCTCGCTGCTGCGCCGCGCGTATCCGGTCAACGCCGAGGCGACCGTCCGCGAATTCGATCAGTTCCGTTTCGACGTGAACCTGAAGCAGGCGTACGTCGGCGACAAGGCCGTGAGCCTCACGCAAAAGGAATTCGAGCTCGCGCTGCTGCTGTTCCAGCATCTCGACCGGCCGCTGTCGCGCGCGCACATTCTCGACCTCGTGTGGAAGCAGGCGACCGACATTCCGTCGCGCACGATGGATACGCATATTTCCATGCTGCGCACGAAGCTCGGCCTGCGGCCCGAAAACGGCTACCGTCTCGCGCCGATCTACGGGTACGGCTACCGGCTCGAACGGGTCGGCCAGGGGGAACCGGAGTGACCGCGCGAATCACGCAGCGCACGGCCAGCCTGTGCACGGCGGCACTGCGCGCGGCCTGCGCGGTCGCGTTCGCGTTCGCCGCGCAGCAGGCCACGGCGCAGCCGCCCGCCGCCGCAGGCAAGACGGTCGTCTATCGCACGCAGGCGGGCGACACGCTGTACGACGTCGCCGCGCGTTACCTGCAAGGCGCGGACGACTGGCAACTGCTCCAGCAGATCAACGGCGTGCCGGCGCCGAAGCGCCTGCAGCCCGGCGTCGCGCTGAAGCTGCCGGTCGCGCGGCTGCGCAAGGAAAAGCTCACCGCACGCGTGATCGCGGTGCAGGGCACGGCCGAGCGCGCGTCGGGTGCCACGTCCGGCACCCCGTTCGCGCCGCTCGCGAACGATGCGACGCTCGCCGAAGGCGACCGCGTGCGCACCGGCCCGAACGGCTTCGTGACGATCGAGCTGGCCGACGGCACGCACATGAGCCTGCCGCCCGACAGCCAGCTCGATCTGAAGTCGCTGCGTCGCACGGTGCTGACCGGCACGCTCGATCGCGAGTTCGAACTCACGCGCGGCTCGGTCGACAGCGAAGTCACCCACCTGAAGAAACGCGACGATCGCTTCCAGATCCGCTCGCCGTCGGTCGTCGCCGGCGTGCGCGGCACGCGCTTTCGCGTGAACTACGACGCGGCCGGCACCGCGTCGACGCGCGTCGAAGTGCTCGACGGCACCGTCGGCGTCGCGGGCGCCCGGCAGCCGGCCGGCGCGACGCTCGTGCATGCGAACTTCGGCAGCGTCGCGACATCGTCCGGCGCGGTCGGCGCACCGGTCGAACTGCTGGGCGCGCCCACGCTCGCGCATCCCGACAAGGTGCAGGACGAGTCCGACGTCGCATTCGACGTCACGCCGCTCGCGCAGGCGCATGCGTATCGCGTGCAGCTCGCGCACGACGCGGGGCTGCTCGACCTGTTCCGCGAAACGCGCACCGATTCGCCGCGCGCGGTATTCCGCGACGTGCCGAACGGGAATTACTTCGTGCGGATCGCCGCGATCGATGCGAACGGCCTCGAGGGGCAGCCGCGCACCTATGCGTTCGAACGCCGCGTGATGGGGCTCGACGCGAGCGCGTCGCAGGGCGCGGGCGGTTACGAGTTCCGCTGGTCGCCGAACGGGTCGGGCAAGAATGCCCGTTACCGGTTCGTGCTGTCGCGTTCGAAGGACCTGAGCGCGCCGGTCGTCGACCAGGTCGGCCTGCACGCGCGCCAGATCACCGTCGCGCACCTGCCGGCGGGCGAGTATTTCTGGGCCGTGACCGTCGAGGAATTCGAAGGCGGCAAGTTCTACGAGAAGACCAGTCCGGTCAGCGCGTTCACGTTGTCGCGCTGACCCGCGGCGCATGAAACTCGACTCCGTTTCCCCGCGGCGGCGCCTCGGCCGCCGCTTCCTGATCGAATGGATCGCGATCGGCTGCCTCGGGATCGCGGTGATCCTTGCGTGCGCGCTCGGCCGCCTGTCGTCGAGCGTCGACGGGTTGATCTACGACCGGCTGCTGATGCTGCGCAGCCTGCCGCTGTCGCCCGACGTGGTGGTGGTCGACATCGACAACCAGAGCGTGTCCGCGCTCGGCCGCTGGCCGTGGCCGCGCGACGTGCATGCGCGGCTGCTCGACACGCTCGCGCGCGCACAGCCGGCCGCCGTCGTCTACGACGTGCTGTTTACCGAACCGTCGCCCGAGGATCGCACGTTCGCGAACGCGATGAGCCGCGTGCCGACTTTCCTGCCGGTGCTGCTGAGCCCCGAGCAGGCGGACGGCACGCGGTCGGTCGATCCGCCGGTCGCCGCGCTCGCCGCGCGCGCGACGGGGCTCGGCCATATCAATCTCGAAGTCGATCGCGACGGCATCGTGCGCAGCGTCGCGCTGTTCGAAAGCGACGGCCGCGTGCGCTGGCCGCAACTGATGGTGCCCGTGTACCGCGCGATCCAGGCCGGCCGGCTGCACCCGGTCGGCGGCGTGCCCGGTGCGAACGCGCACGACCTGTCGCGCGATGCGGCGGGCGACGGCCGCTACCTGATTCCGTTCAGCCGCAACACGCCCGCGTATCCGACGCTGTCGTTCGACGACGTGCTCGAAGGGCGCGTGAAGCCCGACGCGCTGCGCGGCAAGATCGTCGTCGTCGGCGTGACGGCATCGGGGCTGTACGATCGCTTCGCGACGCCGGTGTCCGGCGAGTTCGGCCCGCTGGCCGGCGTGTATATCCATGCGAACGTGCTCGACATGCTGGCGACCGGCAGCGCGATCTCGCCCGCGTCGCGCGCGGGATTGTTCGTCGCGTCGCTGCTGCCGCTCGCCGTGTTGCTGGGCGGCTTCCTGATGCTGTCGCCGTGGCGCGCGCTGCTGCTGACGCTGAGCCTTGCCGCGCTCGCCGTGGTCGCGAGCATGGCGCTGCTGTTCGAGGCGCGCATCTGGCTGACGCCGGCGCCCGCGATCTTCGGGCTGATCGCCGTCTACCCGATCTGGAACTGGCGGCGGCTGGAAATGACGATGTCGTACCTGCGCCGCGAGCTGCAGCGGCTCGCCGACGAGCCGCACCTGTTGCCCGAGGCGCCGCGCACGCGCAGCGTCGGCGGCGACGTGCTGGAGCGGCAGATGGCGCTGATGGCGCAGGCCGCGCAGCGCGTGCAGGACATGAAGCGCTTCGTTTGGGACAGCCTCGACAGCATGCCCGAGCCGATCTTCGTGACCGACCTCGCCGGCACCGTGCTGATCGCGAACCACGCGGCGAAACGCTACGGGTCGCGGCTCGCGCTGCCGTTGCCGGAAGGGCGGCCGCTGCGCACCGCGCTCGGCGAGCTGACGTTCATGAAGACCGTCGACGGCAACGCCGAGCACGACGCGGCGATCCGCGAGCGCTGGCCGGCCGCGCTCGACCCGACGCTCGAGGCCGAGCACGACGCGATGGCGCGCGGCATCGAAGTGCGCGATCGCGACGGGCTCGACCATCTGCTACGCTACGCGGCATGTACGAACGCGCAAGGGCGCGTGACGGGCTGGATCGCCGGCCTCGTCGACGTGACCGACCTGCATGCGGCCGAACGGCATCGCGAGGAGGCGCTGCACCTCCTGTCGCACGACATGCGTTCGCCGCAGTCGTCGATCCTTGCGCTCGTCGAGATCGAGCGCGATCGCGTCGAGAGCGACGCGATGCGCAGCCTGCTCGCGCGGATCGAGCGCTATGCGCACCGCGCGCTGTCACTTGCCGACGAGTTCGTGCAACTGGCGCGCGCCGAGTCGCAGGCGTACCAGCTCGAGGTGACGAGCCTCGTCGACGTGCTGATCGATGCGAGCGACGAGGTGTGGCCGCAGGCGCAGGCGAAGCACATTCGCATCGAGTCCGACGTGGGCGCCGACATGTGCTGGGTGCGCGCGGATCGCTCGCTGATTACGCGCGCATTCGTGAACCTGTTGAACAATGCGGTCAAATACAGTCCGTCCGACACGGTGATCACGTGTACGCTGACGGTCGAGCACGCATCGAAGCGGATGTTCTGTACGATTCGCGATCAGGGGTACGGCATTGCGCCGGAAGATCAGCGGCATCTGTTCGAGCGTTTCAAGCGATTCCATGCCGGCGAGCGGCCCGACATCCCGGGTTCGGGGCTCGGCATGGCTTTCGTGAAGACGGTCGTCACGCGCCATGGGGGCAGCGTGTCGGTCGACAGCGAAGTGGGTGTCGGCACCGCGGTGACGGTGTCGCTGCCTGCGATCGACGAGCCGTCCGCCTGACAGGGCCGGGCGCGGCGGCAGGCATTTGGGGAAAGTCATGAGAAAGCAATGGGCGGCGACCGCGCTGGCGGCGTCGCTGTTGACGGGTTGCGCCGGCGTGACGAGCGGCGTGAGTGCGGTCGGGCAGCCGAATGCATTTGCATCCGGCGCGCACGGCTACGATTTCGTACGGACGGCCGCGCAGCGGGACGACGCCGAGTACCGGCAGATCGAGTCGCTCGTACGCGACGAACTCGCGCGCCGCGGCTTCGATGCGCGGCCGCTCAAGGACGCGCGTTACCGGCTGTCGATCGCGTATGCGACGCAGCCGGCGGCGGTCGCGACGAGCGCCGACCGGTGCGGCGCGGCCAGCAGCGCATGCGTGACGGTCGACGGGCCGGCGCCGTTCGCGCTGCCGTTCGCTGGCAAGGTATACCGCCACGTGCTGACGCTGCGTTTCGTCGATGCGCAATCGGGCGCCGACGTCTATCGCGTGTCGGCGTCGCTGCGCGATCGCGATCCGGGCACGCAGCAGGCCGCACCGGCGCTCGTCAAGAGCGCGCTGGCGAAGCTGCCGTTCGGCGACGGCGGCGGCTGGCTCGTCAAGACGAAAAAAGACGACGCGGGCGGGATGCCGGGCGTCGTCTCGGTGAAGCCGGCCGACGCGCGCTGAGCGGTGGCCGGGAGGTGAGGGCGAGCCCGCCGGGGCACGCCCTTGCCGCATTCAGACGGCGGGTTGGGCGCCGTCGCGCGTGCGCAGGTACGCATCGAATTCCGCACCGACTTCCGGGTGGCGCAGCGCGAATTCGACCGTCGCCTTCAGGTAGCCGAGCTTGCTGCCGCAGTCGTAGCGCGTGCCCTGGTACTTGTAGGCCAGCACCTGTTCGTCGGCGAGCAGTGCCTGGATCGCGTCGGTGAGCTGCAGTTCGCCGCCCGCGCCGGGCTTCAGCGCGCGCAGGTGCTCGAAGATCCGCGGCTTCAGGATGTAGCGGCCGACCACGCCGAGGTTCGACGGCGCGACTTCCGGCGCCGGCTTCTCGACGATCGCCGACATCTTGACGATCGATTCCTCCCATTCCTTGCCGTCGACGATCCCGTACGACTTCGTCTCCGACGGCGGGATCTCTTCGACGCCGATCACCGAGCTGTGATAGTGGTCGAACACGTCGACCATCTGCTTCATTACCGGCGGATTGCCGTCGAGCAGGTCGTCGGCGAGGATCACCGCGAACGGATTGTCGGCGACCAGCTTTTCCGCGCACAGCACCGCGTGGCCGAGGCCGAGCGCTTCCGGCTGGCGCACGTAGAAGCAGTCGACATGGCTCGGCTTGATGCTGCGCACGAGTTCGAGCAGCTTTTCCTTGCCGCGTGCCTCGAGTTCGGCCTCGACTTCGTACGACTTGTCGAAGTGATCCTCGATCGCGCGCTTGCTGCGCCCGGTCACGAAGATCATCTCGGTGATGCCCGCGGCGATCGCTTCCTCGACCGCGTACTGGATCAGCGGCTTGTCGACGACCGGCAGCATTTCCTTCGGGCTCGCCTTCGTTGCCGGCAGGAACCGCGTGCCGAGGCCGGCAACGGGGAATACCGCCTTGGTGACTTTCAACATGATCGAACCTTTATTCCTGTAATCGACTTGTCAGACGGTCTATGTTCACGTTCGCATTATAGTGAACGCAAACGACCTTACCGTTTGTTACGCAGGCAACCGATCGAGCTGCGCGCGCAGTTTTTCGAGCGTGCTCTGGAATTCCGCGACGCGTTTCTGCTCCTGTTCGACCACGGCCGGCGGCGCTTTCGCGACGAAAGCCTCGTTGCCGAGCTTCGCGTTGCATTTCGCGATCTCGCCCGTCAGGCGCGCGATTTCCTTCGACAGGCGCTCGCGTTCGGCCGCGACGTCGATTTCCACCTTCAGCACCAGCTTGTTCGGGCCGACGATCGCGATCGGCGCGCCGTGCGCTTGCTGGTCGAGCGCCGCTTCGTCGGCGAGGATCTGCACTTCCGACAGGCGCGCGAGCGCCTGCACGTACGGCGCGAACGAGCGCAGGCGCTCGGCGTCGCCGGCGGCCAGCAGCGGCACCTTGGTGGCCGGCGACAGGTTCATCTCGCCGCGCAGGTTGCGGCATGCGTCGACGATCGCCTTCAGGTCGGCCGCCCACTGCTCGGACGCCTCGTCGATCTTCTGCAGGTTCGCGACCGGATACGCCTGCGTCATCAGCGACGCCTCGCCGTCGGCCTTGCCTTGCGGATAGCGGCCGGCGAGCGGCGCGACCTTCTGCCAGAGCGCTTCGGTGATGAACGGGATGACCGGGTGCGCGAGGCGCAGCACCGTTTCCAGCACGCGCAGCAGCGTGCGGCGCGTCGCGCGCTGCTGTTCCGGCGTGCCGTTCTGGATCTGGACCTTCGCGAGTTCGAGATACCAGTCGCAGTACTCGTCCCACACGAATTTGTAGATGCTCGTCGCGATGTTGTCGAAGCGGTAATCGGCGAAGCCCTTCGCGATGTCGGCCTCGGTGCGCTGCAGCAGCGACACGATCCAGCGGTCGGCCGCCGAGAAGTCGAGATAGCCGCCGGGGCCGCAGTCGCCCGCGCCGCACACGTCCGGCTTGTCGTTGCCGCAGTCGTGGCCTTCGCAGTTCATCAGCACGAAGCGCGTCGCGTTCCACAGCTTGTTGCAGAAGTTGCGATAGCCTTCGCAGCGCGCGAGGTCGAAGTTCACGTTGCGGCCGAGCGTCGCCATCGACGCCATCGTGAAGCGCAGTGCGTCGGTGCCGAACGCGGGGATGCCGTCCGGGAATTCCTTGCGCGTCTTCTTCTCGATGGTCGCGGCCTGCTTCGGGTTCATCAGGCCCGTCGTGCGCTTCGCGACCAGCGCTTCGAGGTCGATGCCGTCGACGATGTCGATCGGGTCGAGCGTGTTGCCCTTGCTCTTCGACATCTTCTGGCCTTCCGCGTCGCGCACGAGGCCGTGCACGTAGACGGTATGGAACGGCACCTTGCCCGTGAAGTGCGTGGTCATCATCACCATCCGGGCGACCCAGAAGAAGATGATGTCGAAGCCGGTGACGAGCACCGACGACGGCAGGAAGTGCTGCAGTTCGGGCGTTTCGTTCGGCCAGCCGAGCGACGAGAACGGCACGAGCGCCGACGAGAACCACGTGTCGAGCACGTCTTCGTCGCGCTTGAGCGCGCCCGTGTAACCCTTCGCGGCAGCCTGCGCGCGTGCGTCTTCCTCGTTGCGCGCGACGAACACCTCGCCGTTTTCGCCGTACCACGCCGGAATCTGGTGGCCCCACCACAGCTGGCGCGAGATGCACCAGTCCTGGATGTTCTCGAGCCACTGGTAGTAGGTGGTCGTCCAGTTCTCCGGCACGAACTTGATCCGGCCGTCGCGCACCACGTCGAGCGACGTTTCGGTGATCGATTTGCCCGGATTGAACGTGCCTTCCGGCGCCGGCTTCGTCATCGCGACGAACCACTGGTCGGTCAGCATCGGCTCGATCACGACGCCCGTGCGGTCGCCGCGCGGCACCATCAGCTTGTGCGGCTTCACCGAGTCGAGGAAGCCCTGCGCGTCGAGGTCGGCGACGATTGCCTTGCGCGCGTCGAAGCGGTCGAGGCCGCGATACTGCTCGGGGCCGTTGTCGTTGATCTTCGCATCGAGCGTCAGGATCTCGATCGGCGCGAGCTGGTGGCGCAGGCCGACCTGGTAGTCGTTGAAATCGTGCGCGGGCGTGACCTTCACGACGCCGGTGCCGAACTCGCGATCGACGTAGTCGTCGGCGATCACCGGGATCTCGCGGCCCGTCAGCGGCAGCGTGACGAGCTTGCCGATCAGGTGCGCGTAGCGCTCGTCTTCCGGGTGCACCATCACGGCGACGTCGCCGAGCATCGTCTCGGGGCGCGTGGTGGCGACCGTGAGCGAGCCCGACCCGTCGACGAGCGGGTAGCGGATGTGCCACAGGTGGCCGTTTTCCTCTTCGCTCGCGACTTCGAGATCCGACACCGCGGTGAGCAGCACCGGATCCCAGTTGACGAGGCGCTTGCCGCGGTAGATCAGGCCCTGTTCGTAGAGCGTGACGAACACGTCGCGCACGGCGGCCGACATCTTGTCGTCCATCGTGAAATATTCGCGCGACCAGTCGGTCGACGCGCCGAGGCGGCGGACCTGGCCGGTGATCGTCGAACCGGATTTCTGCTTCCATTCCCACACGCGCTCGACGAACTTCTCGCGGCCGAGGTCGTGGCGCGACACGCCCTGCGCGTCGAGCTGGCGTTCGACGACGATCTGGGTGGCGATGCCCGCGTGGTCGGTGCCGGGCACCCACAGCGTGTTCTCGCCGAGCATCCGGTGATAGCGCGCGAGGCCATCCATGATCGTCTGGTTGAACGCGTGGCCCATGTGCAGCGTGCCCGTCACGTTCGGCGGCGGCAACTGGATCGCGAAATCGGGGCGGGACGGATCGAATGCCGGGGCGGCATAGCCGCGTTTTTCCCACTCCGGCCCCCATTGGGACTCGATGGTATGGGGCTCGAAGCTCTTCGCAAGCGTGTTGTCGCTCATGTTGGAAATCTGCCGAAAAATGCGTGAATTGGATGCCGAATCTGACAATTATAAATGGATGCCCATCGGCCAGCCATCGCGCAGCCGGTGCAGGCCCGTCGGGGCGCGGCCGCAACGGGCCTGCGATGCGCGTGCGACGTGCGGCCGAACGGATCGGAAACGGTATCGCGCGGCCGACTTATAATGGCGGGTCCGCATTTTTCTCGCCCGTCAGCTGCCGCTCCATGCCCGATCTGCTCGCCAATCTGAACCCCGAACAACTCGCCGCCGTCACGTTGCCGAACGAACCGGCGCTGATCCTCGCAGGGGCGGGCAGCGGCAAGACCCGCGTGCTGATCACGCGCATCGCATGGCTGATCCAGCAGGGCTATGCGTCGCCGCCCACCGTGCTCGCCGTCACCTTCACGAACAAGGCCGCGCGCGAGATGATGGCGCGCCTGTCGGCGATGATGCCGATCGACACGCGCGGGATGTGGATCGGCACGTTCCACGGCCTGTGCAACCGGATGCTGCGCACGCACTGGCGCGATGCCGGCCTGCCGCAGACCTTCCAGATCCTCGACACGGCCGACCAGCTGTCCGCGATCAAGCGGCTGATGAAGGCGGCGAACGTCGACGACGAAAAGTACCCGCCGAAAAACGTCCAGTACTTCATCAACAACGCGAAGGAGCAGGGGCTGCGCCCGGACAAGGTCGACGCGACCGACAACTTCAACCGCAAGTTCGTCGAGCTGTACCAGGCGTATGACCAGCAGTGCCAGCGCGAAGGCGTCGTCGATTTCCCCGAGCTGCTGCTGCGTTGCTACGAGCTGCTTGCGTACAACGCGCCGTTGCGCGCGCACTATCAGGCGCGCTTCCGGCACATTCTCGTCGACGAGTTCCAGGACACCAACAAGCTGCAGTACGCGTGGCTCAAGATGCTCGCCGGCGGCGAGAACGCGATCTTCGCGGTCGGCGACGACGATCAATCGATCTACGCATTCCGCGGCGCGAACGTCGGCAACATGCGCGACTTCGAAGATGAATTCCGCGTGCGCAACCTGATCAAGCTCGAGCAGAACTACCGGTCGCACGGCAATATCCTCGATGCGGCGAACCAGCTGATCTCGAACAACGCGCACCGCCTCGGCAAGAACCTGCGCACCGATGCCGGCCACGGCGAGCCCGTGCGCGTGTACGAAGCCAGCACCGATTCGCAGGAGGCCGGCTGGATCGTCGAGGAGATCCGTTCGCTGATCAACACCGGGATGGCGCGCAGCGAAGTGGCCGTCCTGTACCGCAGCAACGCGCAGTCGCGCTCGATCGAGCACACGTTGATGTCGTCGGGCATTCCGTATCGCGTGTACGGCGGCCTGCGCTTTTTCGAGCGGCAGGAAGTGAAGCACGCGCTCGCCTACCTGCGCCTGATCGACAACCCGAACGACGACACGGCATTTGCGCGCGTCGTCAATTTTCCGACCCGCGGGATCGGCGCGCGCTCGGTCGAGCAACTGGCCGACGCCGCGCGCCTGTACGGCTGCTCGATGGCCGCCGCGATTCCGTACGTGACCGGCAAGGCCGGCACGAGCCTCGGCGGGTTCGCGAACCTGATCGCGAAGATGCGCGCCGACACGCAGCACATGAACCTGCCCGACACCGTCGAGCACATCGTGCGCGCGAGCGGCCTCGCCGATTTCTACCAGGGCGAGCGCGAAGGCCAGGATCGCCTCGAAAACCTGCAGGAACTCGTGAACGCGGCCACCGCGTTCATCGCCGAGGAAGGCTACGGACTCGACACGCCGGCCCGCTCGATCCCGCTGCGCGCGGGCGCGATCGCGGCGCCCGAGCTGAGCGCCGCGACGGACGATCCGGCGCTCGACGTGCTCGATCCGACTTCGCCCGCCGACCCCGCGCAGAACCCCGACACGATGACGCCGCTCGCGGGCTTCCTGTCGCACGCGTCGCTGGAGGCGGGCGACAACCAGGCGCAGGCCGGCCAGGACGCCGTGCAGCTGATGACGGTGCACGCGGCGAAGGGGCTCGAGTTCTCGGCCGTGTTCATCACGGGGCTCGAGGAGGGGCTGTTCCCGCACGAGAACAGCGTGCTCGAATCGGACGGCCTCGAGGAAGAGCGCCGGCTGATGTACGTCGCGATCACGCGCGCGAAGGAGCGGCTCTACCTGTCGTTCGCGCAAAGCCGGATGCTGCACGGCCAGACCCGCTACAACGTGCGCTCGCGCTTCTTCGACGAACTGCCGGAGCACGTGCTGAAGTGGTTGACGCCGAAGGTCGAGGCCGGGTCGCGTTGGGGCGGGCGTTCGGACAATGCCGGTTACGGGCGCGACTGGTTCGCGCGGCCGGGAGGCGGCAGCCGCGAGCAGTTCGTCGATGCGGCCGTGTCCGCGCCGCTGCCGGCGTTCGCGGACAAGCAGCGCGCGGCCGACACCGGCTTCCGGGTCGGCCAGCAGGTGTTCCATACGAAATTCGGCGAAGGCACGGTGACCGCGCTCGAAGGCAACGGCACCGATGCGAAGGCGCAGGTGAAGTTCAAGCGCCACGGCGAGAAATGGCTCGCGCTCGCGGTCGCGAAACTGCAGGCGGTGGAATGATGGACGTCGACATGGCCGTTACGCCTGCCGCCCAGCCGCTCGGCATTCTGGCCGCGCTGCCCGAGGAACTCGGCGACCTGATCGCCGCGATGCGCGCCGACGGCGCGATGAAGACGGTCACGCTCGGCCGCCGCGATTATCACGTCGGCACCGTGCACGGTGCGGCCTGCATCGTCACGCTCGCGCGGGTCGGCAAGGTCGCGGCCGCCGCGACGGTCAGCGCGCTGATCCACGTGTTCGGCGTATCGGGCGTCGTGTTCACCGGCGTCGCGGGCGGGGTGTCGCGCACGGTGCGGGTCGGCGACGTCGTCGTGGCCGATGCGCTGCTGCAGCACGATCTCGATGCGTCGCCGCTGTTTCCGCGCTACGAGGTGCCGCTGCTCGGCATCACGCGCTTCGCGACCGACCCGGCGCTGACGGCCCGCTTGCGGGCTGCGTGCGCGCTGTTCGTCGAAGAAGAGGGCGCGCAGTTCGCCGAGCGCTTCGGGCTGGCCGGCGCGACGCTACACGGCGGGTTGATCATCAGCGGCGACCGCTTCGTGTCGAGCGAGCGCGAGGTCGTCGCGCTGCGCGACGCGCTGCCGGACGCGCTCGCGGTCGAAATGGAAGGCGCGGCGATCGCGCAGGTATGCGCGGAACACGACGTGCCGTTCGCGCTCGTGCGCACGATCTCCGACACGGCCGACGATCACGCGACGCAGTCGTTCTCGCACTTCCTGTCGGCGATCGCGAGCAGCTATTCGTCCGGCATCCTCGAGCGTTTCCTGACGCTCCATGCGACGACGGCGGCCTGAAGCCGCCGTCGAATCCCCCGTTAGTACCATTCGACCGGCCGCGGCGCGCACGCCGCGGCCGGTCGTTCGTCACGCCTTCTTGCGCCGGCCGCTTTCGAGGTTCGGCAGGAACACCGTCAGCACACCGATTAGCGGCAGGAACGAGCACACCTTGTAGACGAACGGGATGCTCGTCGCGTCCGCGAGCTGGCCGAGCACGGCCGCGCCGACGCCGCCCAGGCCGAATGCGAAGCCGAAGAACAGGCCCGCGACCATCCCGACCTTGCCGGGCATCAGCTCCGTCGCATAGACGAGGATCGCGGCGAACGCCGACGCCAGCACGACGCCGATGATCACGGTCAGCACGCTCGTCCAGAACAGGTTCGCGTACGGCAGCAGCATCGTGAACGGCGCGACGCCGAGGATCGACACCCAGATCACGTACTTGCGGCCGATCCGGTCGCCGACGGGCCCGCCGATCAGCGTGCCGGCCGCCACCGCCGCGAGGAACACGAACAGGTGGATCTGCGCGGCCTGCACCGACAGGTGGAACTTGTCGATCAGGTAGAACGTGAAATAGCTGTTGATGCTCGCGAGGTAGAAGTACTTCGAGAACACCAGCAGTACCAGCACGCCGATCGCGCCCATCACGCGGCCGCGCGACAGCGTCGGGTGGCCGGCCGAGGCGGCCTTCTTCTTCATCGACGGATGCTTCTTGTACCAGTGGCCGATCTGCGTGAGCACGATCATCGCGACGAGCGCGGCCGCCGAGAACCACGCGATGCTGTGCTGGCCGTGCGGAATGATCACGAGCGCGGCGAGCAGCGGCCCGAGCGCCGAGCCTGCATTGCCGCCCACTTGGAACACCGACTGAGCGAGCCCGTGCTGGCCGCCCGATGCCATCCGCGCGACCCGCGACGATTCGGGGTGGAACACCGACGAGCCGCAGCCGACGAGCGCGGCGGCCACCAGCAGCATCGGGAAATTCGACGCCGCCGACATCAGCAGCAAGCCTGCGAGCGTGAAGCCCATGCCGACCGGCAGCGAATACGGCTTCGGACGCTTGTCGGTATAGAGGCCGACGAGCGGTTGCAGCAGCGACGCGGTGATCTGGTAGGTGAGCGTGATCAGGCCGATCTGCGCGAACGACAGCGCGAACTGGCTCTTGAGCATCGGATAGATCGCGAGGATCAACGACTGGATCATGTCGTTGAGCATGTGCGAGAAGCTGATTGCGCCGAGCACCGGATAGACGGTGCGGGCGACGGGCGGTGCGGACGGCTGGGCGGCGGCTGCGCCGGCGGAGCCGGAGTCGAGGCTGGTTTCCATGAGAGCTGAACGAGTTGAGGTGGCTGGCGCGCTCTGTTGGGGATCGGCGCGTTCTGGATCGTTGCTGCGTCAAAGAAGTGTAATGTGGCGTATCGAGAATGTCAGGACAAGTTTTGTCGTGAATCGGACATTCATGTGACGGATCGGCCGGTGCGTACTTTTTTGAACGGGTATAACGCTGGCGGCGTGTCGGCCCGTCAGCGGCAGCGCGCCCGGGGCCGGGTGGTGTTTTACCGGACTCAAGAAACGGCGGCTGCGGCCGTAGAACGACCCAATGACAACAGGTGCGCCGCCCGGCGCCGGCTACCCGCCGGGCAGGGGCAGGACGCGCGGCATGGCCAGCCGTCGCGGGAACGCCGGGACCGACCTTTCCGGCAGCGTGATCAATACGGGGTAGATCGATGAAAGCAGCATCTTTGCATCCACAGCCCGGTGCAGCCGCCGCCGCACCCGACGTTGCCGCCGGTCGCGCCGCTCGGCGCGCGCAGGCGGCGCGTCGCGCGCGCCGGCCGTGGACCGTCAAGGCGACGTTGCGCGCCGCATTCGCGGTCCTGCTGGCCGGCACGCTCGCGATCGGCATGTTTTCGCTGTGGCAGATCAGCCGCCTGAACGCGTCGATCGCGTCGGTCTACGCGCAGGGGCACGTCGCGAGCCGTGCGGCCGAGGAAGTCCGCGCCGAAGTGCTGCGGGCGAGCCGCGCGCAGAAGATGCTGCTGACCGCGACCACCGCGAAGGAGCGCGACGAACTCGGCGCCGAGGTGAGCGCGGGGCTCGCGTCGATCGGCCAGGCGCTCGGCACGCTGCAGCACTATGCGGATCCGGCCGATGCCGGCGATTCGGCGCGGCTGCACGCATTCTCGACGGCGGTCGGCACGTGGAGCGCGCATCTGCGCGATTTCGTCACGCTCGTGCGTGCGCAGCCGCTCGACCTGTCGCAGATGAACTGGCAGGTCGGCACGCAGGACGTGTCGCTGCTGGTCGAAACCGGCAAGCTCGAAAAACTCGTCGCCGAACTCGTGAAGACGCGCGGCGAAAAGTCGAAGGCGACGCTCGATGCGTCCGCCACCATTTTTTCGTCGTCGTTCGCGATGATCGCGGCGATGACGGCTGCGCTGATCGTGCTGGCCGTCGCGATCGCCGAGCGCGTCGTGCGGCGCCTTGCGTCGCAGCTCGGCGGCGAGCCCGCATACGCGAAGGAGATTGCCGCGGACATCGCGCGCGGCGATCTGACGCGACCGATCGCGCTCGGCCGCCACGACCGCGACAGCATGGTGCGCGCGCTGGCCGAGATGCAGACGGGGCTCGCGGCCACCGTGGGCGAGATTGCGGTGAGCGCCGAGGCGATCGCGGCCGCGTCCGGCGAAATCTCGACCGGCAACCTCGACCTGTCGCGGCGCACCGAACAGCAGGCCGTCGCGCTCGAGCGCACCGCGGCCAGCATGGAGCAGCTCACGTCGACCGTGCGGCAGAACGCCGAGAACGCGCGGCAGGCGAGCACGCTCGCGGCCAATGCGTCGGCGGTCGCGGAGACGGGCGGCGAGGTCGTCGGGCGCGTGGTCGCGACGATGAGCGAGATCGACGACAGCGCGAAGAACATTCGCGACATCATCGGTACGATCGAGGGGATCGCATTCCAGACCAACATTCTCGCGTTGAACGCGGCGGTCGAAGCCGCGCGTGCCGGCGAGCAGGGGCGCGGCTTCTCGGTGGTCGCGGGCGAGGTGCGGCTGCTCGCGCAGCGCTCGGCGACGGCGGCCAAGGAGATTCGGGAACTGATCGGCGCGTCGGTCGAGCGCGTGGCGAACGGCGCGGCGCTCGCGCACGACGCGGGCCGCACGATGGGCGACGTGGTACGCGCGGTCAAGCGCGTGACCGACATCATCGGCGAGATCTCGGCGGCGTCGGACGAGCAGAGCGCGGGGATCGAAGAGATCGGCCGCGCGGTCACGCAGATGGACGCCGGTACGCAGCAGAACGCGGCGCTCGTCGAACAGGCGGCCGCTGCCGCGAACGCGCTCGACGAGCAGGCGCAGGTATTGAAGACGCTGGTCGGGCGTTTCCGTATCGCGGTGTGAGCGCGCGGCGCGCCCGGGCGATTACGACTTCTTCCGCTTGTCCGGATCGATGATGACCGTGCAGGTCGTGCCCGCCGACAGCACCACGTCGGCCGGCACTTCGTCGATCCTGATGCGCACCGGCACGCGCTGCGCGAGGCGCACCCAGTTGAAGGTCGGGTTCACGTCCGCGACGAGGTCGCGGCTTTGCGGGTTGTCGCGGTCGTAGATGCCGCGCGAGATGCTCTCGACGTGGCCCTTCATCACGCCGCCGCTCATCAGCCGCATCTCGGCCGGCGCGCCGATCTTCACGCGCGGCAGCTTGGTTTCCTCGAAGTAGCCGTAGACCCAGAACGAGTGGCTGTCGACGATCGCGAGCTTCGCCTGGCCGGCCACCGCATAGTTGCCCTTGAACGTCTGCAGGTTCGTGATGTAGCCGTCGACCGGCGCGACGACGCGCGTGCGTTCGAGGTTGAGCTTCGCGGCGTCGAGCGCGGCGACGGCCTGCTGGTACTGCGCCTCGGCGCTCGACGCGCTGTGTGCCGCGTTCTCGCGGTTTTCCTTCGACACGACGAGCGCATCGAGATCCGCGCGGCGTGCCGCGTCGTCGCGGCGCATCTGCAGTTCCGCGCGACGGGCGGCCACCGCCGCCTGCGCCTGCTCGACCGCGATCCGGTAGTGCGACGGGTCGATCTGCATGATCAGGTCGCCTTTCTTCACGAGCTGGTTGTCATGCACCGGCAGTTCGACGATCGCGCCCGACACGTCCGGCGCGACGTTGACGATCTCGGCGCGCACGCGCCCGTCGCGCGTCCACGGATCGTCCATGTAGTGCACCCACAGCGAGCGCCCGATCAGGATCGCGACGAGAAGGATGACGGCGGTCGCGACGAAGCCGAAGAGTTTTCTGAGAATCATGATGGTTCGGAATCAACGGTAAACGGCAAGACTCAGTCCGCCGCAAATGCAGACGAGAAGGCAGGCCCGGAACAGCGACGGGTGCCAGACGAGACGGTAGAGGCCCGTATAGGCGAGCAGGCGATCGACGGCCCAGGTCGCGATCGCGCCGAGCGCGAACATCAGCACCACCGTGGGCATGTAGGCATCGAGAATGGCGATTTCACGCGGCATCATGACGAGGCTCCGGGTTGAGGACGCACGGGGCGGTTGAGCGGCTCGAGCGGCGATTCCGGGTCGAGCAGCGCGGTCCGCACGAAATGCAGATGGCTCAGGATGCGCTGCAGCCGGTGGCGCTCTTCGCGCGACGGCTCGAACGCATCGAGCGTTTGCCGGGTCGCGTCGATCGCTGCGTTGGTCGCGGCGAGCGTCGCATCGAAACGCGCGGCGCTCGGCTTCGAGAACAGCGCCGACAGCGCGGTGCGCATCGTTTCGATCGCGCGCCGCCACGGCATCGCGGGCGCATAGCGCGGCTCGGACGGCAGCGTCGCGAGCTCGTGACGCAGGTCGATCGTCGCGTTGCCGGTTTCGAGCACCGCGAACATCCAGCGCAGTGCGTCGCGTTGCACGTCGGGCTGGTCGGCCGACAGCGTGTGCGCCTGGTACATCAGGTCGCGCGCACCGCTCTCGAAGCGCGTGCGCAAGCCCGCGAGCCGTGCGTGGCCGGCCGCGACGGCCTGGTGGCGCAGGTCCGCGAACAGCCGCTTCTTGAGCCACGGCGCGGTCGGCGGGAACAGCACCGCGAACGCGATCGCCGACACCAGCATCGACAGCACGAGCGCGAGCGAATCGTTCATGAACCCGGTCGGATCGTAGTGCGTGATGTTGTCCGGGCCGGCGAGGAAGCTGAAGAAGATCAGGTAGCCCATCCCGTAGCCGGCGAGCTTCGGCTTCAGCGTCATGAAGATGCCGATCGCGAGCAGCGGCGCGAGCGCGACGCACAGCAGCGGAAAACCGTCGATGTGCGGATAGATGCCGAACGTCAGCAGGAAGCCCGTGCAGACGGCGAGCGCCGTGCCCATGCCCATCTGCGCGGACATCGCGGTCGGGCGCGGCGTCGACGACGCGAGCGCGCAGGTGGCCGCGGCCGTCAGCGTCATCGTCACGCCGCTCGGCCACGCGGTCTCGATCCAGAACCAGCCGAGCACGAGAATCACGGTCGCGGTGCGAATCGCCGCGATCACCATCGCGGTCGCATTGGTGCGCGGCTCGTAGCGCTCGATCCAGCGTTCGCGCTCGTGTGTCGCGGTCGACAGCGACGCATAGGTGGCCGCGTACTCGTGCAGGTCGGTGATGAAGCGGTACAGCAGTTCGGCGGCCGTGTCGAAGTCGAGCAGCGGAAAGTCCGGCTGCGTTTCGAGTGCGGCGCGCGTCGCGCGGATGCGGCGCGGCAGCGCGTCGCGCCACGCAAGCAGTTGCGCGGCCGCGTGGCCCGCATCGGCCGACGTGCGCACCGGTTCGCCGGCGGGTGTCAGCAGCAGCGGTGCGATCTCGCGGAAGTACGGCTCGATCGCGTCGATCGCGGCCTGCGCACCGGCCGCGTGCAGCCGGTTCATCAACTGGTGCAGCGCATGGAACCGGCTCGACGCGCTCATGAATTCGCTGTTCAGCCGCGCGAGGCGGCCGCTGCGCATCCGCGTGTCCGGATCCTCGAACACGGCCATGCTGCGCGCGGCCTCGAACCCGACCACGTCGGCGACGAAGCGCGTATGGATGGTTTCGATATGCGCGCGGTCGAGTTGGCCCGACAGCGCCGCCGCGACGTAGTCGACGAAGCTGCCGAAGCGCTTGCGCACCGTCGTGCGCATCTGCTCGCCGGTGGTCTGCGGAAACACGAGTGCGCTGACCACGCCGGCCGACACGATCCCGACCATGATTTCGGCCACCCGCGTCATCGCGCTCATGAACGCGCCGTCCGGGTGCTGCGACGCGGGCAGCCCGATCAGCGCGGTCGTGTAACCGGCCAGCAGGAAGCCGTAGCTGCGGAAATTGCGGTTGCGCGCGGCGCCGGCCGTGCACAGGGCGACCCACAGCGCGACCGCCAGCAGGAACAGTTGCGGCTGCTGCGGGAACAGCCCGACGAAGGTGAGCGTCGCGATCAGCCCGAAGATCGTGCCGGCGACGCGGTAGAAACTTTTGGCGAGCACCGCGCCGCTTTGCGGCTGCATCACGATGAACACCGTCGTCATCGCCGTTTTCGGCGCGGGCAGGTCGAGCCGCATCGACACGCCGGTCGCGATGAACGCGGCGAGCAGCGCCTTGAACAGGTAGAGCCACGCGGCGCCGTCGGTGCGGGCCCAGTCGCCGAACGCGGCATACCAGGCCGCGAGCGGACCGCCGGCGGGCGTGGAAGCGGGAGAGGAGGCTGACATGGCGGGCGCTCCGCGTTACCGTGCGGCCGGCACGGCGGACGTCCGGGGCGTCCCGGACGTGCCGGCAGCGGCGACTTCCGCGGGCCGGGCAACGGCCGCTGCGGGCTTCGCGCCCGACGGGTCGGCGCCGTCGGCGGGGCGGTCGTCCGCCGGAACGTCCTTGCCCGTCTCGATCCCGCCGCCGAGCGCGGCCATCAACTGCGCGTGCGCGGCGAGGCGTTCCGCGTCGATGCGGGCGGCCGTTTCCTGCGCGCGCAGCAGTTGCTGCTGCGCGACCAGCACGTTCACGTAATCGGTCAGCCCGCGGCGGAAGCCTTCGCGCGACAGTCGATAGCTGCGATCGTTGGCCGCCACCGACCGCGCGGCGTCCTTCTTCTGTGTCTCGAGCGAGCGGATCCGCACGACCTGGTCGGCGATGTCCTTGAGCGCGCCGACGATCGTCTGGTTGTAGCGCTCGACCGCCTGGTCGTAGCCGGCATTCGCGGCGCCGAGCTGCGCGCGCAGCCGGCCGCCTTCGAAGATCGGCAGCGACAGCGCGGGGCCGGCCGTCCAGCCGCCGTTCATCGCGCGCAGGAAGTCGGTGAACGGCGCGGTCACGCCGAAGCCGCCGACCGTCGCGAGCAGGTCGATGTTCGGGTAGAACGACGCTTTCGCGACGTCGATGCCGCGCGCCTGCGCGTCGACCGTCCAGCGCGCCGCGACGACGTCGGGGCGGCGGCCGAGCAGGTCGGCCGGCAGCGCCGACGGCAGGCCCGCCGGCGCATCGAGCGCAAGTTGCGGCCGCTTGATGGTGTCGCCGGCACCCGGGCCCTTGCCGGCGAGGGCGGCGATCTGGTGGCGCGCGAGCTGGATCGCTTCTTCGTAGCTGTCGATCTGGCGCTCGTAGTCGGGCAGCGTCGATTCCGCTTGGCTCACGTCGAGCTGCGTGCCGAGGCCGGCCTGCAGCCGCTTGCGTGCGAGATCGGCGAGCGCGCGCTGGCGTTCGAAGGTTTCGTGCGCGAGATCGAGCAGCGCGTAGTTCATCGACATGCCGACATACGCGCGCACGACGTTGACCTCGAGTTCGAGCTTCGCCGCCCGTGCGTCGGCGGCGCTCGCGTGCGCGGTGTCGAGCGCGCGCTCGGTTGCGTTCTTGTCCTTGCCCCACAAATCGAGGTGGTACGACAGGCCGAGCGTGCCGGTGTTGTTCCAGGTGTCGGCGTTCGCGAGCGGGCCCGGGCCGTAGTACACGTTGTCCGGCCAGTGCTCGCGCATCAGCGACAGATTGCCGTTGATCTGCGGCAGTTCGGCCGAACGCGCGACGCGCGCCATCGCCTGGGCTTCGCGCACGCGGGCCTCGGCGGCCGCGAGGGTCGGGTTGCCGGCCTGGGCGGCGGCGATCCACGCATCGAGCTGCGGATCGCGGTACGCGCGCCACCAGTCTGCGGCGGGCCAGCCCGCGTCGCGGTCGGCCGCGCGGATCGCCGCGCCGGCATCGAGCGCGTTCGCCTCGATACGGGTGGACTGGGTTTTGTTGTCGCCCATGCTCGCGCAACCGGCCATTATTAATGAGACTGCAAGAACCGCCAGTGCGAGCGTCCCTTTTGTCGCCGGAGACTGCACGATTTTCTCCCTTTCGGATATAGATGAGTCGGAAGCGATTATATTTTTCAGCGATTCCTGAATATACGGACAACGGTGCAAGTCATTTTTACGAATCTTGAGATAATATTTGTTGGGCCCTGTGCAACAATCCCTCCGGATTCACAGGGGTAACAGGATGGATACGCTACAAAACATGCGGGTATTCGTCCGCGTGGTCGACGCGGGCAGCTTTACCGCGGCCGCCCAGCAGATGAATTCGACCACCGCCTACGCGTCGCGCGCGGTCTCGGATCTCGAGGCACACCTGCGCACGCGTCTGCTGAACCGCACGACGCGCCGGATCGCGCTGACCGAAGCCGGCGAGCGCTATCTGCAACGCTGCGAACAGATCCTCGCGTACGTCGACCAGGCCGAAGCCGAGGCCGGCGACGCGCATGCGCGCCCGTCCGGCAAGCTGAAGGTCCATTGCTTCACGAGCCTCGGCCAGCACTATCTGGTGCCGGCCATCGCGCGCTACCGCGAGCGCTACCCGGACGTGCACGTCGAGCTGACGCTCGCGCAGCGCATGCCCGACCTGCTCGACGAGGGGTACGACGTCGCGATCGTGGTCGGCCGCGATCTGCCCGATTCGGGGCTCGTGTCGCAGCGGCTCGGCGAGAGCTATAGCGTCGTGTGTGCATCGCCGGGCTACGTCGAGTCGCATGGCGTGCCGCAGCGGCCGGCCGATCTCGCGCAGCACGTGTGCCTCGGGATGGTCGCGCCGGGCTTTCACTTCGACGAATGGGCGCTGGCGGGGCCGAACGGCGACGAGGTCGTGCCGATCACGGCGCCGCCGTTCCGCGTGAACGTCGCCGAGGCGCTCGCGGTGGCCGTGCGGGAGGGGATGGGCGTCGGCGGGTTGCCGGTCTATTCGGCGATCGGCTGGCTGCGCAGCGGGCACATCGTGCGCGTGATGCCCGAGTACCGGTCGCACGTGATGAACATTTACGCGCTGTATCCGTCGCGCCAGTACCTCGACGCGAAAATCCGGACCTGGGTCGATTTCCTGCGCGAAGAATTGCCGCTCACGCTCGAAGCCGACGAAGCCGCGCTCGAACAGTACACGCGTGCGACATGAGCGCGCAGTCGACCGCAATCTGACGAGATTTGTCCTTCGCGCAACATTTTTTTACGAACGTGTGTCAGACAGTTTGATACTGTTGGAATTAACGAGATACACCACACCGGAGTAGCGATGGATACGCACCTGATGATCGGCCTTGGCGTCCTGCTGGGCGCGGCTGCTGCCGCGGCGGCGACCCGCGACCTGCTGCGTGCGATGAAGGCGAAGGCGCAGATGAAGCCCGTGCCGGTCCGCGTGCGCGACCCGCGCCGCCCCGGCCGCTGATCCTGCCGTCGCGCCTCAGGTCGGGAAGGCCGCGCCACGCGGCCGCCCGGCCGGCGCTCAGCCGAGTTCGACGACCTTGTCCCACGCGAACGCGGGGTTTTCCCATTCGCCGGTGCGCCGGTGAAGGTAGCCGCGCGGATTGCACACCACGCGCGTGCCGCCGTCCGCAACGTAGTCGAATGACGTATGCGTGTGGCCGTGCAGCCACAGATCCACCGGCGGCTGCACCAGTTCCGCCATGTCCGTGACGAACCCCGCCGACGCCAGATCTTCCGCATAGCGTTCCGCCAGCGAGCGGCGGTGCGGCGCATGATGGGTGACGACGATCGTCCTGCCCGCAAACGGCGCCGCCAGCTGCGCTTCCAGCCATGCACGGCCTCGCCGGTGCAGCGCGATCGCGTCGGCCGGCGCGAAATCCCGTTCCGGCGCCTCTGCCGTCGTATGCACCGTCGCGTCGTGCGGCCAGGTCACCTGGATCAATCCCTTGAAATCGAGCATCACGCGCAGGCCGGCCTCGGTCGCGCGCGCGACGCTGGCTTCGTCTCGGCCGAACAGCGAAAAATCGGTCCAGAGCGTCGTGCCCAGCACGCGGAAGCGTTGGGCGGAATCGACGTAGACGCCGTTGTTCAGGTAATGCACGTTGTCGAGCGTGTGCGCCGCGTCGCGCATGGCCGCCTCCAGCGCGCCGAATTCCCCGTCGTAGTACTCGTGGTTGCCCGGCACGTAGATCACCGGCACCGCAGGGTCGAACGTCTCGGCGGCCCAGCGCAGGCCTTCCGCGTGATTGTGAATGTCGCCGGCCAGCACGACGAGATCGGCGTCGGCATGCGGGATCGCGTCGGGCAGGTTGCTTTCGAGATGCAGGTCGGACAGGACGCGGATTTTCACGGGATTCGCTCCGGAGCAGGCGGCTTCAGCGCAGGACCTTGCCGGGATTCATCAGGCCGCGCGGGTCGAGCGCGGTCTTCAGCGTGCGCATCAGCGTCGTTTCGACCGGCGACTTGTAGCGCTGCGCGTCGTCGATCTTCAACTGGCCGATGCCGTGCTCCGCGCTGATCGTGCCGTGGTGGCGGTGCACGTTGTCGTAGACGATCCGGTTGATCGGCGCCTGGAACGCGGCGAGGAACGCCTTCGCATCGCCGCCTTCGGGCATCTGCACGTTGTAGTGCAGGTTGCCGTCGCCGAGGTGGCCGAACGTGACCATGCGCGCGCCCGGCGCGGCCTGCTGGATCGCCGCGTCGGTCTCGTCGATGAAGCGGGCGATCGACGAGATCGGCACCGCGATGTCGTGCTTGATGTTGAGCCCTTCGTCGGCCTGCGCGAGCGGGATGTGCTCGCGCAGGTCCCAGAACGCACGCGATTGCGCGAGGTTCTCCGCGACCACCGCGTCGACCACGAGCCCGGCCTCGAACGCTTCTTCCATCAGCTTCTCGAACAGCGCGCGCGCATGCGCTTCGCTTTCGTTGTCGGACAGCTCCAGCAGCACCGTTTGCGCATGGGTCTGCGCGAACGGGTAGCGCAGTTGCGGATAGTGCTTGCCGACCAGCTGCATGCAGAAATCCGACATCAGCTCGAAGCCGGTCAACAGCGGCCCGGCCGCCCGCTGCGCCAGCGCGAGGAAATCGAGCGCCGCGTGCGGCGATTCGAGCGCGGCCAGCGCCGTCACCTGTGCCGCCGGCAGCGGATGCAGCTTCATCACCGCCGCCGTGATGATGCCGAGCGTGCCTTCGGCGCCGATGAACAAGTCGCGCAGGTCGTAGCCCGTGTTGTCCTTGCGCAGTCCGCGCAGCCCGTCCCAGATCTCGCCCTGCGGCGTCACGACCTCGAGGCCGAGGCACAGCTCGCGCGCGTTGCCGTAGCGCAGCACCGCGGTGCCGCCCGCATTGGTCGACAGGTTGCCGCCGATCGTGCAACTGCCTTCCGCCGCGAGGCTCAGCGCGAACAGCCGGCCGCCTTCCCGGGCGCGCGCCTGCACGTCGGCGAGGATCACGCCGGCTTCGACGGTGATCGTGTTGTTGTGCGGATCGAGTGCGCGCATGCGGTTCAGGCGCGCGACGCTCAGCACGGCCTGGTTGCCGCTCGCATCGGGCGTCGCGCCGCCGGCGAGGCCCGTATTGCCGCCTTGCGGCACGAGAGCGACGCCGTGCGCGTTGGCGAGCTTCACGAGCGTGGCGACTTCAGCCGTGTTCGCGGGTTTCAGCACCGCGCATGCCGCGCCCTTGTAGCGGCGGCGCCAGTCGGTCAGGAACGGATCGGTATCGTGCGGATCGGTCAGCACGTGCTCGGCGCCGATCGCGTCGCGGCACGCGGAAACGAAAGCTTCGGAGGACATCATCACCTTGTCGCGTAAGGGTCAGGACGTGGCGCGCGGTTTTTTCGCCGCGCGCTTGAACGGCGCGACGTAAGCCAGCGCCGCCACGAAGAAGCCGACGGCAAGCGCGGTCTCGCACCAGCCGAGCGTCGCGGACAGCCCGCGATCGGACATGCCGCGCACGATACCTTCTGCAAGATAGACGAGGATCAGCATGCTCGCCCACTGCATCGTATAGATGTTACGCCGCCAGACGCCGGGCAGCGCGAGCGCCAGCGGCACGGCCTTGAGCATCAGCGCGGAGCCGCCGGGGCGCAACGGCGCGAGCCACAGCTCCCACGCGAGCGACAGCGCGATCAGCGCGACGAGACACGCAGCGGCGGCCCGCGCATGGCGCGGCCGGGCCGCGACGGCGGGGCGGGCGGGGGCGCTCATGCCGCCTCGGTGGCCTGGGCGCCGGCGAGGGCCGCGGCGGCGCGCGCGAGCCGTACGCCGAGCGCGGCCGCGAGCGCCTTCTCGTCCGCCGACAGCCCGCCGGACGCCGCGCGGTCGTGTTGCGCGACGTGCGACGCGCCGTACGGCGTGCCGCCCGTACGCGTCGTGCTGAGGGCGGATTCGGTGTACGGGATCCCGACGATCATCATCCCGTGATGCAGCAGCGGCAGCATCATCGACAGCAGCGTCGATTCCTGGCCGCCGTGCAGGCTGCCCGTCGACGTGAACACGCTCGCGGGCTTGCCGGTCAGCGCGCCCGACAGCCATTGCGGCGTCGTGCCGTCGAGGAAATACTTGAGCGGCGCGGCCATGTTGCCGAAGCGGGTCGGTGAGCCGAGCGCGAGGCCCGCGCATTCCTCGAGGTCGCGCAGTTCCGCGTAGGGCGGGCCGTCGGCCGGGATGTCGGGGGCGGTGGCTTCGCAGACGGCCGACACGGGCGGCACGGTGCGGATGCGGGCCTGCATGCCCGGCACGCTGTCGATGCCGTTCGCGATCGCGAGCGCGAGATCGCGCGTGGCGCCGTGACGGCTGTAATAGAGGACGAGGATGTCTTTCATGGGCGACGGGGCCGCATGCGGCCGCGCGCGTGCCCGGTGCAGTCGGCCCCTGCTGGAATCGAGCGGCTATTATAGGGGCTGAAGCCGTCGCGCAGCGCGGCGGCGCGCCGTGACGCGCGCAGCATCAAGAAGGAGAAGCCGTTTGCCGAAGTTGAGCGTCGATCTCGTCACCATCAAGCGCCTCGCGCAGTTCGCGGCCCGGCGCAGCGCCGAGGATCGCATCCCGCAAGTGGCGGGCAGCCTGACCTTCACGACGATGCTGTCGCTCGTGCCGCTGCTGACGGTCGCGTTCGCGTTGTTCACCGCGTTCCCGATGTTCGCGTCGTTCCAGATCTCGCTGCAGGGGTTCCTCGCGGATCACCTGATGCCCGCACAGTTCAACATCCAGATCTTCAAGTACCTGAACCAGTTCGCGTCGAAGGCCAAGGGGCTGACGACAGCCGGCCTGATCGTGCTCGTCGTCACGTCGGTGATGACCATGATGACGATCGAATCGGCGTTCAACCTGATCTGGCGCGTGCGCAAGCCCAGGCCGTTCGCGCAGCGCGTGCTCGCGTACTGGGCGCTGATCACGCTCGGGCCGTTGCTGTTCGGCGTGAGCCTGTCGATCTCGTCGTACCTGTTCACGCAGTCGCTCGCGTTCACCGGCGCGGGGCCGTCCACGTCGATCGTCGAGTGGCTGCTCGCGCTTGCGTCGCTGCCGTTGACGGTGCTCGCGTTCACGCTGCTGTACGTGTACCTGCCGAACTGCGCGGTCGCATGGCGCGACGCGGTGATCGGCGGCCTGTTCGCGGCCATCGCGTTCGAACTCGCGAAGCGCGGCTTCGGCTACTACGTCCGGCGCATTCCGACCTATACGGCCGTCTATGGCGCGTTCGCGGCGCTGCCGGTGTTCCTGCTGTGGGTGTATTTGAGCTGGTTCATCGCGCTGCTCGGCGCGATGGTCGCGTCGGCGCTGCCGGCGATTCGTGTCGGCCAGTTCCACCGCATCCACTATCCGGGCAGCGACCTGCTCGACGCGCTCGAGCTGCTCGCGCGGCTGGCCGACGCGCGCGCGGCCGGCAAGCGTGGCTACACGGCGATCCGGCTCGCGACGATGCTGCGCTGCGGCATGGAAACCGCGCAGCGGCTGCTGACGACGATGGAGGAGCGGGAATGGGTGGCGCGGCTCGACGGCGACGGCGAGGCCACGCCGCGCTACATCCTGCTCGCGAACCCGGAACAGTTGACGCTCGCGCAGTTGTTCGACGTGCTGGTGATCGATCGCACGGAGCTGACCTACCAGCTCCAGCGCCGCCGCAGCCACGTCGACGGCGCGGCGCTGCTCGCGGTGCTGTCGAGCGACCGGTTCGACGTGACGCTCGCGTCGCTGATCGCCGCGCACCGGCTCGCGGGCGCGGAGCCGGCCGGGGGCGCCGGTTCGGCGCCGGGCGTGGCCGACCCGCACGCGCGGCCGCCGCGGCCTGCCTGACGGCGGGGCCCGGCGGTTACAGCGGGATCTTGCCGGTGCAGATGTCCTTGAACATCACCCAGTCGCCCATCAGGCTGTAGATCGGGTGCCGGAACGTGGCCGGGCGGTTCTTCTCGAAGAAGAAGTGTCCGACCCATGCGAACCCGTAGCCGCAGACGATCGCCGCCGGCAGCCACAGCCAGTTGCCGGTCGCGACCGCCATCGCTACGCAGCCGATCACGCCGAGCGAGCCGATGAAGTGCAGCCGCCGCGACGTCAGGTTCTGGTGCTCGTTCAGGTAATACGGGTAGAAGTCAGCGAAGCTGGCGAATTGCTCCGTATGCGTATGCGCCATGGCCGTCTCCTCGGGCCGCCGTTCATGAGCCCATTGTGCGGCCGGCTGCCCGCGTCCGCAAGCGGCGGCGGCCCGCCGCGCCGGCCCGTGCTTTCCTTTTGACAGGCTTTCCGATAGGATCGAAAGAGATTTTGCATTCAAGCATGAGGGGACTACGATGCGCGTCAGCGATATTCTGAAAGTGAAGGGCAACACGCTGTTTACGGTGACGCCCGATAAGCCGCTGCGCGAAGCGGTCGATACGATGGCCGAACACGACATCGGTTCGCTCGTCGTGATGGAGTACGGCGATCTCGTCGGGATGCTGACGTTTCGCGAGATCATCCTGCGTCTGCGCGAAAACGGCGGCGCGATCGGCGACGTGCAGGTGCGCAAGGTGATGGACGAGCCGCTCACGTGCACGCCGGAAACGGACGTCAACGAAGTGCGCCGGATGATGCTCGAGCGTCACGCGCGCTACATGCCGGTGCTCGACAAGAAGGTGCTGATGGGCGTCATTTCGTTCTACGACGTCGCGAAGACGGTCGTCGAGGCGCAGAGCTTCGAGAACCGGATGCTGAAGGCGTACATCCGCGACTGGCCGGAATCGGAAGCCGAAGCGCACAAGCCGTGAATCCCGCCGCGCCCGGCACCTCGATGCATGGGCGCCGCCATCCGGCATGCGGCGGCGCAGGTTTGTCCTGCGCCGCCTTTTTTTCAACGACAACAACACGAGGCCCGCGCAGCTTCGCCCAGACGAGGCGCGCGTATTCCGCATGAGCGATCACACGCAAGCCACCTCCGGGCGGCGCGACGAACGGCGCGCGCACGCATCGCAGTTCGACCTGCTGCGCGAGCGTCGCTTCGCGCCGTTCTTCACGACCCAGTTCCTCGGCGCGCTGAACGACAACGTCTTCAAGATCGGCTTTACGTCGCTCGTCACGTATCACACCGCGCGGTTCTCCGGCGTCGATGCGAAGACGGCCGCGTTCCTGATTTCCGCGATCTTCATTTTGCCGTTCGTGCTGTTCTCGGCGACGTCCGGCCAGATCGCCGACAAGTATGACAAGGCGACCCTCACGCGCTTCGTGAAGTCCTTCGAGATCGTGCTGATGGTGGTCGGCGCGGCCGGCTTCGTCACGCACAGCGCGACGCTGCTGTATCTGTGCACGTTCATGATGGGGATGCACTCGACGCTGTTCGGGCCCGTCAAGTATTCGTATCTGCCGCAGCATCTCGGCGAACACGAACTGGTCGGCGGCAACGGTCTCGTCGAGATGGGCACGTTCATCGCGATCCTGATCGGCACGATCATCGGCGGCGCGGCGGCCGGCATCGACGGCAGCGGCGAGCGCGTGCTCGCGGTGAGCGTCGTGGTCATCGCGCTGGCCGGGCGGCTCGTCGCGCAGCGCGTGCCGTCGACGCCCGCGCCGCAGCCCGACCTCGTGATCAACTGGAACCCGGTCAGCGAGACCTGGCGCAACCTCGGCCTCGCGCGCCAGAACCGCACGGTGTTCCTGAGCCTGCTCGGTATCTCGTGGCTGTGGTTCGTCGGCGCGACGTTCCTCACGTCGTTCTTCAATTTCGCGAAGGACGTGCTGTCCGCGAGCCCCGACGTCGTCACGATCCTGCTCGCGACGTTCTCGGTCGGCATCGGCCTCGGCTCGCTGCTGTGCGAGCGGTTGTCGCAGCGGCGCGTGGAGATCGGCCTCGTGCCGCTCGGCTCGATCGGCATCAGCGTGTTCGCGATCGAGCTGTATTTCGCGAGCCGCGCGCTGCCGTCGCCCGGCCATCTGCTGTCGGTCGGCGAATTCCTGGCCGGTGCGCGCCACTGGCGGATCCTGGCCGATCTGTTCCTGCTGGCGATGTTCGGCGGCTTCTACAGCGTGCCGCTGTATGCGCTGATCCAGAGCCGCAGCGCGCCGACGCACCGCGCGCGGATCATCGCCGCGAACAACATCCTGAACGCGCTGTTCATGATCCTGTCGGCCGTCATGGCGATGGGGTTGACCAAGGCCGGCGTCGACATTCCGGGGCTGTTCCTCGTCACCGCGCTGCTGAACGTGATCGTCGCGACGTATATCTACCTGCTCGTGCCCGAGTTCCTGCTGCGCTTCGTCGCGTGGGTGCTCGTGCACACCTTCTACCGGATCCGCCTCGTGCACGCGGAGCGGATCCCGGCGGAAGGCGCCGCGGTACTCGTGTGCAACCACGTCAGCTACGTCGATGCGCTCGTGCTG
Organism: Burkholderia sp. MSMB1072; assembly: GCF_001524725.1. Classification (NCBI taxonomy): domain Bacteria; kingdom Pseudomonadati; phylum Pseudomonadota; class Betaproteobacteria; order Burkholderiales; family Burkholderiaceae; genus Burkholderia; species Burkholderia sp. MSMB1072. The sequence goes on from NZ_LOYC01000034.1 coordinate 315,121, forward strand.
GCCGCCGCGAGCCCGCGCCCGATTCGTTTCGTGATGGATCACCGGATCTTCAAGACGCGTTTCGCGAGCTGGGTATTCCGGCATGCGAAGGCGATCCCGATCGCGCCGCGTCACGAGGATCCCGCGATGCTCGCGCGCGCGTACGACCTGTGCGAGGCCGCGCTGAAGGACGGCGAACTCGTGTGCATCTTCCCCGAGGGCAAGCTGACGAAGACGGGCGACATCAACACGTTCCACCACGGCATCACCGAGATCCTGAACCGCACGCCGGCGCCGGTGATCCCGATGGCGCTGCGCGGGCTGTGGGGCAGCTATTTCTCGCGGCATACCGATGCGCGGATGCCGCGTCCCATCAAGCGCGGCGCGATGAGCCGGCTGACGCTGGCGGTCGGCGAGCCGATCCCGGCGTCGGTGGCGACGCCCGAGGCGTTGCAGGCGGCGGTGGCGGAGTTGCGCGGCGCGCGGAAGTAGGCGGGCGCCGGGCCGGCAACGCGCGGGCATTCGGCGGCGTCCGGGCTGGGGCGGGCGCTCGGACGCGCCTTCGTGGGCCGCGCATGCACGCAGCCTGTGCGTGGCCGGCGGTCGGGCGGCCCGCAGGGCCGGGACGGCTGGCATAATAGCGGTTTACCTCTTTTCTCGACCGGCAAACGATCGACCTGCCTGCGGCCCCGGCAGTGCATCGGTTTGCCCATTTCTCTTTGGGCGGTTCCATCATGTCCGGCAATACCCTCGGCACGCTTTTCACTGTCACGACCTTCGGCGAATCGCACGGTCCCGCGATCGGCTGCGTGATCGACGGCTGCCCGCCGGGGATGGGGCTGACCGAAGCCGACATCCAGGTCGAGCTCGATCGCCGCAAGCCGGGCACGTCGCGGCACGTGACGCAACGGCAGGAGGCCGACGAGGTCGAGATCCTGTCGGGCGTGTTCGAAGGCGTGACGACCGGCACGCCGATCGCGCTGCTGATCCGCAACACCGACCAGCGCAGCAAGGATTACGGCAACATCGTCGAGACGTTCCGTCCCGGCCACGCCGACTACACCTACTGGCAGAAATACGGCATCCGCGACTACCGCGGCGGCGGCCGCTCGTCCGCGCGCCTGACCGCGCCGATCGTCGGCGCCGGCGCGGTCGCGAAGAAGTGGCTGCGCGAGCGCTTCGGGGTCGAGGTGCGCGGCTACATGAGCGGCCTCGGCGAAATCGACGTGCCGTTCGTCGACTGGTCGCACGTGCACGAGAACCCGTTCTTCTCGCCGAACGCGGCGGTCGTGCCGGAGCTCGAGGCATACATGGACGCGCTGCGCAAGGACGGCGATTCGATCGGTGCGCGCATCGACGTTGTCGCGTCGGGCGTGCCGGTCGGCTGGGGCGAACCGGTGTTCGACCGGCTCGATGCCGATATCGCGAAGGCGATGATGAGCATCAACGCGGTAAAGGGCGTCGAGATCGGCGCGGGCTTCGACAGCGTCGCGCAGCGCGGCTCGGTGCACGGCGACGAACTGACGCCGGCCGGCTTCGTCGGCAACCACGCGGGCGGCGTGCTCGGCGGGATTTCGACGGGGCAGGACATCACCGTGTCGATCGCGATCAAGCCGACGTCGAGCATTCGCACGCCGCGCCGCTCGATCACGAAGAGCGGTGAAGAGGCGACGGTCGAAACCTTCGGTCGCCACGATCCGTGCGTCGGCATTCGTGCGACGCCGATCGCCGAATCGATGCTCGCGCTGGTGCTGATCGACCATGCGCTGCGTCACCGTGCGCAGTGCGGCGACGTCGAGACGCCGACGCCGAAGATCTCCGGCAGCGCGACCTGATACGAGCAGGCGGGGCGCAGCGCGCGCCGTCTCGACCGTCGAACGATGAATGCAAGCGGGGCACTGCATGATGCAGCGCCCCGTTTCGTTTGCGGCGGTGTGCGGCGACCAAACGAAACGCGCCGCTCGTGGCGGCGCGTTTCGGCAGCTTACATGTTCGGGTAATTCGGCCCGCCGCCGCCTTCGGGCGTGACCCACACGATGTTCTGCGTCGGGTCCTTGATGT